>NZ_JBWKPN010000017.1:0-172217 GCF_059418265.1 Variovorax sp. GW821-FHT09B05
CCCCCCCCCCCCCCCCCCCCCCCCCCCGCCGCCGCGCCCGGCGCCGGTTCCCGCCGGCCACGGCGCGGCCGTGCTGGTCGAGGCCCCGCGCCGCCTCTATGCCGACGCCGCCGAGGGCGTTGCGCCGCAGGGCGGCTGGCTGGTGCTGGCCGACATGCCGCCCGAGCTCGACGGCCGCCACGGCGAGCCCTTCGCGGGCGATGCCGGCCGGCTGCTCGACAACATGCTGCGCGCGCTCAAGCTGCACGAGGGCGGCGTGCCGGTGCACCTGATGCGCCTGCACCGCGGCGTGGCCTCGGGCCAGCCCGGCGGCCCGCGCCCGCTCGACGAAGCCTTCGCCGAACACGCCGCGGCGCTCGCGCCCCGGCTGGTGCTGGCCATGGGGCCGCTGGCCGCGCAGGGCCTGATGCAAAGCGGCGAGCCGCTGGGCAAGCTGCGCGGGCGGGTCGGCCAGGCGGCGCAGCTCGAGGGCGTGCCGGTGGTCGCCACCTACCACCCGGCCTACCTGCTGCGCAATCCGGTCGACAAGGGCCGCGCCTGGGCCGACCTGTGCCTGGCGGCCGCGCAGCAGCCCGAGGCGGGCTGAACCTGGGCGAGGCCGGGCCGGGGGCCGTCGGGGGCCCCCTTTAAAATCGCCCCCATGACTTTCCTCGACAAGCTTGCCGCCGCGCAGCAAACAAACGGTTCGTTGCTCTGCGTGGGGCTCGATCCGGAGCCGGCGAAGTTCCCGGGGCAGTTCAAGGGCGACGCGCGCCGCATCTACGACTTCTGCGCCCGCATCGTCGACGCCACGGCCGACCTCGCCATCGCCTTCAAGCCGCAGATCGCCTACTTCGCGGCCCATCGCGCCGAGGACCAGCTCGAGCAGCTCATGGAGCACATGCGCCGCAACGCGCCCCAGGTGCCGACCATCCTCGACGCCAAGCGCGGCGACATCGGCTCCACGGCCGAGCAGTACGCCATCGAGGCCTTCGAGCGCTACGGCGCCGACGCGGTCACGCTCTCGCCCTTCATGGGCTTCGACTCGGTCGAGCCCTACCTGCGCCACCACGGCAAGGGCGCCTTCCTGCTGTGCCGCACCAGCAACCCCGGCGGGTCCGACCTGCAGGGCCAGCGGCTGGCGAGCGTCGAGGGCCAGCCCTTCCTCTACGAGCACGTGGCGCGGCTGGCGCAGGGGCCGTGGAACCTCAACGGCCAGCTCGGCCTCGTGGTCGGTGCCACCTACCCGGCCGAGATCGAGCGCGTGCGCGCGCTGGCGCCGACCGTGCCGCTGCTGATCCCGGGCGTCGGCGCCCAGGGCGGCGACGCGGTCGCCACGGTGCGTGCCGGCTGGCGCGCCGACGCGCCGATCGTCGTGAACTCCTCGCGCGCGATCATCTATGCCTCGTCGGGCGACGATTTCGCCGAGGCCGCGCGCGCCGCGGCGCGGACCACGCGCGACACGCTCGAAGCCGCCAAGGCCTGACCCGGGCGGCCCGGGCTCAGGCCCGCCGCAGCCGCGTGAACAGCTCGAACTCCCAGTTGCGCATCCCCAGCAGCAGCGTGTAGCCCTCGCGGTCCTTGGGCGACAGCTTCTGGTCGGTCTGGTGCTGCTGCGCGAAGTCCTGCGCCACGCGCTGCAGGCGCTCGAGGAAGGCCGGCGCCAGCGAACGGCTGATCGAGCCGTGCACCAGCAGCAGGCCCTCGGCCGGGCCGTCGAAGCCGCCGCGGTAGTAGTCGAGCACCACGTTCTCGCGGAAGAACTCCATCACCGGCCCGTGCGGGCGCCAGCGGAAGGTCTTGGCGAGCTTCAGGCGATACCGGTTCAGCGGCCGCAGCTCGATGATCCCGATCCGGTCGAGCTGGGCCAGGAAGCCGATGCACTCGGCCTCGCTGATCCGGTAGGCCGTCACGATCTGCTCCAGCGTCCACTGGCTCAGCACGCTGATCGCCACCAGCAGCAGCTTCTTGTCCTTGACCACGGCCTTCTCCTGCTCGTGCGTCAGTTCCTTGAGCAGCGGCTGGGCGTCGGCCACGCGCCGCGCCAGCTCGGCGAAATCGATCTTCAGCGCGCGGCAGATGGCGTCCACGCGCGACAGCGGCATGTCGCTCTTGGCCAGCATCCGCTTGACGCTGGACTCGGCCATGTCGAGCGAACGCGCCAGGTCGGCGTAGGTCATGCGGGCGCTCTTGAGTTCGTTCTTGAGGGCTTGGACGAGATCGACGGTGGTGCTCATGAAGGTGGCAAGGTTCCGGTTGGGTATCGGTTGGAGATACCGGTGGGTGTGAAATAGTGCCTCGTATCGATTCTCGATGCCTGGGGAGAGGCTGGCAACTAAATTCCGCCCGCCAACCGATCGGCCATCCCGCCATCACCCAACTTCGAGAACAGACATGCTCCTCCACTCCCTGACACGCCGCGAACGTGGCCTGGCCTTCTTCCTGGGCCTGCTGCTCCTGATCGGCATCGTCGGCCCGGTGTTGCCGGCCGCCGAGGTCGCGATCGCCCTGGTCTTCGCCGACACCCGCGCCTGGCACGGCCTGCCCAACGCCATGGACGTGCTGAGCAACCTGCCCTTCCTGCTCATGGGCTGCTGGGGCCTGTACTGGCTCAACCGCATCGACCGCGCGCACCACGAGGCGCTGTCCGGCTTCCCGCTCGCGCCGCCGGCCAGCGATCCGCCCGACAACACGCTCGATTGCGCCTGGCTGTTCTTCGCCGGCCTGATCGCCACCGCCGCCGGCTCGGCCTTCTATCACCTGGCACCCGACGCGCCGCGGCTGGCCGCCGACCGCGCCGGCATGGCGGTCGCCTTCGCCGGCCTGATCGGGATGGCGGTCTGCGAGCGCGTGAGCCAGCGCGCCGGCTGGCCGGCCGCCTGGTTCGTGCTCACCACCGGGCTGCTGTCGGCCGAGATCGCGCAGGAGACCGGCAACGTGCTGCCCTGGGCGCTGGTGCAGTTCGGCGGCATGGCGCTGGTGCTCACGCTGGCGCTGTCGCGGCCGATCTCCGGCGCCGTCGGCCTGCGCCTGGGCTGGGTGATCGCGGCCTACGTGCTGGCCAAGGCCTTCGAGCTGGCCGACCAGCCGATCTACGAGGCCACGCAGGGCGTGATCTCGGGCCACACGCTCAAGCACCTGTGCGCCGCCCTGGCCGCGCTGCCGGTGCTCACCGCGCTCCAGCGGCTCGACCGCGGCTGGCGCGCCGCGGCCCTGCGGCACAATCCCGGCGCGGCCGCCCTGACGGCCTGACGACAGCCCCCGGCCCCGCGAGCGTTCCCCGCCGGGGGCCGCGCGGAGCCGCCAAGAGGAGAAGCTTCCGAATGACAACGCCCGCCGCTGCCGCGCCCTCGTCCCCCGCCGACTCGCACGAGGCGAACGCGCACGCCAACCAGTTCGCGCTGCTCGGCCAGCGGCGCTTCGCGCCCTTCTTCTGGACCCAGTTCGCGGGCGCGGCGAACGACAACCTGTTCAAGTTCGCCTTCACCGTGATGGTGACCTACCAGCTGCAGCTGAGCTGGATGCAGCCCTCGATGGCGGGGCTGATGATCGGCGCGCTGTTCATCCTGCCGTTCCTGCTGTTCTCGGCCACCGCGGGCCAGCTCACCGACAAGTTCGACAAGACGAAGATGATCCGCTTCGTCAAGAACCTCGAGATCGCGATCATGCTGATCGCGGCCTGGGGCTTCGTGCGCGCCGACGCGGTCATCCTGCTGGGCTGCGTGTTCCTCATGGGCCTGCACTCCACCCTGTTCGGCCCGGTCAAGTTCGCCTACCTGCCGCAGGTGCTCGACGCGCGCGAGCTCACGGGCGGCAACGGCATGGTCGAGATGGGCACCTTCGTCGCGATCCTGCTGGGCCAGGTGGCCGGCGGCCTGCTGGTGGCGGTGCCGCAGATCGGCCACCTGAGCGTGGCGATCGCCTGCGTGGCGGTGGCCCTGATCGGGCGCGCCGTGGCCCAGGCGATCCCGCCGGCGCCGGCCACCGACCCGAGCCTGGTCGTCAACTGGAACCCGGTCAGCGAGACCTGGCGCAACCTCAAGCTGGCGCACGAGAACATCGTGGTGTTCCGCTCGCTGCTCGGCATCTCGTGGATGTGGTTCTTCGGCGCCGTGTTCCTGAGCCAGTTCCCGAGCTTCGCCAAGGAGGTGCTGCACGGCAACGAGCAGGTCGCCTCGCTGCTGCTGGTGGTGTTCTCGATCGGCATCGGCGTCGGTTCGCTGCTGTGCGAGACGCTGAGCCGGCGCCAGGTCGAGATCGGGCTGGTGCCGCTGGGCGCCATCGGCATGAGCGTGTTCGCGATCGACCTGTACTTCGCCGCGCGCGGCCTGCCCGCGGTGCCCGAGATGGGGCTCGGCGCCTTCCTGCGCCAGAGCGCGCACTGGCGCGTGATGGCCGACCTGGCGCTGCTGTCGCTGTTCGCGGGCCTCTACAGCGTGCCGATGTACGCGCTGATCCAGCTGCGCAGCCAGCCCACGCACCGCGCGCGCATCATCGCGGCCAACAACATCCTCAACGCCCTCTTCATGATCGGCAGCTCGGTCATCGCCGGCGCGCTGCTGGGCGCGGGCTTCACCATCCCGCAGATCTTCCTGTTCACGGGCATCGCCAACGCGGTGGTGGCCTTCTACATCTTCATGCTGGTGCCCGAGTACCTGCTGCGCTTCGTGGCCTGGGTGCTGTCGCGCTTCGTCTACCGCTTCGACATCAAGGGCGACGAGCACATCCCCGTCGAGGGGCCGGCCGTGCTGGTGTGCAACCACGTGAGCTTCATCGACGCGGTGCTGCTGATGGCCGCGAGCCCGCGGCCGATCCGCTTCATCATGGACCACCGCATCTTCAAGGTGCCGGTGCTCGGCTGGCTGTTCAAGCTCGCCAAGGCGATCCCGATCGCGCCGCAGAAGGAGGACCCGGCGGCCTACGAGGCGGCCTTCGCCAAGGCGCTCGGCGTGCTGCGCGAGGGCGACCTGCTGGCGATCTTCCCCGAGGGCGCGATCACGCGCGACGGCGCGCTGCAGCCCTTCAAGGGCGGCGTGATGAAGATCGTGGACAGCGCGCGCGCCGAGGGCCTGGAGCCGCCCGTGATCCCGATGGCGCTGACCAACCTCTGGGGCTCGTTCTTCAGCCGCATCGAGCTGCGCGGCGGTGAACCGGTGGCGATGGTCAAGCCCTTCCGCCGCGGCTTCTTCAGCCGCGTGGGCCTCAACGTCGGCGCCGCGGTGGCGCCGGCCGAGGTGCGGCCCGAGCTGCTGCAGCAGCGCGTGGGCGGGCTGCTCCATCCCTGAGGCCGGGGCTGCACCCACGGACCAGGCCGCCTTCGGGCGGCCTTTTCTTTGGGGGGCGGGATCCCCCGAAAAGTATCCGTTAGAGATACCGCCGGAGCCGAAACGCTGAACCGGTCGAATCATTCGAGTCCCGTGGCGCGGGGGCGGACCATCATCCGCCCACCTTCACTACGCCGCGAGGCACTCATGCAAACTCATATAGCCAACACCATCACCAACGCTCCGGTCCAGCGCGACACGCGGGCCTGGCAGTTCCAGGTCTGGGCGTCCTTCGCGATCGCCGTCTTCCTCTGCGCGACCGGCCTGAGCTGGCTGCCGGGCGAGGCACTGGACCGGGCCTTCATGGTGATGGGCTATGTGTTCTGCCTGAGCACCGCCTTCGTGCTGTCGAAGTTCGTGCGCGACAACCAGCATGCCGCCGGCCGCGACCTGCCGATGTGGAAGCTGGTCGTCTGGGGCAGCTTCTTCGTCGCGATGCTGCTGACCGGCTGGGGCCTGCTGCGCATGGAGGTCAACGACACCTACAAGGCCTTCCTCGGCGTGAGCTGGCTGTTCCTGATCAGCTCGGCCTTCACGCTGGCCAAGACCCTGCGCGACCGCCACGAGGCCGACCTCGCCGAAGCCCGCCTGCAAGGCCGCCACGCCGCCCGCGTCGAAGCCGCCCAGACCCCGGCCGCCGCCGAATGACCGCCCGCACCCCCCACGCAAGGAGCCCGATCATGAACACCGCTTTCGCCCGCAAGTCCCTGGCCACCGTCCTCGTGGCCGCCTGCACCGCCTTCGCCGCGCTCGCGGCGCCCGTGGCCCGCGCCCAGAGCGATGCCTCCGTCGCGCTGTCGATGCTGCCCGTGGCCTCGGTGCTGGTCGGCGCCTCCGCGGTCGGTGCCGCCGGCGCCTCGGCCGCCAAGGCCAGCGAAGTGCCGGCCGCGCTCTCGGTCGGCGGCTCGATCCTGACCGTGGTCGCCGTCGAGGCCTCGGCCGACGGCACGGTCTACGTGCTCGAACGCGCCGCCGACGGCGCGCGCGCCAGCGTCAAGGTGGCGGGCCGCGTGGCGCAGGGCGCCTCGACCGCGGTCGGCACCGCCATCGTCGTCAGCGTGATCGGCACCGGCGTCGTGCTCTCGGCCGCGGGCGAGGTGCTGGCCTTCGTGCCCAACGCCATCGGCCGTGCACTGCTGGCCAACGAGAGGCTGTCGTGAAACGCGCCGCCCTCCTGGCGGCGGTCGCGTTCGCCGTGGCCGCCGCGACGACGCAGGCGCAGGCCGGCCGCTCGTGCGAGCAGGTCAAGCCCGGCGCCGCGCTGATCGCCAAGGGCATGGAACTGGCCGAGCGCACCTCGCAGCAGCTCGATGCCAGCGGCGCGCGCGTCGTCGTGCTGGCGCGCGCCGGCCAGGACCTCAGCAAGTACGGCCTGCGCTACTCGCACTTCGGCCTGGCCTACAAGACCGATGCCGGCCCATGGCGCGTGGTGCACAAGCTCAACCAGTGCGGCACCGCGGTGGCGGCCGTCTACCGCCAGGGGCTCGGCGAGTTCTTCCTCGACGACCTCTGGCGCTACGAGGCCGCCTGGGTCGTGCCCACGCCGCAGGTGCAGGCACAGCTGCTGGCCGCGCTCAAGGAGCCGACGCCGCGCCTGGTGCGGCTGCATGCCGCGCCGTACAGCATCGTCAGCTACGCCTGGGGCCAGAAGTACCAGCAGTCGAACCAGTGGGCGCTCGAGACGCTGGCCGCCGCGATGGAGCCCGCCACCATCGTCAACCGCTTGCAGGCGCAGGCCTGGCTGCAGTTCAAGGGCTACGAGCCCACCACCTTGAAGCTCGGCCCGCTGACCCGCCTGGGCGGGCGCATCGGCTCGGCCAACATCGCCTTCGACGACCATCCCAACGACAAGCGCTTCTCGGACCGCATCGAGACCGTGACCGTCGATTCGGTGTTCGAATGGCTGCAGCGCGCGGGCCTGGGCGCGGCGCCGGTGACGTTCAAGCTGTGAAGTCCATGCCGGCCCCGAAGAGAAGCCAGCCCGCCGAACGCGCGCTGCCTGGCGACGTCGGGATCTCGCGGCGCGGGCTGCTCGCCGGCGCGATGGCCGGGGCGGGCTTGCTGCTCGTCGCACCGGTTCGGATTCACGCCGCGGTGCCGCAGTTCGTCGAGAACGTGACGCGGCTCTACCCCGTGGAAGTGGGCCGCATCGTCGCGCCGCGTTCGCACGAAGAGGTGAGCCGTGCGGTGCGCGACTGGCCCGGGGCCATCGCGGTCGGCGGTGGGCGCTATTCGATGGGTGGACAGGTGGCGATCCCCCACGGATTGCACATCGACATGCGCCAGATGAACCGGCTGGTGTGGCTGCGCCCCGAGGCGAAGACGGTGCGCGTCGAGGCGGGCATGCGCTGGCGCGACCTGCAGGACCACATCGACGGCCACCAGCTTTCCGTGCGCACGATGCAGAGTTTCGCCAACTTCACCATCGGCGGTGCCGTGTCGGTCAATGCGCACGGGCGGTACGTGGGGCACGGGCCGGTCGGTCATTCGGTGCGCGCGCTGCAGATCGTGCTCGCCGATGGACGGGTGGTGGAAGCCAGTCCGCAGGAGCATCCCGCGCTCTTCCGCGCAGCCATCGGCGGCTATGGAGCCATTGGCGTGATCACCGAGGTGGAGCTCGACCTGGACGACAACCGGCGCCTCGAGAAACGCATGGCGAGGATGCCCTTGCAGGACTACCCCGCCTGGTTCGAGCGCGAGGTCCGGCCCGCGGAGAAGGCCTGCGTGCTTCACAACGCCGACCTGCTTCCGCCCGGTTTCGACGAGGCCTGGACCACCAACTGGTGCCTCTCCGATCAGCCACTGACGACACAAGAGCGCCTGATACCGCGCGACCGGGACTATCCACTCGAGCGCACCCTGCTGCTGGCGGTCAGCGAACTGCCGAACGGCGCCGAATTGCAGCGCAAGTACGTTCGGCCTGCGCTCTTCGGCCAGCCGGAGGTGACCTGGCGCAATCGCGAGGCAAGCCTGGACCTGCACATGCTGGAACCCGGCGATCGGAATGCGTCGACCTACGTGCTGCAGGAGTACTTCATACCGATCGCGCGCGGCCTCGCCTTCGCCGCGGAGATGGCACGGGTCATCCGCGCGCACGGCGCGAAGGTGCTCAACGTGTCGATCAGGCATTCGCCGCGCGACGAGGTCTCGATGCTGCCGTGGGCTCGGGAGGAGGTGTTTTCCTTCGTCGTGTACTACAAACAGGGCACGGATGCCGCCGCGATGGAGCGCGTGGGCCGCTGGACCCGGGACATGATCGACGCGGCGCTGGCGCAAGGCGGCACCTACTACCTGCCTTATCAGTTGCATGCCTCCGCGACGCAGTTCGCGCAGGCCTACCCGCAGGTGGAAAGCTTCCGTGCGGTGAAGCACATGGCCGACCCGCAGGGGCGCCTGGGCAACTCGCTCTGGCAGCGCTACCTTTGATTCCCCAGCCTGTCAGCGAACAATGGACATGAATTGGACACCCGAGGAAGAAACGACATGAGCAAATCCCTGCGCCTCTCCGAAAAATGGTTCCGCCGCGGCCTCTGGCTGGTGGCGCTGGTGTTCGCGGGCTTCCTGATCGGGCTGGGCAGCACCATCGTGGGCGACCTGCCGCAGGTCGAGCGCGTGCGCACCATCGAGGACTTCATCGACCACCGCGCGGCCGATCCGCTGCGCGCCACCGTCAAGGCCTCGGAGGCGGCCGAGCTGCAGGCCTCGCGCGACCTCGACCAGATCCGGCTGCAGCTGCAGGCCGCGCAGCAGGCCGGCGCCAATGCACGCGAGACCTTCGGCAACTGGATCGCCACGCGCCGCGCCACCGCGCAGCCCGACCAGGACCCCGAGCTGATCGCGCGCACCAAGGCGCTCGATGCCATCAAGCAGAAGGAGGAGGCGGTGCAGCGCCAGGTCAACGCGCAGCAGCAGGTCATGCTCGATGCGCGCCAGGCCGAGCAGCGCGCGCGCACCACGCTGGCCGAGCTGGAGCGCGACGCGCAGCTCAAGCTCGACGCCGAGTACCGCCGCATCGAGCTGCGCGTGTTCGCCTACCGGCTCGCGCTCACGCTGCCGCTGCTGGTGGTCGCGGGCTGGCTGTTCGTGAAGAAGCGCAAGAGCACCTGGTGGCCCTTCGTCTGGGGCTTCATCCTGTTCGCGCTGTTCGCCTTCTTCGTCGAGCTCGTGCCCTACCTGCCGAGCTACGGCGGCTACGTGCGCTACGTGGTGGGCATCGTGCTCACGGTGCTGGTGGGGCGCTACGCGATCGTCGCGCTCAACAACTACCTCGCGCGCCAGAAACTGGCCGAGCAGCAGCCCGACCAGGTGCGGCGCGAGGAGCTGAGCTACGACACCGCGCTGGCGCGGCTCGACAAGGGCGTGTGCCCCGGCTGCGAGCGGCCGGTGGACCTGAAGAACACGGCGATCGACTTCTGCCCGCACTGCGGCATCGGCCTGCACGACCACTGCGAGGTCTGCGAGACGCGCAAGAGTGCCTTCTCGCGCTTCTGCCATGCCTGCGGTGCCTCGGCCACATCGTCGGAGGCGGACGCGAAATCCTTCACGCCCCGGACCCCGCCGCAACCCGCGACCTGAGGAGGGCGGTCACGCGCTCGTGCTACAACCGCCCGCTGCGCCGCGTTCGCGGCCGCAGCCCCGGTCCGTTCCATGCCTCACCTCGAAGGAGTACGCGCAATGAGCATCTTCGGCAGCATCCTTTCCAAGATCTTCCCGTCCGCGCAGGCCGCGCAACCGCCGGCCGCGGCACCCGCTGCCCCCGCCGCGCCGGCGCCCGCGGGTGCACCGGCCGCCGCGGCACCGCCGCCGGCCATCACGGTGGTCGACGTCGAGGCCCTGCTCGACGGCATGCCGGGCGCGAAGCAGCTCAACTGGCGCACCTCCATCGTCGACCTGATGAAGCTGCTGGGCCTGGACAGCAGCCTCGACGCGCGCAAGCAGCTCGCGGCCGAACTGAGCTACGGCGCCGACACCAGCGACAGCGCCAAGATGAACATCTGGCTGCACCGCCAGGTCATGACCAAGCTGGCGGCCAACGGCGGCAAGGTGCCGGCCGAACTGCGCGACTGATCGCGCGGCCCGCGTCCAGCAAAAAAAAGCCCGGCAGTGCCGGGCTTTTTCTTTTGGCGGTGCGCGATGGCGCTCAGGTCCAGCCCGCGTCCACCACGTAGTCCTGCGCCGTGCACATGCGCGAATCGTCGGCGCCCAGGAACAGCGCCATCGCCGCGATGTCCTCGCCCATCACGCGGCCCGGCAGGCACTGGGCCGCGTCGATCTCCGCGCCCGACTCGGGCTTGACCCACAGCCGCAGCTGCCGCTCGGTCATCACCCAGCCCGGCACGATCGTGTTGACGCGGATGTTCTGCTTGCCCAGGTCGCGCGCCAGCGAGCGCGTGAGACCGCGCACGGCCGCCTTGCAGGCCTGGTAGACCGGGTAGCCGCGGCCCTTCATCATCCAGCTGACCGAGCCGAAGTTGACGATCGAGCCGCCGCCCAGTGCGCGCATGTCGGGCGCCACCGCCTGCGCGGCGAAGAACTGGTGCTTGAGGTTCACGGCCACGAGCCGGTCGAAGTCCTCGTCGGTGACGTCGGCCATCTCGTGGCGGCGGTCGTTGGCCGCGTTGTTGAGCAGCACGCCCACCGGCCCGAAGTGCGAGCGCACCGACTCGATGGTGGCGCCCAGCGCGGCCGTGTCGGTCACGTCGCAGGGCAGGAACAGCGCGGGATGCCCGCCGCGCAGCTGGCCCGCGAGCGCCTGGCCCGCGGCGGCGTCGAGGTCGCAGAAACCGACCTTCGCGCCCTGCGCATGGAAGGCCCGCACCAGCGACTCGCCGATGCCGCTCGCGCCGCCCGAGATGAAGACGGTGCGCTCGGCGAGCGAGGGATAGCGCGCGGTGTAGGGCGAGGGTGCGGTGCTCATGGGCGTGGAAGACGACAGCCTGGAAGCCCGCGAGGTTAGCGCGGAACGCCCGTCGCGTCTCAGACCCCGCGCGCGCGCTCGGACTTGAAGCGCGCCCGGAATGCCGTGAACGTGCCCGCGTCGAGCGCCTCGCGGATCTCGCGCATCAGGTTCAGGTAGTAGTGCAGGTTGTGGATGGTCGTGAGCATCGGCCCGAGCATCTCGCCGCAGCGGTCGAGGTGATGCAGGTAGGCGCGGCTGAAGCCCTCGCGCCCGCCGTCGTTCCAGCTCACACCCGAGCTGCCCGCGCAGGCATGGCAGGTGCAGCTCGGATCGATCGGCTGCGGGTCGCTCTTGTGGCGCGCGTTGCGCATCTTGAGGTCGCCGAAGCGCGTGAACAGCGTGCCGTTGCGCGCATTGCGCGTGGGCATCACGCAGTCGAACATGTCGACGCCGTCGGCCACGCCATGCACCAGGTCCTCGGGCGTGCCCACACCCATCAGGTAGCGCGGCTTGTTCGCGGGCAGCCGGTGCGGCGTGTGGCCCATGATGTGCAGCATCTCCTCCTTGGGCTCGCCCACGCTCACGCCGCCGATGGCGTAGCCGGGGAAGTCCAGCTCGACCAGCGCCGCCAGCGATTCCTCGCGCAGGTTCTCGAACATGCCGCCCTGCACGATGCCGAACAGCGCGTTCGGGTTCTGCAACCGCTCGAACTCGGCCTGGCAGCGCTTCGCCCAGCGCAGGCTCAGCTCCATCGAGATGCGCGCCTCGGCCTCGGTCGTGATGTGGCCCTTGGTGTCGTAGGGCGTGCACTCGTCGAACTGCATCACGATGTCGCTGTTGAGGATGGTCTGGATCTGCATCGAGACCTCGGGCGTGAGGAACAGCTTGTCGCCGTTGACCGGCGACGCGAACTTCACGCCTTCCTCGCTGATCTTGCGCATCGCGCCCAGCGACCAGACCTGGAAGCCGCCCGAGTCGGTGAGGATCGGCTTGTTCCACTTCTCGAAGGGGTGCAGCCCGCCGAAGCTCTGCATCACGTCCAGGCCCGGGCGCATCCACAGGTGGAAGGTGTTGCCCAGGATGATCTGCGCGCCCATCTCCTCGAGGCTGCGCGGCATCACGCCCTTGACGGTGCCGTAGGTGCCCACGGGCATGAAGATCGGCGTCTGCACCACGCCGTGGTTGAGCGTGAGCGTGGCGCGGCGCGCGTGGCTGTCGGGGTCGGTCTTGAGGAGTTCGAAGTTCAGCATGGGGGTCAGTCCTCTGTTCTCGGTTCGCGCGCGAGCAGCATCGCGTCGCCATAGCTGAAGAAGCGATAGCGCTGCGCGATGGCGTGCGCATACAGCGCCATCACGCGCTCGTAGCCCGCGAGGGCCGAGACCAGCATCATCAGCGTGCTCTTGGGCAGGTGGAAGTTGGTGACCAGCAGGTCGACATGCGCGAAGGCGAAGCCCGGCGTGATGAAGATGCGGGTGTCGCCCGCGGCCTCGCCGCTCTTGGCCCACGACTCGAGCGTGCGCACGGTGGTCGTGCCCACGGCCACGATGCGGCCGCCGCGCGCCTTGCAGTCGGCGATGGCACGCTGCGTGGCCTTGGGCACCTCGTAGCGCTCGGCGTGCATGGTGTGCTCGGCGATGTTCTCGGTCTTCACCGGCTGGAAGGTGCCGGCGCCCACGTGCAGCGTGACGCTGGCGCGCTGCACGCCGCGCGCCTCGAGCGCGGCCAGCAGGCCCTCGTCGAAGTGCAGCGCGGCCGTGGGCGCGGCCACGGCGCCGGGCACGCGCGCGAACACGGTCTGGTAGCGGCGCTCGTCCTCGGCCGAGTCGTCGTGCGTGATGTAGGGCGGCAGCGGCACGTGGCCGCAGCGCTCCATCAGCAGGTAGGGGTTCTCGCCGCTGTCGCTCTCGAAGGCGAAGCGGAACAGGGCGCCGTCCTCCTCGGGCCAGCGGCCGAGCAGGGTGGCGCGGAAGCCGCCGACCATTTGCAGCGTGGTGCCCACGGGCGGCTTCTTGCTGACCTTCATGTGGGCCACCACCTCCTGCCCCTGCAGAACGCGCTCGACCAGCAGCTCGAGCTTGCCGCCGGTCGGCTTCTCGCCGAACAGGCGCGCCTTGACGACGCGGGTGTCGTTGAAGACCAGCAGGTCGCCCTCGCGCAGCAGCGAGGGCAGGTCGCGGAAGATGCGGTCGGACGGTGCGGGGCCGGTGCCGTCGAGCAGGCGGGAGGCGGTGCGTTCGGTGGCCGGGTGTTGCGCCACCAGCTCGGGCGGCAGGGCGAAATCGAAATCGGAGAGCGTGAAGGCGCGCATGATGCTTGAGGGCCGGACGGGCCCGTTCCAAGAGGGGGGCCGCGAGGGGCCGTTCGGAGAGCGAGGCGGCGATTGTCCCATGGCGCGAAAACCGGGCGCCGCCGCGGGGTCGGGCGAGGGCCGGCGAGGCAGAATCGCCGCATGGTCGATACACATGCAGCGCGCGTTTCGCAGGAGGCCGGGTCCGCGCCCGGGCCCTCCGAGGGCGAGCTCTTCAAGAAGATCCTCGGCGCCGCCTGGCAGGGCCTGCATGCCGACATCCGCCGCCGCTTCGACAAGAACCCCTCGCCCGGCAAGGCGCTGCACTACAGCGGCCGGCTCAGCGAGCTGCGCTGCTCGCGCTTCGGCCGGCTGCTGGGCCATCTCACGCAGCCGCTGATCCAGGGCGCGCTGATCCCCTACAGCGACGCCGACTTCCCGGTCGAGATCCAGGTCTACGCGAAGCCCGGCGACCCCGCGATCTACAAGCAGCGCATCTACCGGCTGCACGGGCGCCGGCCGATCCAGTTCACCAGCTTCATGCGCGAGAGCGAGCGCGGCGAGGTGCTCGAGTACGTCGGCATGGGCCTGGGCATGAAGCTGGTGCTCAGCGTGGAGAACGGCAGCCTGCATTTCCGCAGCGATGGCTACTTCTGGGACCTGTTCGGCTGGCGCATCCCGCTGCCGGGCCTGCTCACGCCCGGCAAGACCTTCCTCTGGCACCACAACGAGACGCCCGAGCGCTTCAACATCCGCATCGAGATCCGCCACCCGCTGATGGGCACCACCTTCACCCAGGTCGGCGTGTTCGAGGAAGTGTCCGCCCCCGCATGATCGACACGCACCTGCTGGCGCTGCAGCTGATGGCGGCCCAGGGCGCGCTCGGCGCCTTCGACACGCTCTACCACCACGAGGGCACCGAGGCGCTGCCGCGGCGCGCCTCGGCCGGGCGCGAGCTCGCGATCCACGCCACGCGCTCGTCGATCTACTGCCTGCTGTTCATCGGCCTCTCGTCCTGGGCCTGGCATGGCGCCTGGGCCTGGGTGCTGCTCGCCGTGTTCGGCGTCGAGATCGTGCTCACGCTGTGGGACTTCGTGGTCGAGGACCGCAGCCGCCTGCTGCCGGCCACCGAGCGCGTCACGCACACGGTGCTGGCGATCAACGCGGGCGCCTTCATCGCGCTGCTGGCGCTGGCGGCCGTCGGCTGGGCCGCCGAGCCGACCGCGCTCGCCTGGCAGCCGCAGGGCTGGCTCGGCGCCTTCCTCGCGCTGTGCGGCGTGGGGGTGGGCGTGTCGGGGCTGCGCGATGCCTTCGCGGCGCGCGCGCTGCTGCGGCGCCGGCGCCAGGCGCGGGCGCGCGAGACCGAGGCGCCGGTGCGCTTCGGCGCGCGGCCGCGGCGCGTGCTGGTCACGGGCGGCACCGGCTTCATCGGCCAGATCCTCGTGCGCCACCTGCTGGCCGACGGCCATGCGGTCACGGTGTGGACGCGCGACGCGCGCGCGGCGGCCTGGAACTTCGGCGGCGCGGTGCGCTGCGTGCAGTCGCTGGCCGAGCTGCCCGCGGCCGAGGAGATCGAGGTGGTCGTCAACCTCGCGGGCGCGCGCATCCTCGGCGCGCGCTGGAGCGAGCGGCGCCAGCACCAGTTGCTGGCCAGCCGCGAGGGCCTGACGCGGCAGCTGGTCGAATGGATGGCCGCGCGCCCGCGCAAGCCCTGGCTGCTGCTGTCGGGCTCGGCCATCGGCTACTACGGCGTGCAGCCGCAGGGCGATGCCACCGAGCTCGACGAGGACGCACCACCGCAGGACATCTTCATGTCGCGCCTGTGCCAGCGCTGGGAACAGGCGGCGCAGGCCGCGGTCGCGCTGGGCGTGCAGGTGGCCTGCATGCGCTTCGGCTTCGTGCTGGGCCACCAGGGCTCGCTGCCGCAACTGCTGCTGCCGGTGCGGCTCGGTGTCGGCGGGCGGCTGGGCAGCGGGCGGCAGTGGCTGTCGTGGGTGCATGTGCACGACCTGGTGCGCGCGCTCGCGCATGCCTGGAGCCAGATCGAACGCGAAGGTGGCATGCCTGCCGCGCGCGCCTTCAACGTGACCGCGCCGCGGGCGCTGAGCCAGCACGACTTCACGCGCGTCGCGGCCAGCGTGCTGCATCGGCCCTGCTGGATGCCCACGCCCGCGGCGCCCGTGAAGCTGCTGCTCGGCGAGCAGGCCGACCTGCTGCTCGAAGGCCAGCGCGTGGTGCCCGCGCGGCTGCTGCGCGAAGGCTTCCAGTTCATGTTCCCCGATGCGCGCGGCGCCTTGACGGACCTTTGCCGTCCACGCTAGAAGACCTGTCCGTGCCCGCCAAGAAGAAAGCCTCCCCACCCGTCGCCGCGCCGAGCGCACCGGGCGCCGCCACGCCCGCACCCGCCGCTCCGGCCGGGCCACCGGGCAGCGGCCTCAGCGTCGTGCAGCGCGCGCTGCGCAAGCTCGGCCTGGTGCGCGACATCGACTTCGCGCTCTACCTGCCGATGCGCTACGAGGACGAGACCCGCGTGGTGCGGCTGGCCGACACGCGCGACGGCGACACCGCGCAGATCGAGGGCGTGGTGACCGAGGCCGAGGTGGCCTACCGGCCGCGGCGCCAGCTCATCGTCACCATCGACGACGGCGGCGAGACCTGCCAGCTGCGCTTCTTCAACTTCTATCCCTCGCAACAGAAGCAGCTCGCGGTGGGCGCGCGGGTGCGCGTGCGCGGCGAGGTGCGCGGCGGCTTCGTCGGGCGGCAGATGATGCATCCCACGGTCAAGGCCGCGGGCACCGCGCTGCCCGAGGCGCTCACGCCGGTCTACCCGACCGTGGCCGGCCTCGCGCAGCCGGTGCTGCGGCGCGAGGTGCGCTCGGGCCTCGCGCGCGCGGTGCTCGACGAGACCATCCCGGTGCAGATCGGCCTGCGCGGCGCCTGGGACCTGCGCGCCTCGCTGAGCTTCCTGCACTACCCCACGCCCGACGTGGCGATGGCCACGCTCGAGGACCACAGCCACCCGGCCTGGCAGCGCATCAAGGCCGAGGAGCTGCTGGCGCAGCAGCTGTCGCAGATGCAGGCGCGCATGGAGCGCGCGGCGCAGCGCGCGCCGATGCTCGACATGGCGGCCGCGCCCGTCGGCGGCAAGGGCTCGCTGCACGACGCGCTGCTGGCCGTGCTGCCCTTCGGCCTGACCGGCGCGCAGGCGCGCGTGGGCGAGGAGATCGCGCGCGACCTCGGGCGCGAGCTGCCGATGCACCGGCTGCTGCAGGGCGACGTGGGTTCGGGCAAGACGGTGGTGGCCGCGCTCGCGGCGGCGCGCTGCATCGACGCGGGCTTCCAGTGCGCGCTGATGGCGCCGACCGAGATCCTCGCGGCCCAGCATTTCGGCAAGCTGGTCGGCTGGCTCGATCCGCTCTTGGCCGAGCGCGGCCTGCGCGTGGCCTGGCTCACCGGCAGCCAGAAGAAGAAGGAGCGCGACGCCATGGGCGCGGCGGTCGAGAGCGGCGAGGCCGCGCTGGTGATCGGCACCCATGCCGTGATCTCCGAGAAGGTGCGCTTCCACAACCTCGCGCTGGCGATCATCGACGAGCAGCACCGCTTCGGCGTGGCGCAGCGGCTGGCGCTGCGCGGCAAGGCGCGCGACGAGCTAGAGCCGCACCTGCTGATGATGAGCGCCACGCCGATCCCGCGCACGCTCGCGATGAGCTACTACGCCGACCTCGACGTCTCCACGCTCGACGAACTGCCGCCGGGCCGCACGCCGATCGTCACCCGGCTGGTGGCCGAGCACCGGCGCGACGAGGTGATCGCGCGCATCCAGTCGCAGATCGAGCAGGGCCGGCAGGTCTACTGGGTCTGCCCGCTGATCGAGGAGAGCGAGGCGGTCGACCTGCGCAACGCCACCGCCACGCGCGACGAGCTGGCCGACCTGCTCGGGCCACAGGTCCATGTCGGCCTGCTGCATTCGCGCATGCCCACGGCCGAGAAGCAGGCGGTGATGGCGGCCTTCACCGCCAACCAGATGCACGTGCTGGTGAGCACCACGGTGATCGAGGTCGGCGTGGACGTGCCCAATGCCTCGCTGATGGTGATCGAGCATGCCGAGCGCTTCGGCCTGTCGCAGCTGCATCAGCTGCGCGGACGCGTGGGTCGCGGCGCGGCGGCCTCGGCCTGCGTGCTGCTCTATGCGCCCGGCGACAGCGGCCGCGTCGGCGAGGCGGCGCGCGCGCGGCTGCGCGCGATGGCAGAGACCAGCGACGGCTTCGAGATCGCGCGCCGCGACCTCGAGATCCGCGGGCCCGGCGAGTTCCTCGGCGCGCGCCAGTCGGGCGCGCCGCTGCTGCGCTTCGCCGACCTCACGACCGACACCTTGCTGCTCGACTGGGCACGCGAGCTCGCGCCGCGCATGCTCGAGCAGCATCCCGAGCTGGCACGGCGGCACATCGACCGCTGGCTCGGCACCAAGGCCGAGTACCTGAAGGCTTGAAGCTGGAAAAGAGGGCGGGCGTCGATCAGCTCGGCCGCCGCGTCAGCGCCAGCAGGCAGCCGAAGCCGATCATCATGCTGCCGCTCACGCGGTTGAACCAGCGCATCGCGCGGCTGCCGCCGGCCAGCCGGCGCATGCGCGCGCCGAGCAGCGCATAGAGCGCGATCGCCACCACCTCGAAGACCAGGAAGGTCAGGCCCAGCAGCAGGTAGCTCGAGGCATAGGCGCCCGGCACCACGAACTGCGGGAAGAAGGCGGTGAACACCAGGATCGCCTTCGGGTTGCCCGCGGCGACGGTGAACTCCTGCCGCACCAGCACGCGCATCGGCGGCGGGCCCGCGAGCTCGCGCGCCTGCTGCGCCAGTTCGGGCGCGGGCGCGCGCAGCAGCCGGATGCCGATCCACACGAGGTAGGCGGCGCCGATCCACTTGACGATGTCGAAGGCCAGTTCGGACGCGACCAGCACCGCGCCCATGCCCAGGCCGGCGATCGCGATCATCAGCGCGAAGGCGACCAGGCGGCCGGCCGCGGCGGTCACGGCCTGCGCGATGCCGTAGCGCGCGCCGTTGCTCACCGAGAGCAGGTTGTTGGGGCCGAACGCCATGTTGATGGCGAAGCAGGCCGGCAGGAACAGCAGGTAGGCGGACAGGGTCATGGCGTCTGCGGTGAGGGCGGGGAAGCGACCATTATCCGCAGCGCCGCGGACCGCCCGGCTTCAGCCGAGCGCCTGGCGCCGGAAATCGCTCGGGCTCAGGCCCGTGTGGGCGCGGAACACGCGGCTGAAGTGCGAGAGGTTCACGAAACCGGCCGCGAGCGCGATGGCGGTCACGGGCTCGGCCGCGCGCGCCGGGTCGCGCAGCGCGCGGATGCTGGCGGCCAGCCGCTGCTGCTGGATGTAGCCCGCGAGCGTGTCCTCGCCGTCGGCGAAGGCGCCGTGCAGCAGCCGCTTGCTGCAGCGCAGCGCCTGCGCGATGCCCTCGACCGACAGGGCCGGGTCGTGCAGGTTCTGCGCCACGTGGTGGCGGATGCGGTCGGCCAGCGCCTCGCGCTGGGTCTGCTGCGTGTGTTGGCCGGCCAGCTCCATCAGCGACAGCCGCACCAGCTGGATCAGCAGCTCGCCCGCGCCGCGCGCGGCCGCCTCGCTCATCGAGGGCAGCTCCTGGTAGGTGCTGCGCATGGTCTCGAGCGCCACGCGCGAGATGCCGTTGGTGCCGCCGACGCGCCGCGCCACCAGCTGCGCGAGCGGCAGCGAGGGCAGGGCCAGCTGTTCCTTGGGCAGCATCACGATCAGGTGGTCGCTGCGCTCGGGGTTGGCCACCGTGTAGTCGAGCGTGGTGTCGTAGAGCGTCCAGCCGCCCGAGCGCACCGCCGCCGCGCGGCCCTTCTGCACCACCTCGGCCGAGCCTTGCCAGGGCGCCACGATCTTCAGGTAGGCCGCGTCGCTCAGACGCGCCATTTGCGCGGTGCGCAGCACCCGGTGGCGGTTGGCCTCGAGCCGCGTGAGGATCACGTCGCCCGCGCGCGAGGCCGCCAGGTGGCCGTCGAACGGCACCTCGTCGCCGTAGAGGTCGGAGCCCAGGCCGCCGAAGTGGCGGTACACCCACTCGCACCACGCCGGGCCACGCTCGCGCGGCGGCACTTCGTCGGTCGACAGCAACTGCGATGCGGTCATGGCGCGGCGGGAGGCGTTGGGGGTGGATGGGGCGCCCATTGTGGGCCGCGCGGGCGCCGCCTCGCCTTGCGGGTTAACCACTAGCCGGCTGCACGCTGGGACAAGCGCTTTGTGCACCGCGGGCACAGCGTCCGCGCGGTGCCGTTCCTACGATGCCGGCAGGGCCCGCACCGGGCGCCGCATGACCCGAACATCGAAGGAGACCGCCGTGTTCCACACCCCTCGCCGCCGCTGGATCCAGGGCGCCGCCGCGCTCGGTGCCGCCGCCATGGCGCCGCGCCTGTTCGCCCAGCAGGGCGCGCCGGTGCGCATCGGCTATGCCATCGCCCGCACCGGTCCCTGGGCCGCGGGCGCGCAGGTGAGCCAGGAGCCCAACTACCTGCTGTGGGCCGAGCAGGTCAACGCGGCCGGCGGCCTCGCGGTGAAGGGCGGCGCGAAGCGTCCGATCGAGCTGATCGGCTACGACGACCGCAGCGAGACCGAGACCTGCGTGCGCACCTTCGAGAAGCTCATGGGCAGCGACAAGGTCGACCTGGTGCTGCCGCCCTGGGGCTCCGGCGCCAACTTCGCGGTCGCGCCGCTGGCCAACCGCCTCGGCTATCCGCTGCTCGCGCCCACCGCGCTGTCGCGCAAGCTCATCGACATGCGGCTGCCGTACTTCTTCTCGCTGCTGCAGCAGCCCGACAAGATGATGGGCGCGCTGGTCGACCTGCTGGTGGCCCAGGGCGCGAAGACCGTGGCCATCGTCTACATGGACGACCTGTTCGGCCTCGAGAACTTCGCGGCGCTCAACAACGCGCTCAAGAAGACGCAGATCCAGGTGGTGGAGCGCAAGAGCTATCCGCTCGGC
Organism: Variovorax sp. GW821-FHT09B05; assembly: GCF_059418265.1. Lineage (NCBI taxonomy): Bacteria > Pseudomonadati > Pseudomonadota > Betaproteobacteria > Burkholderiales > Comamonadaceae > Variovorax > Variovorax sp. GW821-FHT09B05. The sequence goes on from NZ_JBWKPN010000017.1 coordinate 20,501, forward strand.
GTGAAGGACCTGGCGCCGGTGCTGCGCGGCATCAAGGACCTGAATCCCGACGCCTTCATCGGCATCACCTATCCGCCCGACACCATCCTCGCGAGCCGCCAGGCGCGCGAGGTGGGCTTCAACCCGAAGTTCTTCTATGCCTCGGTCGGCACCGCCTTCCAGCTCTACAAGAACGTGATGGCCGCCAACACCGAGGGCGTGATCGGCATGGGCTCGTGGAACGGCAAGACCAGCCCCGGCGCCAAGGTCTACTTCGACGCCCACACGAAGAAGTTCGGCAAGGAGCCCGACCGCTGGGCCAGCGGCCATGCCTGGGCCGGCCTCGAGATCCTGCAGCAGGCCGTGGCCAGCGTGGGGCTGGACCGCAAGGCGCTGCGCGAGCACATCGCGAAGACCGAGTTCGGGACCATCCTCGGGCCGATCCGCTTCGAGGGCAGCGAGAACGCCTCGGTGCCCGGCACCGTCGCGCAATGGCAGGGCGGCGAGTTCGAGGTCGTGTGGCCGAAGGACCGCGCCACCGCGCAGCTGGCGCCCAAGCCGGCCTGGAAGTAGCCGCATGTCCTTCGGAGGATGGGCCGAGCTGCTGGCCGGCGGATTGATCTCGGGCGGCATCTACGCGCTGGTGGCCATCGGCCTGAACCTGCAGTACGGGCTGATGCGCATCATGAACATCTCGCACGGCGAGTTCCTGATGCTCGGCGCCTTCCTGACCTGGTGGGCCCACACCGCGCTGGGCATCTCGCCGCTCTTGTTCGTGCCGGTGGCCTTCGCGCTGCTGATGGCGCTGGGCATGGCGGTGCACTGGCTGTGCTTTCGCCAGGTGGCGGCGCGCGCGCCCAGCGTCGAGGTGTTCGAGGCGCGCAGCCTGATGGTGGGCTTCGGCCTGATGTTCCTGGTGCAGAACACCGCGCTGCTGGTGTGGGGCGGCGACCTGCGCGGCTACGACTACCTGGCCGAGCCGGTGCAGCTCGGGGAGATGCGCTTCACGGCCAACAAGCTGGTGCTGTTCGGCGTGGCGCTCGCGCTGAGCCTGGTGCTGGTGGCGCTGCTCAAGCGCACCCTGCTGGGCAAGGCGGTGCGCGCGCTGATGCAGTCGCCCACCGGCGCGCAACTGGTCGGCATCAACACCCGGCGGCTGCACCCGCTGATGTTCGGCATCGGCCTGGGCCTCTCGGGCGTGGCCGGCGCGCTGCTGTCGATGACCTACGAGATCTCGCCCTCGATGGGCGAGCCCTACACCGTGACCGCGCTGATCGTCATCACGCTCGGCGGCTTCGGCAGCATCGCCGGCAGCCTGGTCGGCGGCCTGCTGCTGGGCGTGGTCGAGGCGCTGGGCATGTACTTCACCAGCCCCTCGCTCAAGATGCTGCTGTCGTACGCCGTGTTCATCGGCGTGCTGATCTGGCGGCCCAACGGATTGTTCTCGCGATGAGTTCCCTGTCCTCTTCTTCCGCGCGGCCGTGGCTGCTGCTCGGCGCGGCCGCCACGCTCGCCGCCTGCGTACCCTGGATCGCCAGCGAGTTCCTGAGCTCGGTGGCGCTGGGCTGCCTGATGTACATCGCGCTGGCCACGAGCTGGTCGCTGTTCTGCGGCGCCACGCGCTACCTGTCGCTCGCCACCTCGGCCTTCTTCGGCCTCGGCGCCTATGCCAGCGCCGTGCTGCTCGACGTGCTGCCCTGGCCGCTGGTGATCCTCGGCGGCGCCGCCATCGCGAGCGCGGTCGCGCTGCTGATGGGCGCGGCCGTGCTGCACCTGCGCGGCACCTACTTCGCGGTGCTGACCTTCGGCATGACCGAGCTGATCCGGCATGCGCTGACCTTCGTCGAGAAGCAGGTCTCGGGCACCGTGGGCCGGGTGCTGACCGAGGTGCCGTCCAACGAAACCGTCTACCTCACGGTGCTCGCGATCGCCTTGCTCGCGATCGCCACCGCGATGGCCGTGAAGCGCAGCCGCTTCGGCCTCGCGCTCGCGGGCATCGGCGCCGACGAGCAGCGTGCCCAGACCCTGGGCGTGGACACCCGGCGCGTGAAGATCGCCGGCTTCGCGCTCACCGCGGCCTTCGCGGGCGCGGTCGGCGCGGCGATGGCGGTGCGCTGGACCTACATCGAGCCGGCCGCCGTCTTCAGCCCCTTCATCGGCTTCCAGACCGTGCTGATCGCGATGATCGGCGGCGCCGCCAGCATCGGCGGGCCGGTGCTCGCGGCCGTGGTGTTCAGCGTGCTGTCCGAGACCCTGCGGCTGCAGCTGCCCTACGGCTACATGATGGTGCTGGGGCTGCTGCTGATCCTGTGCGTGATGTACCTGCCCGAGGGGCTGGCGTCGCTGTGGCGGCGCAAGGCGAAGGGAGCGCGCCATGTCTGAGGCCGCGCGACCCCTGCTGCTCGAGGCGCGCGAGGTCAGCGTGCGCTTCGGCGGCCTCACCGCCGTCGACGCGGTCAGCGTCGCGCTGCATGCCGGCGAGCTGGTCGGCATCATCGGCCCCAACGGCGCGGGCAAGACCACCTTCTTCAACGCCATCTCGGGCGTGGTGATGCCCACCGGCGGCCAGCTGCTGGTGGAGGGCGGCATCGACCTCACGCGCCGCGGCCCGCACCGCTTCGCCGCGCACGGCATCGCGCGCACCTTCCAGACGCCGCGCGTGATGGCGGGCATGAGCCTCGAAGACAACGTGCGCTTCGGCATGCAGTTCGCGGGCCGCCACCGCGCGCCGCTGCCGGGCCTCGCGAGCGTGGGGGAGATCCTCGACATGCTGGGCCTGGGCGCGTTCGCCGACCGGCTCGCGGCCGAGGTCACGCCCTCGCAGCAGCGGCTGCTCGAGATCGGCATGGCGCTCGGCACGCGGCCGCGCGTGCTGCTGCTCGACGAGGTCGCGGCCGGGCTCACCGAGGCCGAGGTCGAGGCCATGGCGCAGCGCATCCGCCGGCTGCGCGACGCGCACGGCCTCACCGTGGTGTGGATCGAGCATGCGGTGACCACCCTGCTGAAGTACGTCGAGCGCGTGCTGGTGCTGCACCAGGGCCGCAAGATCGCCGACGGCACGCCCGCCGAGGTGGTGCGCAACGCGGAGGTGATCGAGGCCTACCTGGGCGACGAGATGGAGGCCACGGCATGAGCGTTGCATCGAACGACGGCAGCCGCCTTGCCGTGCGCGGCCTGCGCGCGGGCTACCACGGCTTCGAGGTGGTGCAGGGGCTCGATCTCGAGGCCCAGCCCGGCGTGACCGTGGTGCTGGGCCCCAACGGCGCCGGCAAGACCACGCTGCTGAAGGCGCTGGCCGGCCTGCTGCCGCGCCGCGGCGAGGCGCTGCTCGACGGCGTGGCGCTGCCCGCGGGCGACGCCACCGCCTGCGTGCGCCGCGGCATGGCGCTGGTGGCCGAGGGCCGCCAGCTGTTCGCGCAGATGACGGTGACCGAGAACCTCGAGCTCGGCGGCTGGCTGGTGCCGGCCGCGCTGCGCGCCGAGCGGCTGGCACGTGCCTTCGACGACTTCCCGCGGCTGCGCGAACGCGCGAAGCAGCTGGCCGGCACCATGAGCGGTGGCGAGCAGCAGATGGTGGCGGTGGCGCGCGCCATGATGAGCGGGCCGCGCCTGCTGATGCTCGACGAGCCCTCGCTGGGCCTCGCGCCGCGCATGGTCGACGAGTTGCTGGCCATCGTGCGCCGTATCGCCGACCAGGGCGTGACCGTGCTGATGGTCGAGCAGAACGTGCGCAAGGCGCTGCAGGCCGCCGATCGCGGCTACGTGCTCGAGCGCGGCCGCATCGTGGCCGCGGGCGAGGCCCGCGCACTGCTCGATTCCGACGCGGTGCGCCAGGCCTACCTCGGCGTCGCCTGAACCTTCTTTCTTCCAGCCAAGGACTTCCCCATGACCGACATCCTCATGCGCATCGGCGGCGAACGCCGTCCGGCCGAAGGCGGCGCCGTCTTCGAGCGCCGCAACCCGCTCGATGGCGCCGTCGCCACGCGCGCCCCCGCCGCCACCGCGCGCGATGCCGTCGCCGCGGTCGAGGCCGCGCAACGAGCGTTCGGCGCCTGGTCGCAGACCGGCCCCGGCGAGCGCCGCGCGCTGCTGCTGAAGGCCGCGCAGGCGATCGAGGCGCGCCACGACGACTTCGTGCGGGCGATGGCGCGCGAGACCGGCGCCTCGGCGCTGTGGGCCGGCTTCAACGTTCACCTCGCGGCCGGGCTGCTGACCGAGGCGGCCGCGCTCACCACCCAGATCGGCGGCGAGGTGATTCCCTCCGACGTGCCCGGCAGCCTCGCGCTGGGCGTGCGCCAGGCGGCCGGCGTGGTGCTCGGCATCGCGCCGTGGAACGCGCCCGTGATCCTCGGCCTGCGCGCGCTCGCCACGCCGCTGGCCTGCGGCAACACCGTGGTGTTCAAGGGCTCGGAGCTGTGCCCGCAGACCCATGCGCTGATCGTCGATGCGCTGCACGACGCCGGCCTGCCGCCGGGCACGGTGAACTTCGTGACCAACGCGCCGGCCGACGCGGCCGAGGTGGTCGAGGCGATCGTCGCGCACCCGGCGGTGCGGCGCGTCAACTTCACCGGCTCCACGCGCGTGGGCCGGCTGATCGCGCAGACCTGCGCGCGCCACCTCAAGCCCGCCGTGCTCGAGCTCGGCGGCAAGGCGCCCTTCGTGGTGCTCGACGATGCCGACATCGACGCCGCGGTCGATGCCGCCGTGTTCGGCGCCTTCGCCAACTCGGGCCAGATCTGCATGTCGACCGAGCGCATCGTGCTCGACGCGCGCATCGCCGACGAGTTCGTTTCCAGGTTCGCGGCGCGCGCGAAGAGCCTGCCGCTGGGCGACCCGCGCGAGGGCCCGGTGGTGCTGGGCTCGGTGGTCGACATGGCGACCGTGGAGCGCTGCAACGCGCTGATCGACGATGCGCTGGCCCAGGGCGCGGTGCTGGTGTGCGGCGGCCGCGCCGAAAACACGCTGATGCCGGCCACCGTGCTCGACCGCGTGACGCCCGCGATGCGCGTCTACGGCGAGGAGACCTTCGGTCCGCTCAAGGCCATCGTGCGCGTGGCCGATACCGAGGCCGCGATCGCCACCGCCAACGACAACGCCTTCGGCCTCTCGTCGGCCGTGTTCGGCCGCGACATCGCGCGCGCCTGGAACGTGGCGCGCCGCATCGAGGCCGGCATCTGCCACGTCAACGGGCCCACGGTGCACGACGAGGCGCAGATGCCCTTCGGCGGCGTGAAGGCCTCGGGCTACGGCCGCTTCGGCGGCAAGGCCGGCGTGGAGGCCTTCACCGAGCTGCGCTGGCTCACGGTGCAGACCACGCCGCGGCACTACCCGTTCTGAAGCACCGCGCCGGCTTCAGCCGAAAGTGAAGGCATAGGCCTGCGCGCCGGGGTCGAGGAACTCGATCTCGAACAGCCGCTCGCGCGCGCCCTGCTGCTGGCGCACCAGCTGGTAGAGCCGCTGCGCGTCGACCGTGCCCTGTCCTCGCGCGTCGGTGTCGAAGCCGTGGTCGGCCAGGGGCGGCTGGCCGTCGATGCGCACGCGGAAGCGCACCGGCTTGCCGTCGGCCGCGGGGCCGAGCACCAGGTGAAGGTCGCGCGCCTGGAAGCGATAGGCGATGCGCCCGCCCGGGCGCGCGAGCACCGCGCGCTCGGCATCGACCGCCCAGTCGCCCGCCAGCGCCCACTGGTTGATGCGCAGCGCGGCCGGCACCTGGTAGGCATGGGTGCGGCCCGCGACCAGCCCGCCCGGCGAGGCGAAGCCCTCGGCGCGTTCCTGGCCGATGTAGGTCTCGCCCGAGCGCACGGGCTCGGGGCCGGGCGCGGCCTGCGTGCCCAGGCCCTGTGGCGCGACCAGCCCCGCGGCCACGCGCGACGGCCCGGCCTCGGCCAGCAGTTGCTGGATCACCTGCTCGGACTTCGCGTACTGGCCCTCGCCGAACAGCTGGTGGCGGATGCGCCCCTGCGCGTCGACGAAGTAGAAGGCCGGCCAGGCCTGGTTGCCGAAGGCGCGCCAGATCGCGTAGTCGCTGTCGACCGCGACCGGGAAGCCGATCTCGAGGTCCTTCACCGCGCGGCGCACGTTGGCCGGGCGCTTCTCGAAGGCGAATTCGGGCGTGTGCACGCCCACCACCACGAGGCCGGCGTCCTTGTACTTCTCGGCCCAGGCGCGCAGGTAGGGCAGGGTGCGCAGGCAGTTGATGCAGGAGTAGGTCCAGAAGTCGACCAGCACCACCTTGCCGCGCAGCGCCTCGGGCGTGAGCGGCGGCGAGTTGATCCATTCGGTGGCGCCGGCCAGCGCGGGGAACGGGCCCTGGTCGCGCAGGGCGCGCGGCGTGAAGGCGGGTGCGGGTGCTTCGGCGCTGACCCGCATCAGGCCGCCGCGGTCCTCGCGCGCGGACTGCGGCACGGCGGGCTTCGGCGGGCCGAGGCGGTCGAGCAGCGCTTGTTCGAGCGCGTTGGTGCCGCCGCCCGAGAGCCGGCTCAGCAGGCCGGTGTCCAGCCCGAGCGCGATCGCGCCCACGCCCGCGAGCACCGCGGCGCCGGCCGCGCGGCGCAGCCATTCGCCGGTGCGCAGCGAGGCCTTCATGCGTGCGAACACGCGGTTGCCGAACAGCAGCGCGCCGGCCAGCGAGGTGCAGGCGCCGGCCGCGTAGGCCAGCAGCAGCAGCGAGGTGCCGGCGCTGGCGCCATTGAGCGCGGCGCCGGTCAGGATCAGGCCCAGGATCGGGCCCGCGCAGGGCGCCCACAACAGGCCCGTGCCCACGCCCAGCAGCAGCGGCGTGAACACCGAGCCGCCGGTGGGCGCATCGGCCAGCCGCAGCCCGAGCGCCACCAGCGGCCGGCTCAGCCGGTCGGCCAGCGCGGGCAGCAGCAGCGTGAGGCCGAACAGCGCGAGCAGCGCGATCGCCGCGTAGCGCCCCCACTCGTTGAGCGCCACCACCCAGCCGCCGCCCACGGCCGCGAGGGTGGCGACGGCCGCGAAGGCCAGCGCCATGCCCGCGAGCATCGGCAGGCCGTGCGAGCGGAACGGGCGGTCGGCGCGCGCGAACACGAAGGGCAGCACCGGCAGGATGCAGGGGCTCAGGATGGTGAGCACCCCGCCGAGGTAGGCAACGATGAGAACGAGCATGGTGGCGCTCCTGGTTGGGTCGTGGATGAATCGATGGGAAGGGGCGTGCGCATCCCGCGCGGCCTCGCGTCGCGGGGCCGCCGTCGGGTGTCGCTGGGGTGGTTCGTGTGCGCTCAGTCGCCCGGCGCGGGGCGCGTGCCCAGCAGCAGGCTGGCCTCGAGCCCGCCCTCGGGCCGGTTGGCCAGCCGCAGCTGCGCGCCCATCGCGGTCGCGAGCTGCTGCGCGATCGCGAGGCCCAGGCCGGTGCCGCCGGTGTCGCGGTTGCGCGAGCTCTCGACGCGGTAGAAGGGCTTGAGCACCGCGTCGAGTTCGTCGGCCGGGATGCCCGGGCCGTTGTCGACCACCGCGATGCGCAGCTGGCCGCCGGCGGCCTCAGGCTGCACGCGCACGCTGACCTCGGTGCCGAACTTGAGCGCGTTGTCGATCAGGTTGGCGAGGATGCGGCGCAATGCGTTGGGCCGGGTCACGATCGGCGTGCCGGCGCGGCCCTCGAGCCGCACCGGCTGGCCGGCGTCCTCGTAGTCGGCCAGCATGCTCTGCACCAGCGCATCGGCATCCACGCGCAGCGGCGGCTCGGTCGCGCCGTGCAGCGTGCGCGCATAGGTCACGCCCTCGCGCACCAGCGACTTCATCGCGTCGAGGTCCTGGCGGAACTTGTCGCGGTCGGGCGTGGCGTCCATCAGCTCGGTGCGCAGCCGCATGCGCGTGATCGGCGTCTGCAGGTCGTGCGAGATCGCGGCCAGGATCTCGACGCGCTCCGACATGTAGCCCGAGATGCGCTGCTGCATCGCATTGAAGGCGCGCGCGGCATGGGCCACCTCGCTCGGGCCGTGCTCGTCGAGCGGCCGGCCCTTGAGGTCGGGACCGAGCTCGTCGGCCGCGCTCGCCAGCTGCGCCAGCGGCCGCGTGACCAGCCGCACCGCGGCCCAGGCGCACAGCGCCAGCACCAGCAGCTGGATCGCCATGCCCCACATCAGCCAGGGCGACATCGGCATGTCGACCCGGCGCGCATGCACGATCAGCGCCGAGCCGTCGTGCAGCCGCACCTGGATCTCCAGGCCGCCGGCGGGGTTGCCGACCTCGCCGATCTTCACGATCTCGAACGGGCGCATGGCCTCCATGATGGCCTCGCCGAACTGGCGCAGCGAGGCCGAGGCCGGCGTGCCGCCGCCGGCCTCGCCGCCGAGCGTGAAGTGGTAGTTGCGCCGCTCCAGCCGCGCGAGCCAGTCCGCGCGCTCGCCGGCCGGCAGGCGGTCGAGCAGTGCCACCGAGCTCGCGATGTCGCGCTCGATGCCGATCATCATCAGCTCGCGCATCGCGAGGCCGCGCTCGTAGTCGATCGCGCCGAAGGTCAGGGCCTGCGCGATCGCGAGGCCGACCACGATGATCAGCGTGACGCGCGCGAACAGCGAGCGCGGGACCAGCCGGCGCAGCCCGCGGCGGACGGGGGCGGCCTGGCTGGCGGCGGGGCTGGCGGGGGTGGACATGGACGCCTTTATAGACGGGTGGAGGAAGGCGCCGGCGTCGACCGGCGCGCCGCGGCTCAGACCAGGCGCAGCGTCACGTCGATGTTGCCGCGCGTGGCCTTCGAGTACGGGCAGGTCTGGTGCGCCGCGTCGACCAGGCCCTGGGCCACCTCGCGGTCCAGGCCCGGGATGCTCACGTCGAGCCGGGCCTGCAGGAAGTAGCCGCCCGTGCCGCTGCCGAGATCGACCTCGGCGTTCACGCTCAGGTCGGCCGGCAGCGCGATCTTCTGCTTCGCGGCGGCCAGGCCCATCGCGCCGATGAAGCAGGCCGACCAGCCGGCCGCGAACAGCTGCTCGGGATTGGTGCCCTGGCCGGCGGAGCCGGGCGAGGACAGCTGGATGTCGAGCCGGCCGTCGCTGCTGCGCGCGCTGCCGTCGCGGCCGCCGGAGGTGGTGTGGGTCTTGCCGGTGTAGAGGACCTTGTCGATCTGGCTCATGGTGGTTCCTTGGATGGATGAAGAAGGGGTTGTTCGTCGAACGGAACGGATTCTTGGGCCGCGGCCACCCCCGCGGCGCGCCTTGCGTATGCCTGTGTATCCGCGCGAAAAACGCACACAGTACGTTTCACGTCCCCGGGCGCAGCCAGCCCCGAATGCAACGGCATGTGGCGCCGCGCCGCGCCCGATACTTGGACATACAAAAGCCGCTGGCGCGCGCCGGCCGGCGGCTACATTGCGCTGCACGACAACCCAGAGACCGCGCCATGAACACCAGGCCCTCCGACCACATCCTCATCGTCGACGACGACCGGGAGATCCGCGAACTGCTGAGCACCTACCTGGTGAAGAACGGCCTGCGCGTGGTGGCGGTGCCGACCGGGCGCCACATGCGCGCGGCGCTCGAGGACTCGGGGCCCTTCGACCTGATCATCCTCGACCTGATGCTGCCGGGCGAGGACGGCCTGACCCTGTGCCGCGACCTGCGCACCGGCAAGTACAAGGCCACGCCGATCCTGATGCTGACCGCGCGCAGCGAGGAGGCCGACCGCATCCTGGGCCTGGAGATGGGCGCCGACGACTACCTGGCCAAGCCCTTCTCGGCGCGCGAGCTGCTCGCGCGCATCCGCTCGGTGATGCGCCGCACCCGCATGCTGCCGCCCAACATGGGCGCGACCGAGGCCGCGCGCAAGCTGGTGTTCGGCGAATGGCAGGTCGATACCGTCGAGCGCCACCTGCTCGACGAGAGCGGCACCATGGTCGCGCTCAGCGGCGCCGAGTACCGGCTGCTGCGCGTGTTCCTCGACCATCCGCAGAAGGTGCTGAGCCGGGACCAGCTGCTGAGCCTGACCCAGGGCCGCGAGGCCGAGCTGTTCGAGCGCTCGATCGACCTGCTGGTGAGCCGGCTGCGCCAGCGCCTGCGCGACGATGCGCGCGAGCCGCGCTACCTGAAGACGGTGCGCAGCGAGGGCTATGTGCTGGCCGCGGCGGTCGAGGCGCGCGACTAGGCGTTTTTTCGCTTCGAAGGACCCGCCGCCGAGCGGGTCGAGATGCATTGGCAGTTCGTCGGCTGGCGGACTTCGTGCGCGAAGCCGCCCGCGAGGAACAGCAGGGCGAACCAGAGCTTCTTCATGTCAGGACGCCGGTGCGGGTTCGGCCAGCAGTGCCTGGATCTTCTTCTCGGTCGTGCCGTAGCTGCCCTCGCCGAAGTGCGAATAGACGATGCGGCCCTGCTTGTCGATCAGGTAGACGGCCGGCCAGTACTGGTTGCGGAAGGCCTTCCAGGTGCCATAGCTGTTGTCCTGCGCGACCGCGTGGCGGATCTGCAGGCGCTGGATCGCGTCCTTCACGTTCTGCGTCGACTTCTCGTAGGCGAACTCGGGCGTGTGCACGCCGACCACGACCAGCCCCTGGTCCTTGTACTTCGCGTCCCAGTCCTTGACGTAGGGCAGGTGGTTGAGGCAGTTGATGCAGGTGTAGGTCCAGAAGTCGACCAGCACCACCTTGCCGCGCAGCGCCGCCATGTCCAGCGGCGGCGAGTTGAGCCAGGTGTCGATGTGGGTGAAGGCCGGCGCGGGCGCGGCCTGCGCGGCGGGGATGTCGCCGCCGCCGGGCGGCGCGGCGAGGGTGACGAAAGCCACCGAGGCGGCGATGGCGGCGGCGATGGCGAGCGGTGCGGCGGGGATGCGCATGGCGGTTCCTTCGGGTGAGAAAGAGGCGGTAGAAGAATCGATGCGACGATTCTTCGATGCCCGCCACCGCTGCCGCGCGCGCTGCGTATGCCTGTGTATCCGTGGGGCGCAAGCCGCACAGTACGTTGCACGCTGCTAGCTGTTGAGCGTGAACCCCGTCTGCTTCACCACCGCCTGCCAGCGCGCGATCTCGTCGTTCAGGTGCTTCGCGAAGGCCTGGCTGCCGCGCGGCATCGGGTCGATGAAGGCATCGGCCAGCCGGGCCTTGACCTCGGGCAGGTCGAGCACCTTGGCGAGCGCGGCGTTCAGGCGCTGCTGCACGTCGGCGGGCGTCTTCGCGGGCACCATGAGGCCGTACCAGACGCTGCCGACGATGCCGGGCGCGCTCTCGGAGAAGGTCTGCACCTGCGGCAGCTTGGGATCGCGCGCCGTGCTCGCGATGGCGAGCACCTTGAGCCGCTTGGCCTCGATGTGCGGCATGCAGGCCGGCACCGAGTTGATCACCATCGGCACCTGGCCGCCGATGGCATCGGTCAGCGCGAGCGCGCCGCCCTTGTAGGGCACGTGCACCAGCTCCATCCCGGTCTTGAGCTTGAGCAGCTCGTAGAGCAGGTGCGGCGCCGAGCCCTGGCCCGGCGTGCCGACGCCGTACTGGCGCACCTGCTCGCGCGGCAGCGCCAGCAGCTCCTTGAGCGAGTTGGCGGGGAACGACGGATGCGCCACCAGCAGCTGGGGCGAGGAGCCGATCAGCGTGAGCGGCGCGAAGTCCTTGATCGAATCGAAGGGCAGCCGCGGCTGCACCGCCGCGTTGGTGGCGTGCGCGGCATCGGCGATCAGCAACGTGTAGCCGTCGGCCGCGCTCTTGGCCACGGCGTCGGTGCCGATCATGGCGGAGGCGCCGGCCTTGTTGTCGACGATGACGTTCCAGCCGCTGGACTCGGTGAGCTTCTGCGCGACCAGGCGCCCGACCACGTCGGAGCCGCCACCGGGCGCATAGGGCACGACCAAGCGGATCGGGCGGCTCGGGTAGTCATTGGCGAAGGCGGGGCGGCCGAGCGACAGGGCCGCGGCCGAGAGGGTGGTGGCGACGAAATCGCGGCGGGACAGGGTGGGCATGGTGGATCTCCTGGAAGGGGGCGGCTCAGCGGAGCAGGGTGTCGGCGGCGCGGCGGAAGCCGGCGATGGCGGCGTCGACGGCGGCGGTGTCGATGTGGCGGTGCGTCACGAGGCGCAGCCGGTGGCTGCCCCAGGCGCGCACCAGCACGCCGTGCTCGCGCAGTGCGCGGGTCCAGGCCTCGCTGTCGGGGCCGTGCGCGGGCAGGTCGGCGAGCACGATGTTGGTGGCGGGCGTGTTGGTGCGCAGCGCGCCGGGCCGGACGGCGCCCAGGCCCTCGGCCAGCCGGCGCGCCTGGCGGTGGTCGTCGGCGAGCCGGCCCGCCATGGTCTCGATGGCCTCGAGCCCGGCCGCCGCGACCACGCCGACCTGGCGCTGCGTGCCGCCGAGCATCTTGCGCAGCCGGCGCGCGCGTTCGATCGTCGCCGCGGTGCCGACCAGCACCGCGCCGGCCGGTGCGCTCAGGCCCTTCGAGAGGCAGACGGCCACGCTGTCGGCGCAGCCCGCGATGGCGGCGGGCGCCACGTCGAGCGCGACCGCCGCGTTAAACAGCCGCGCGCCGTCGAGGTGCACGCGCGCGCCCGCGCCCCGCGCGGCCTCCATCACCGCGCGCATGTGCTCGAGCGGTGGCACGGCGCCGCCCGCGTTCGCGTGCGAGGTCTCCATGCCGACGAGCTCGGTGCGCAGGCCGCCGGGGCGGCGCAGCGTGCGTTCCAGCTCGTCGAGGTCCATCGCGCCGGCCGTGCCCGCGATGCCGAGGTAGGCCAGGCCCGCGAGCGTGGCGCCGCCGCGCTCGGTCAGGAACATGTGGGCCGTGGCCTCGAGCAGCACCTGGCCCTGGCGCTCGGTCTGCGCGAGCACGGCCAGCAGGTTGCCCATGGTGGCCGTGGGCACGTAGAGGCCGGCCTCCTTGTCGAGCGTGCGCGCCACCAGCGCCTCGAGTTCGCGCGCGGTCGGGTCGCCGTCGAGGCCATCGTCGCCCAGTGGCGCGCTGCGCATGCGCTCGTACATCGCGGGCGTGGGCCGCGTCACGGTGTCGCTGCGCAGGTCCACGCCGGGAGGATCGGAGGGTGCGTTCGCGTCGGTGCCAGTCATGGCGGCGAGTATTCGCGCGCCGCGCGGATACGCAAAATTCCTTGTAGAGGGTGCGTCATACAATTTTGATATGACGACCCGCCGCATGACGCTCAAGCACATCGAGGCCTTCCGCATCGTCATGCAGACGGGCTCGATGACCGAGGCCGCGCGCCGGCTCCACACCTCGCAGCCCCAGGTCAGCCGGCTGGTGTCGCAGCTCGAGGCCATCGTCGGCTTCCTGCTGTTCGAGCGCCGCGGCACGCGCCTCCTGCCCTCGCTCGACGGCAAGCGTTTCTTCCAGGACGTGGAGAAGGCCTTCGTCGGGCTCGAGGGCCTGGAGGGCGCGGCCTCGAACATCCGCTCCTTCGGCGGCGACCGGCTCGCGGTGGCCGCCATGCCGCGGATCGCGGGCGGGCTGCTGAGCAAGGCCGTCGCGCAGTTCAAGGCCGAGCATCCCGAGACCCTGCTCACCATCCACTCGGGCGCCGCCGCCACCGTCAACACCTGGGTCAGCTCGGGCCTGTGCGAGCTCGGGCTGGCGATCCTCTACGGCGACGACGTGCCGGGCATGCAGGTCCAGACCCTGCTGACCATGGACTGCGTGGCCGTGCTGCCGATCGGGCACCGGCTCGCGAAGCGCAAGCAGGTCGCGGCGGCCGACCTCGAGGGCGAGGCCTTCGTCTCGTTCCCGCTCGGCAGCGCGCCGCGCGAACGCATCGACCGCGTGCTGGCGGCCGCCGGCGCCCGCACGCGCACGGTGCTGGAGTCGGACCTCGGTGCCTCGGTCTGCGCACTGGTCGCCGCGGGCCTGGGCGTCAGCGTGCTCAATCCGCTGGCGGCGCTCGAGGAGCGGCGCAACCTCGAGCTCGCGGTGCGCGCCTTCGTGCCCGCGATCCCGGTGCGGCTCGCGCTGCTGCTGCCACCCGATGCGCCGGATTCCCGGCTGGTGAGCGCCTTCGCGGACCAGGTGCGCGCGGTGATCGCGTCGGACCTCGAGGTGATCCGACCGTACCGGCGCTGAGGCGGCCGGCTACACCAGCTCGGCGTTGGCCGAGATGCGCTGGATCGCCTGCGGCGGCTGCCCGAAGGCGCGCAGGAACGCCTGCCGCATGCGCTCGCGGTCGCCGAACCCGGTTTCGCGAGCGATCACCTCGATCGGGTGGCGGCTGGTTTCCATCATCAGCCGCGCGGCCTCCACGCGCAGCCGCTCGATCGCCTTGGCCGGCGGCTGCCCGGTCTCCTCGCGGAACACGCGGCTGAACTGGCGCGGGCTCAGGTGCGCCGCGTTGGCCAGCACCTCCACCGACAGGTCGGCGGCGAGGTTCTCCCTGGCATAGGCCAGGGCCGTCTGCACGCGATCGGACTTGGCATCGAGCTCGAGCAGGGTCGAGAACTGCGACTGGCCGCCGCCCCGGCGCTGGTAGATGACCAGCTTGCGCGCGATCGTCAGCGCCAGCTTGCGGCCGAGGTCCTTCTCGATCACCGCGAGCGCGAGATCGAGGCCCGCGCTCATGCCGGCCGAGGTCCACACCGGCCCGTCGATGACGAAAATCCGGTCCTCCTCCATCTGCACGCGCGGGTAGCGCTCCCTGAAGGCGCGCGCATGCAGCCAATGGGTGGTCGCCTTCCGGCCGTCGAGCAGCCCGGCCTCGGCCAGCACGAAGGCGCCGGTGCAGATCGAGGCCATGCGGCGCGAGCGCGCGGCCGAGGCCCGGACCCGCTCGATCAGGCTGCGCGGCGGCAGGCGGCATTCGTTGTCGCCCGCCACGATCAGGGTGTCGAACACGCGTTCGCCCCAGGGCTCGGTCTGCACCGCGAAGCCCTGCGACGAGGCCACCGCGCCGCCGGGTTCGGACACCACGGCGAAGTCATAGGCGGCCGAGCCGTGCATCAGGTTGGCGTATTCGAAGGCCGTGGCCACGGCCAGGGCCAGGGACTGGAAGCCGGGGTAGACGAGCAATCCGACGCTGTGCATTTCGCGCTCCTCGAGTGACCTGAAACCTTGCATGTCGTGCAAGCGCGCCATTCTGCGGCGCTTTGCGCGGTGCTGCCGGGCCGTGTCCGAAAACCTTGCATCTACGACATTGAGGAAATGCGGTGTCATTTCTACGATGACCCTCAGGCGCCGGCAGCCCGTCGGCCCGCTCTCTTCCAAGGTGAATTCCATGACTGCTTCCACGATCTCCCCAGGCACCGCGCTGATCACGGGCGCTTCCACCGGCATCGGCGCCGTCTACGCCGACCGCCTGGCCCGGCGCGGCCACGACCTGATCCTGGTGGCCCGCAACGGCGAGCGGTTGCGCGCGCTGGCGGACGAACTGCGCGCCGCCACCGGCCGCCGGATCACGACCCTCGTCGCCGACCTGACCGACCCGGCGGCGCGCTCGCGCGTCGAGGAGGTGCTGCGCACCGACGAGGACATCACGATGCTCGTCAACAACGCGGGCATCGGCTCGGTCGCATCCATCCTCGCGGACGATGCCGACACCATGGAACACATGATCGCGCTCAACGTCACGGCGCTCACGCGCCTGAGCTACGCCGTGGCGCCCGCCTTCGTGCGGCGCAAGGCCGGCACGATCGTCAACATCGCCTCGGTGGTCGGCGTCGCGGTCGAGATGCTCAACGGCGTCTACGGCGCGTCGAAGTCCTATGTGATCGGCTTCGGCCACACGCTGCAGCGCGACCTGGGCGACAAGGGCGTGCGCATCCAGACCGTGATGCCGGGCGCCACGGCCACCGAGTTCTGGGACGTCGCGGGCTATGCGCCGCAGAAGGAATCGGCCAGCACCATGTCGGCCGCGGACCTGGTGGACGCCGCGCTGGCGGGCCTCGACGCCGGCGAGCGCGTGACCATCCCGGGCCTGCACGAGGGCGAGCGGTGGACGCAGTGGGAGGCCGATCGCCGCGCGCTGGCGCCGAAGTTCGCCAACGCCGTCCCGGCGGCGCGCTATGGTCTGGCGCGCTGAGTCCTCTTCCTCTTCTCTTCTTCTTTTCAGGAGCCCCGCATGCCGTACCTGCAACTGGACGTCAACGACCACTATCCGAGCGAGCTCAAGCAGCGCCTGGCCGAACGCATGAGCCGCACCTACGCCGAGATGATGTCGGTGGACATCCGCCGCATCAGTGTCGCGGTGCGCGAGCTCGGCGAGGGCGGGCTCTGGCGCATTCCCGACCCGGAGGGCCCGCCGGTGCCGGTCTCGCTGATGATGCTGGACATCCGCCAGGGCCGCCCGCCCGAGCTGCGCATGGCGCTCGCCAAGGCGCTGTGCGCCCACTGCATCGAGCTGCTGGGCCTGCGCGAGGACCGGCTCAACGTCGAGTTCACGCAGCACACGGGCGACGAGATGTACCACCCCACGCTCGGCGGCTACAGCCCGGACTGGACGCCCGGGGAGTCCTGACGCGTGCCGCTCCGGCGGCGCCCGACCCCTGACCGCGAGCGGTCACGGTGCCTTGCGCATAATTGACGCAAGCTATGACCCTCACCGAACTCAAATACATCGTTGCCGTGGCCAGGGAGCGCCACTTCGGCAAGGCGGCCGAAGCCTGCTACGTGTCCCAGCCCACGCTCTCGGTGGCCATCAAGAAGCTCGAGGACGAACTCGAAGTCAAGCTCTTCGAGCGCAGCGCCGGCGAAGTCACGGTCACGCCGCTCGGCGAGCAGATCGTGCAGCAGGCCCAGAGCGTGCTCGACCAGGCGGCCAGCATCAAGGAGATCGCCAAGCGCGGCAAGGATCCGCTGGCCGGGCCGCTGAACCTCGGCGTGATCTACACCATCGGGCCCTACCTGCTGCCCGACCTCGTGCGCCAGGTGATCTCGCGCACGCCGCAGATGCCGCTGGTGCTGCAGGAGAACTTCACCGTCAAGCTGCTCGAGATGCTGCGCGCCGGCGAGATCGACTGCGCGATCATGGCCGAGCCCTTTCCCGACACCGGCCTCGCGATGGCGCCGCTGTACGACGAGCCCTTCGTGGCGGCACTGCCGGTCAAGCACAAGTTCGCCGACCGCGAGTCGATCACCTCGGAAGAGCTGCAGAGCGAGACCATGCTGCTGCTGGGCACGGGCCACTGCTTTCGCGACCACGTGCTCGAGGTCTGCCCGGAGTTCGCGCGCTTCTCGAGCAATGCCGAGGGCATCCGCAAGAGCTTCGAGGGCTCGTCGCTCGAGACCATCAAGCACATGGTGGCCTCGGGCATGGGCGTGACGCTGGTGCCGCGGCTGTCGGTGCCGGCCGAGGCGCTCAAGCCCAGGGGCAAGGGCCGCAAGGAGTCGGAGCAGATGGTGCGCTACCTGCCGGTGCGCGATGCGCAGGACCGCGATCCGCCCACGCGCCGCGTGGTGCTCGCATGGCGGCGCACCTTCACGCGCTACGAGGCGATCGCGGCGCTGCGCAACGCGATCTATGCCTGCGAACTGCCGGGCGTGAAGCGGCTGTCCTGAGCCAGGGCGGGCGAATTCGCGACCTCGGCCTACGCCGCCGCAAGCCTGGAATATCGAACGCTGCGATAGAGTGACGCTGTTGCGAAGCCGCGCGCCGGCTTCGAGAATTCCGGTGTCACACCCAACTTGAAGAAAGACCTTTTGCCATGGCCAAAGCTCCCAAGAAAACCAAGCCCTCTCCCGCTTCCTCCGCCGGCAAGGTGCCCAAGAAGGGCGGCGCGGTGGTCGCGCAGGAGTCCGGCAGCCGCAATGCGCCGATCATCAACATCGGCATCGAGCGCCAGGACCGCGCGGCCATCGCCGAAGGCCTGAGCCGCGTGCTCGCCGACACCTACACGCTCTACCTCACCACCCACAACTTCCACTGGAACGTGACGGGCCCGCACTTCAACTCGCTGCACGCGATGTTCATGGCGCAATACACCGAGCTGTGGAACTCGACCGACGTGATCGCCGAGCGCATCCGCGCGCTGGGCCACTACGCACCGGGTTCGTACGCCGAGTTCAGCAAGATCGCCACCGTGCCGGACGTGCCGCAGGACCCGCCCAAGGCGATGGAGATGGTGCGCATCCTCGTGAAGGGCCACGAGACCGTGTCGCGCATCGCGCGCGAATTCATCCCCGTGGCCGAGGAAGCCGGCGACGATCCGACGGCCGACATGCTGACCGCGCGCTGCACGGTGCACGACCAGACCGCCTGGATGCTGCGTTCGCTGCTCGAGGATTGAACACCCATCCCGCCCCTCACGGCCTCACGCCCGCGCCACGCCGCGGGCGTTTTGCCGTGTACCTCGACCTGATCCGCTGGAACCGTCCCGCGGGCTGGCTGCTGCTGCTGTGGCCCAGCCTCGGCGCGCTCTGGTTCGCGGCCGACGGCTGGCCGGGCTGGCACCTGATCGCGGTGTTCGTGCTCGGCACGATCCTGATGCGCAGCGCGGGCTGCTGCGTCAACGACGTGGCCGACCGCGACTTCGACCGCCACGTGAAGCGCACCGCGCAGCGGCCCGTGACCAGCGGCGAGATCTCGGTGCGCGAGGCGCTGCTGTTCGGCGCGGTGCTCGCGCTGGTGGCCTTCGGCCTGGTGCTCACGACCAACCGGGTCACTGTGTACTGGTCGTTCGCCGCGCTCGCGGTCACGCTGGTCTATCCCTATGCGAAGCGCTTCGTCTCGATCCCGCAGGCGGTGCTCGGCATCGCGTTCAGCTTCGGCATTCCGATGGCCTTCGCGGCCGTGCAGGCGACCGTGCCGGCCTTCGCGTGGTGGCTGCTGGCGGGCAACCTGTTCTGGGTGCTGGCCTACGACACCGAGTACGCGATGGTCGACCGCGACGACGACCTCAAGATCGGCATGAAGACCTCGGCCATCACCTTCGGCCGCTACGACGTGGCGGCGGTGATGGCGAGCTATGCGGTCTTTCTCGCCGTGTGGACCTGGGCCGGCGCGAGCCGCGGGCTCGGCGCCGTGTTCTACCTCGCGATCGCGATCGCGGCGGGACAGGCGGCCTGGCACTGGCGGCTGATCCGCGATCGCACGCGCGAAGGCTGCTTCAAGGCCTTCCGGCTCAACCACTGGCTGGGCTTCGCGGTCTTCGCCGGCGTGGTGGCCGGCTACGGCCTGCGCTGACCCACGGCCGGCAACGCAAACGAGACCGCATGCAGCTAACGCCCGACGCCGAGGCCACGTTGGCGCAACTGCGCGCCCGGATCGGCCGGGAGGCCCATTCGGAATGGCACCGCATCACGCAGGACATGGTGGCGCGCTATGCCGAGCTGTCGGGCGACGGCGAGGGCGAATGGATCCATCTCGACCCGCAGCGCGCCGCGCGCGAGGCCGGCTACGGCGGCGCCATCGTCCAGGGCTTCTTCCAGGTCTCGCACCTGATCAAGCTCAGCGGCGAGGCGATGCGCAGCCTGCTGCCCTTCGACACCAATCATGCGCTGAACTACGGCTTCGACCGCCTGCGCTTCGTGCGGCCGATGCCGGTGGGCGCGCGCTTCCGGGCGCGCGTGCGCATCGCGGAGGTCACGCCCAAGCCCGGCGACAGCTTCCTGCTGAAGGAAGCGCTGCAGCTCGAGCTGGAGGACGGCGCCATCACGCTGGCGGCCGACTGGCTGTTCTTCCTCGGCCCGCGCGCGCTGGCGGGCACCTTCGACGCGCCGCCGGCCTGAGGGCCCTCAGCCGCGGCCGAATTCCTCGCCGAGCTCGGCCGCGCGCTTCTGCGCCGCGCGGATCGCGGTCTTGAACTGCCCCTTGACGTCGGCCTGCTGCAGCGCGCTGATCGCCGCGTAGGTGGTGCCGCCCTTGGAGGTCACGCGCTCGCGCAGCACCGCGGGCGGCTCGTGCGCGCTGTCGGCCAGCGCCGAGGCGCCGGTGAAGGTGCCGATCGCCAGGCGCTGCGCCTGGTCGGGCGTGAGGCCCATCTCGATGCCGGCCTCGGTCATGGCCTCGATGAAATAGAACACGTAGGCCGGGCCCGAGCCCGACATCGCGGTCACCGCGTCGAGCGCGGGTTCTTCGTCGACCCAGATCAGCTCACCCGTGGGCGTCAGCAACTGGCCGACCAGCGCGCGGTCGGCGCCGTCGGCACCGGCGCGCGCGAACAGGCCCGTCATGCCCTGGCCGACCAGCGCCGGCGTGTTCGGCATGGCCCGCACCACGCGCTCGGTGGCCAGCCAGCGGGCGATGCTGTCGGACGGGATGCCCGCGGCCACGCTCAGGTGCAGGGCGTTTTCGGCGAAGGGGCGCACCGGGCGCGTGGCCTCGGCGAAGGTCTGGGGCTTGACCGCCCAGACCACCACCGCGCAGCGCGACAGTGCCGCGCCGGCCTCCGGCTGGGCCGCGATGCCGAAGGTGTTGGCCAGCCTGGCGCGCGCCTCCTCGAAGGGCTCGACCACCTCGAAGGAGGTGGCCGGCGTGCCTTGCTGGATCAGCCCGCCGATGATGGCGCTGGCCATGTTGCCGCCGCCGATGAAGGCGATGGGCGGCAGCGGCGCGGGGGCGTTGCGGGGCAGGAAGGTGGCGGCGATGGTCATGGTCGGTCGAGGAATTCGAAGGCGGCGAACTGCGTGATCTGCAGCGGGTTGAAATTGTCGTCGCTGACGATCATCAGCGTCCGCCCGCCACCGGGCAGCGGCGGGCCCCAGCACATGCCCTCGCTGTTGTCGAGGCGCGAGAGGCCGTTGTCGGCCCCGAGCCGGGAGAAATCGGCGACCAGGGTCTTGGCGACCGGCCGGTGGTTGCCAGGGGCCAGCGCCTCCAGGCCCAGCACGTCGCTGCCGCCGCGGGTGTCTATTTCATAGAGGCGCAGCGAATTCCCGGTGCCGGCGGCGTAGGCACGCTCGAGCACCAGCATGCGGTGCGCGTCGATCATCAGCACCTCGCTCACGCCGTTGTCGGCATAGGTGCCCGGCAGCAGCGGACGCAGGGGGATGGCATCGGGCACATAGGCGAGCTGGCCGGTCGCCCGGCCGCTGGCCAGGTCGATGCGCGTGAAGCGGCAGGGGCCGCCGGCGGCGTCGACCGTGGGCACGGGGCCGTCCTGGATCAGCGCGTTCTCCATCGCCAGCCAGGCCGTGCGGCCATCGGGCGTCAGCGCGAGGCCCTCGAAGGCGAGGTTGTCGCGCGCGCCGCGGCGCTGGGCCGGGTCGGGCTGGAACAGGGCGGGCAGCGCGAATTCGCGCAGGAAACGCCCATCGCGCGCCGATTCGTAGAGCGCGGGGCCGAAGCCGCGCGCGAGGTCGCCCTCGCTGCTCCACAGCAGGGTGCCGGTGTCGGGGCGCAGGCGCAGCGATTCGGGGTCGGGCACCGGCAGGCCGGCGATGGCCTGGCGGCGCGAAGGCCAGGGGCCGCCGCCCGGGCGTTGCAGTTCGACGACACCGGTGGCTTCGGGCGCGGCGCTCCAGGGCGCGGGCCAGCGCGCCATATAGAAGCGCACGGGCGCCAGGTCCGACCGGTCGTCGCTCAGGAGCAGGTACTCACCTGCGCGGGCGTCGAAGTCGATGCCCGAGAGCCCGCCCGCCGGCGTGCCGCCGATGGAGAGCCGGTGCGGCCAGCGGGCTTCCGCGAGGCGGCGCAGCCGGACGGGCGCCGGGGCATCGGGCGCGGCCGCCGGGGCGCCGCAGCCGGCGACGCCCAGCGCCAGGGCGCCGGCGGCCCCCGCAAGGCCGCCCAGCACGAGGCGGCGGGTGGTCGAGAACGAGGGGGTGGGGGCAGGAGGGCGCACGGGGCCAGAGTCTAGTGTCTTGGCGGGCGGCGCAAAGAAGGCAGTTGACATCGAAGCAGGCGGGTGCCACAATCGCGGGCTTCGCTTCAAAAAGGCGAAGATTTCAGCCCAAACGGGAAGCGCTTCGAGTGGTTCGAGGCGCGGACGGCGGGCCCAAGACTGACCGATGCGAGACACGCGAATCCCTCCGGGCCGCGCATTGGTACAAGTTGGGAATATCAAGAAATGATCCAAACTGAATCCCGGCTCGAAGTGGCCGACAACACAGGCGCGAAGTCCGTCCTGTGTATCAAGGTGCTCGGTGGCTCCAAGCGGCGTTATGCCAGCGTGGGCGACGTCATCAAGGTCAGCATCAAGGAAGCCGCTCCGCGTGGTCGCGTCAAGAAGGGCGAGATCTACAGCGCAGTGGTCGTGCGCACCGCCAAGGGCATCCGTCGCAGCGACGGTTCGCTCGTCAAGTTCGACGGCAATGCCGCCGTGCTGCTCAACGCCAAGCTGGAGCCGATCGGCACCCGCATCTTCGGACCGGTGACGCGCGAACTGCGCACCGAGAAGTTCATGAAGATCGTGTCGCTGGCACCCGAAGTTCTCTAAGGACAACAACGCCATGAACAAGATTCGCAAAGGCGACCAGGTCATCGTGTTGGCCGGCCGCGACAAGGGCAAGCGCGGCGTCGTGACGCTGCGCAAGGACGACTCGCACGTGCTCGTCGAAGGCATCAACCTCGTCAAGAAGCACACCAAGCCGAACCCGCTCAAGGGCACGACCGGTGGCATCGTCGAGAAGGCCATGCCGATTCACCAATCCAACGTGGCGATCTTCAATGCCGCGACCGGCAAGGCCGATCGCGTGGGCATCAAGGTGAGCCAGGATGCCGAAGGCAAGCGCGTCGCAGTGCGTGTCTTCAAGTCCAGCGGCGAAGAAATCAAGATCGCCTAAGAGGTACTCAGATGGCACGTCTCCAACAACACTATCGCGAAAAGATCGCCAAGGACCTGACCGAGAAGTTCGGTTATGTCTCGCCGATGCAGGTTCCGCGCCTCACCAAGATCACGCTCAACATGGGCGTGGGTGAAGCTGTCGCCGACAAGAAGGTCCTCGACAACGCCGTCGCCGACCTGACCAAGATCGCCGGCCAGAAGCCCGTGGTCACCAAGTCGAAGAAGGCCATCGCCGGTTTCAAGATCCGCGAGAACCAACCCATCGGCTGCATGGTCACGCTGCGCGGCGTCCAGATGTACGAATTCCTGGACCGCTTCGTGACGGTGGCTCTGCCCCGCGTTCGCGACTTCCGCGGTATCTCGGGTCGTGCCTTCGACGGTCGCGGCAACTACAACATCGGTGTGAAAGAGCAGATCATTTTCCCCGAGATCGAGTACGACAAGGTCGACGCCCTGCGTGGTCTGAACATCAGCATCACGACGACGGCCAAGACCGATGAAGAAGCCAAGGCGCTGCTCGCCGGCTTCCGTTTCCCGTTCAAGAACTGAGGTGATTCGTGGCTAAAGCATCTTTGATCCAGCGCGAACTCAAGCGCGACAAGCTGGTTGCCAAGTTCGCCGCCAAGCACGCCGAACTGAAGGCCGCCTCGAACGACCTCAAGAAGACCGAAGAAGAGCGCGCAGCCGCCCGCCTGGCACTGCAAAAGCTCCCGCGCAACGCGAACCCCACGCGTCAACGCAACCGTTGCGAAATCACCGGTCGTCCGCGCGGCACCTTCCGTCAATTCGGTCTGGCCCGCGCCAAGATCCGCGAACTGGCCTTCAACGGTGACATCCCCGGTGTCATCAAGGCCAGCTGGTAAGCCAGGCAGGAGCAAACAACATGAGCATGAGTGATCCCATTGCCGACCTGCTGACGCGTATCCGCAACGCGCAGATGGTGGCGAAGCCCACTGTGTCGGTCCCGTCTTCCAAGGTGAAGATCGCGATCGCGCAGGTCCTGAAGGACGAGGGCTACATCGACGGCTTCCAGGTCAAGACCGAAGCCGGCAAGAGCGAACTCGAAATTTCGCTGAAGTACTACGCTGGTCGCCCGGTCATCGAGCGCATCGAGCGCGTGAGCCGCCCCGGCCTGCGCGTCTACAAGTCCAGCACTGCCATTCCGCAAGTCCAGAACGGCCTCGGCGTTGCGATCGTCACGACCCCCCAGGGCGTGATGACCGACCGCAAGGCACGCGCCTCCGGTGTCGGTGGCGAAGTGCTGTGCTACGTCGCCTGACCGAGACATCGAGGAGAACACTGAAATGTCCCGAGTAGGAAAATCGCCGGTCGCCATCCCCCAAGGCGTGGATGTGTCGATCAAGGAAGACCAGATCAGCGTCAAGGGCACGGGCGGTTCGCTCAGCCTCGCGCGCAACGCACTGGTCAACGTCGTCAGCAAGGACGGCAAGCTGAGCTTCGAGCCGGCCAACGATTCGCGTGAAGCCAACGCGATGAGCGGCACGATTCGTCAGCTCGTGAACAACATGGTGGTCGGCGTGACCAAGGGCTTCGAGAAGAAGCTCAACCTGGTTGGCGTGGGCTACAAGGCCGCCGCCCAAGGTTCCAAGTTGAACCTGCAAGTCGGTTACTCGCACCCGGTCAACATCGACATGCCGCAAGGCATCACGGTGGCCACCGCGACCCCGACCGAAATCGTGATCAAGGGTGCCGACCGCCAGCGCGTCGGCCAAGTGGCCGCTGAGATCCGTGCCGTTCGTCCGCCCGAGCCCTACAAGGGCAAGGGTATCCGTTATGCGGACGAGAAGATCGTGATCAAAGAGACCAAGAAGAAGTAAGGGGCAGCAAAATGATGTTGACCAAAAAAGCACAGCGTCTCCGCCGTTCGCGCCAGACCCGCATCCGCATCGCGACGCAGGGTGTGGCTCGCCTCACGGTGAACCGTACCAACCTGCACATCTACGCGACCGTCATCTCTGGCGACGGCTCGAAGGTGCTGGCCACGGCCTCCACCGCCGAAGCCGAAGTGCGCACCGCGCTCGGCGGCTCGGGCAAGGGTGGCAACACCGCTGCAGCCACCGCCATCGGCAAGCGCATCGCCGAAAAGGCGAAGGCCGCCGGCGTCGAGAAGGTTGCCTTCGACCGCGCAGGTTTTGCGTACCACGGCCGCGTCAAGGCGCTGGCCGATGCCGCCCGCGAAGCCGGCCTGCAGTTCTAACCGGACACGAGATTCAAAATGGCAAAGATTCAGGCAAGAACGCAGAACGAAGGCCCCGAGGACGGTCTGCGCGAGAAGATGATCGCGATCAACCGCGTCACCAAGGTGGTGAAGGGTGGTCGTATCCTCGGTTTCGCAGCACTCACCGTGGTCGGTGACGGCGATGGCCGCGTCGGCATGGGCAAGGGCAAGTCGAAGGAAGTGCCCGCTGCCGTGCAGAAGGCGATGGAAGAAGCCCGTCGCAATCTGTTCAAGGCTCCGATCAAGAACGGCACGCTGCACCACCAGGTGCAGGGCCACCACGGCGCCTCCACGGTCGTGATGTACCCGGCCCCCAAGGGTACCGGCATCATCGCCGGCGGCCCGATGCGCGCCGTGTTCGAAGTCTTGGGCATCACCGACATCGTGGCCAAGAGCCATGGTTCGTCGAATCCCTACAACATGGTTCGCGCCACGCTCGACGGGTTGAAGAATTCGACGACCGCGTCCGCAGTGGCTGCCAAGCGCGGCCT
Organism: Variovorax sp. GW821-FHT09B05; assembly: GCF_059418265.1. Taxonomy (NCBI): domain Bacteria; kingdom Pseudomonadati; phylum Pseudomonadota; class Betaproteobacteria; order Burkholderiales; family Comamonadaceae; genus Variovorax; species Variovorax sp. GW821-FHT09B05. The sequence continues at coordinate 45,792 of NZ_JBWKPN010000017.1, forward strand.
GACCGTCGAAGAAATCTTCGCCTGAGCGCGAGCTCTTGCAAGGCTGAAGGAAGCATTCAAATGACGACGCAACAACAAACCCTGAAGGTGCAATTGGTCAAGAGCCCGATCGGCACCAAGGAATCGCACCGTGCCACCGTTCGTGGCCTGGGCCTGCGCAAGCTCAACAGCGTGAGCGAACTGCAGGACACCCCCGCGGTGCGCGGCATGATCAACAAGATCAGTTATCTGGTCAAAGTTCTGTAAGAGAGACTGATATGGAACTCAATGGCATCAAGCCGGCGGATGGCGCCAAGCACGCCAAGCGCCGCGTTGGCCGCGGTATCGGCTCCGGCATCGGCAAGACCGCGGGTCGCGGTCACAAGGGCCAGAAGTCGCGCGCAGGCGGTTTCCACAAGGTCGGCTTCGAAGGCGGTCAAATGCCGCTGCAGCGTCGCCTGCCGAAGCGTGGCTTCAAGTCGCAGACGCTCAAGTTCAACGCCGAAGTCACGCTGGCTGCTCTCGAGCAGCTCGGCCTGGCCGAAGTCGATGTGCTCGCCCTGAAGCAAGCCGGCCTTGTGGGCCAGCTCGCCAAGGTGGTGAAGATCATCAAGACCGGCGAACTCACCAAGGCCGTCAAGCTGACGGGCGTCGGTGCCACCGCTGGTGCCAAGGCCGCGATCGAAGCGGCCGGCGGCAGCGTCGCCTGATCGACAGACCTTCGGACTGAAAGAAGCTCCTCGTGGCAACTAACGCGGCAACGATCGCAAAGACGGGCAAGTTCGGTGACCTGCGTCGCCGGCTGGTCTTCTTGCTGCTCGCGCTCGTGGTCTACCGGATCGGCGCGCACATTCCCGTGCCCGGCATCAACCCCGACCAGCTCGCGGCGTTGTTCCAGGGGCAGCAGGGCGGCATCCTGAGCCTGTTCAACATGTTCTCGGGTGGCGCGCTGTCGCGTTTCACGGTGTTTGCGCTGGGGATCATGCCGTACATCTCGGCGTCGATCATCATGCAGCTGATGACCTACGTGCTTCCGAGCTTCGAGCAATTGAAGAAGGAAGGCGAGGCCGGTCGCCGCAAGATCACGCAGTACACCCGTTACGGTGCACTGGGTCTGGCGCTGTTCCAGTCGTTCAGCATCGCAGTGGCGCTCGAGTCGTCGGCTGGCCTGGTGATCTCGCCCGGCTTCGGCTTCCGGATCACCGCCATGGTGAGCCTGACGGCAGGTTCGATGTTCCTGATGTGGCTCGGCGAGCAGATCACCGAACGTGGCCTGGGCAACGGCATCTCGATCCTGATCTTCGCGGGTATCGCCGCCGGTCTGCCGAACGCCATCGGCGGTCTGCTGGAGCTGGTTCGTACCGGCGCCATGAACGTGATCATCGCGCTGTTCATCGTCGCGGTGGTGGTGCTGGTCACCTACTTCGTGGTGTTCGTCGAACGCGGCCAGCGCAAGATCCTCGTGAACTATGCGCGGCGCCAGGTCGGCAACAAGGTGTATGGCGGTCAGTCGTCGCACCTGCCGCTGAAGCTGAACATGGCCGGTGTGATTCCGCCGATCTTCGCGTCCTCGATCATTCTGCTGCCGGCGACGGTGGTGGGCTGGTTCAGCACCGGCGAAGGCGGGTTCCGCTGGATCAAGGATGTGGCCAGCGCGCTGCGCCCGGGCGAGCCGATCTACGTGCTGCTGTATGCCGCCGCGATCGTGTTCTTCTGCTTCTTCTATACGGCCCTCGTGTTCAACAGCCGCGAGACCGCCGACAACCTGAAGAAGAGCGGTGCGTTCATTCCGGGCATCCGCCCGGGTGACCAGACGGCGCGCTACATCGACAAGATTCTGGTTCGCCTGACGTTGGCCGGCGCGGTGTACATCACCTTCGTCTGCCTGCTGCCCGAGTTCCTGATCCTGAAATACAACGTTCCGTTCTATTTCGGCGGTACCTCCCTGTTGATCATCGTGGTCGTCACGATGGACTTCATGGCCCAGGTCCAAAACTACATGATGTCCCAGCAGTACGAGTCGCTGCTGAAGAAGGCCAATTTCAAGACTTCGTAAGGCACAGGGCACTGGCCCGCCGGGTTGAACAGAGTTTTAGGAGAATGAAATGAGAGTTTCGGCTTCGGTCAAAACCATCTGCCGTAATTGCAAGATCATCCGCCGCAAGGGTGTGGTGCGCGTGATCTGTACCGACCCGCGCCACAAGCAGCGCCAGGGTTGATCAAAGAGTATTAGAGGACGCACATGGCACGTATTGCTGGCATCAACATTCCGCCGCACAAGCACGCTGAGATCGGCCTGACCGCCATCTTCGGTATCGGTCGCACCCGCGCCCGTCAAATCTGCGAAGCGAGCGGCATCGAATATTCGAAGAAGATCAAGGATCTGACGGACGCCGATCTCGAAAAGATCCGCGACCAGATCGCCTTGTTCACGATCGAAGGCGACCTGCGCCGCGAGACGACGATGAACATCAAGCGCTTGATGGACATCGGCTGCTACCGCGGCTTCCGTCATCGTCGCGGCCTGCCGATGCGCGGCCAGCGCACGCGCACCAATGCCCGCACCCGCAAGGGTCCGCGCAAGGCTGCGCAGTCCCTGAAGAAGTAAGGATTGAAACAGCATGGCTAAAGCTCCTGCCAACAACGCCGCACAGCGCGTTCGCAAGAAGGTTCGCAAGAACGTTGCGGACGGCATCGCTCACGTGCACGCCTCGTTCAACAACACCATCATCACGATCACCGATCGCCAGGGCAACGCCCTGTCGTGGGCTTCGTCGGGGGGCCAGGGCTTCAAGGGCTCGCGCAAGTCGACCCCGTTCGCTGCGCAGGTCGCTTCCGAAGTGGCCGGCCGTGCTGCTGTCGAACAAGGCATCAAGAACCTCGACGTCGAGATCAAGGGCCCCGGCCCCGGTCGCGAATCGTCGGTGCGCGCACTGGCTGCGCTCGGCATCCGGATCAATTCCATTGCCGACGTGACGCCCGTTCCGCACAACGGCTGCCGTCCCCAGAAGCGTCGTCGCATCTGAGCGTCAGCCCCCTCAGGCGCAGCCGTTTCAAAGCGGCTGCGCATTTGTTTTTTAACTAAGCCCACCGCCATCGGCACTCTGTTGTCGATGGCTCCCGCAGGCGACTGCGGCAGCAAACAAAGGAAAAGACGTGGCACGCTACCTCGGCCCCAAGGCCAAACTTTCCCGCCGCGAAGGCACCGACCTGTTCCTGAAGAGCGCCCGCCGCTCGATCCAGGACAAGGCCAAGTTCGACTCCAAGCCCGGCCAGCACGGCCGTACCTCGGGTCAGCGCACCTCGGACTACGGTCTGCAGCTGCGTGAGAAGCAGAAGGTCAAGCGCATGTACGGCGTGCTCGAGAAGCAGTTCCGCCGCTACTTCGAAGAAGCCGATCGCCGCCGTGGCAACACCGGCGCCAACCTGCTGTTCCTGCTCGAGTCGCGCCTGGACAACGTCGTCTACCGCATGGGCTTCGGCTCGACCCGCGCCGAAGCGCGCCAGCTCGTGTCGCACAAGGCGATCACGGTGAACGGCCAGTCGGTCAACATCCCGTCGTACCTGGTGAAGACCGGCGACGTGATCGCCGTGCGCGAGAAGTCGAAGAAGCAGAACCGCGTCGTCGAAGCACTGCAACTCGCCCAGCAAGTCGGTATCCCCGGCTGGGTCGACGTCAATGCCGACAAGGCCGAAGGCACCTTCAAGAAGGTCCCGGACCGCGACGAGTTCGCTGCGGACATCAACGAATCGCTGATCGTCGAACTGTATTCGCGTTGATTTCCACTCCCGCACCGCGCAAGCGGCGGCGGGAGTCCTGTTTTTGTTGTTCACGTTCCTGGTTCGTGCCGCACTCGCGCTGCGGGCCAGGCGCTTCACCAGCCTTACCGGTGTAACGAGCCGGGGGTATTGAGAGGAAGTCTGCATGCAAACCACCCTGCTGAAACCCAAGACCATCCAGGTCGAGCAACTCGCGGCCAACAAGGCCAAGGTGACGCTCGAGCCTTTCGAGCGCGGCTACGGCCACACGCTCGGCAACGCGCTGCGTCGCGTGCTGCTGTCGTCCATGGTCGGTTATTCGGCCACCGAAGTCACGATCGCCGGCGTTCTGCACGAGTACTCGTCGATCGATGGCGTGCAGGAAGACGTCGTCAACATCCTGCTGAACCTCAAGGGCGTGGTGTTCAAGCTCCACAACCGCGATGAAGTCACGCTGAGCCTGCGCAAGGACGGCGAAGGCCCGGTCCTGGCCTCGGACATCCAGACCCCGCACGACGTCGAGATCATCAATCCCGACCACGTGATCGCTCACCTGTCGCAAGGTGGCAAGCTCGACATGCAGATCAAGGTCGAGAAGGGCCGCGGCTACGTGCCCGGCACGATGCGCCGCTATGCCGACGAGCCGACCAAGTCGATCGGCCGCATCGTTCTCGATGCTTCGTTCTCGCCCGTGAAGCGCGTGAGCTACACCGTCGAAAGCGCCCGCGTCGAGCAGCGCACCGACCTCGACAAGCTGCTGGTCGAAATCGAGACCAACGGCGCGATCACCGCCGAAGACGCCGTGCGCGCCTCGGCCAAGATCCTGGTCGAGCAGCTCGCTGTGTTCGCGCAACTCGAAGGCGGCGAACTGGCCGCGTTCGATGCCCCGGCACCGCGCAGCGCACAGCAGTTCGACCCGATCCTGCTGCGCCCGGTCGACGAGCTCGAGCTCACCGTGCGTTCGGCCAACTGCCTGAAGGCCGAAAACATCTACTACATCGGCGACCTGATCCAGCGTACCGAGAACGAGCTGCTCAAGACCCCCAACCTGGGTCGCAAGTCGCTCAACGAAATCAAGGAAGTGCTCGCCTCGCGCGGCCTGACCCTGGGTATGAAGCTCGAAAGCTGGCCGCCGGCCGGCCTCGACAAGCGTTGATTTTTTTAACGGCCCTCTGAAAAGGGCCAGTGCACCGGGCAGTACCTGACACGGCTGCCCGTTCTTCAAAAAGCAAAGGAAAGCACCATGCGTCACGGACACGGACTCCGCAAACTCAACCGCACCAGCTCGCACCGCCTCGCGATGCTGCAGAACATGATGAACTCGCTCATCGAGCACGAAGTCATCAAGACCACGGTCCCCAAGGCCAAGGAACTGCGCCGCGTCATCGAGCCGATGATCACGCTCGCCAAGAAGCCCACCGTCGCCAACAAGCGCCTGGCCTTCGACCGCCTGCGCAGCCGCGACTCCGTCGTCAAGCTGTTCGGCGAACTGGGCCCGCGCTTCGCCGCGCGTCCCGGTGGCTACACCCGCATCCTCAAGATGGGTTTCCGCGTGGGCGACAACGCGCCGATGGCGCTGGTCGAACTCGTCGATCGCCCTGAAGTGAGCGAAGTTTCTGCCGCCGACCAGAACGCCGCCGAATAAGTGCTATAATTTATCTCTTGCCGCGCGATGGAGCAGCCTGGTAGCTCGTTGGGCTCATAACCCAAAGGTCGCAAGTTCAAATCTTGCTCGCGCAACCATCATTAGAGACGTCCCGCCAGCAGCTGCTACAAGCAGTTGCTCGGCGGGATTTTTCATTCTGGCCCAGCTCTCGCCGGTGTCAGCGTCGCGCAGCAGCGTGACTGAGCCGAGCAGGCCCGCGATGACGGGCCGAGCCTGCGACACCGTGCTCGCATCGCCGCTCAGCGTTTCCTTCAAGTTCATGACCAGCTGGCGGTAGCGCGCCGCTATCTCGCCGGCGCTGGCCAGCGGCGCTGGCGCCTGTTCTAGCGTGGCCTGCAGAGTCTTCCGCTCCAGTTCTGCATCGCGAAGGCGCGCGGCCAGGGCCTCGCTCGCGCCGACGGCGACGATCGCATCGACGATGCGCTGTATCTCGCGATCGAGCTCAACGCCGCGCCGGCGCGCAGCCGCCTGCGCACGCTCTTGCCCGCCATCCAGCTCGGCCAGCAGGCGCTTGACGGTGGTCTGCACCTCGGCCAGTGCTTCCGGGCTGAGCAGGTCCTCGCGCAGCTCGGCCAGCAGGCGCTGGTCGACGTCGGTCCGTCGCCACGTCGCCGAGCTTGTGCATGCGGTCGGCCCCTTGTCCTTGTGCGCGCTGCAGCCGTACCGACTCCCGTTGATGGCTGTGATGGGGCCGCCGCAGGCGTCGCAGCGCAGCAGGCCGCCGAACAGCGTGCCATGGGGGCGGCCTCGCGTCGGATTGCCGCGCTTGAGTTCGTTCGGGCGCGTCTGATCCCAGAGCGCCTGGTCGATGATGCGCAGCTCCGGGGACTCGCGCACGAGCCATTCCTCGCGAGGCCTCGCCACCGGAAGGCGCTTGCCCGTGTCCGGGTCCTTGAGCCACTGCCGGCGATTCCAGACGAGGCGGCCGATGTAGATCTCGTTATTGAGCAGGCCGTCACCCATCTTGGCATTGCCCACCAGCGCACTGGCGGCCCAGCCGTTGCCGCGCGGGCTGGGCACCCCTTGAGCGTTCAGCGCGTAGACGATGCTGCGCAGGGTGACGCCCGCGGCGACTTGCTCGTAGATCCAGCGCACATGCTTGGCCTGCTCTTCGTCGACGACGATGCGATGCCCACCCTCGACGGGGATGCTGGTGTATCCGTAGGTCCGGCCTCCTGCGGCCATGCCGCGCTCGAACTGCCCCTGCAGGCCGCGGTGCGTCTTCTTTCGGAGGTCATCGAGATACAGCTCGTTCACCAGCCCGCGCGCGATGCGCATCACCTTGCGGCCGGCGGCCTGGGTGTCGTAGCCATCGGCGGTGCCGATAAGGCGGATACCGCGGTGCTCCAGCCGCTTGACGGTGCGCTCTTGCTCGGCCAGGTCGCGCGTGATGCGGTCGAGCCCTTCCACGATTAAGACGTCAATCCGGTCGGCCAACGCGTCGGCCAGCAGCGCCTTTCCGCCGGCACGGAGGGCCACAGGCGTCGCGCCGCTGATCCCCTCGTCAGCGTGCACCATGGCGATGGTCCAACCTTCCCGAGCAGCGCGCTCGCGACATGCGCGTAGCTGGTCCTCGATGCTGTTCTGGCTCTGGTTGTCAGTGCTGTATCGGGCGTACAGGCAGGTTCGCATGACGTTCTTGGATGGTCTGGTTGACGAGTTGTCGGGCGATGATTTCGACCAGCCGAGAACGAGCGGCGGCGCGGTCTGCTGGGTGGCGCATGGTATCCGCGCCCGGATTTCGGGCCGGCACAGCTCGTTCTTTCACCGGCCGCCCTCCTCGACCACGCGCACCGAGGAGGCGCAAAACCTCTCGACGCGTCGAATCAAGCCCATCCATCCGAGGTCTTGCCAGTGGCGATGCGTCCACGCCGGATCGTGGCCCGCCTGCATCGCGCGATCGAGTTCGTCCTCTTCGGCGATGCACAGCACTCGGACGCCGCCAGCGGAAGGAATGCCGGTGGCCTCGCTCCATTCGTCCACCTCGATCGCGACGCGGCCGCCGCACTCCGGGCAGGCGAATCGCTCGGGCATGCGGTAGTGCTTCCAGCTGGCGAGCGCGATGGGTGGAAGTCCACGCGCGCGGCGCAGCCGCTGAAAGTCGGACGCGACGTGGGCTTTCTCCACCGCAACGCGCTCATCGATGAAGGCGTCGATGCGGCGCATGGCGGCGCTGCAGCGGCGGTCAAGGCTGAATGCCGGGCGGGTCTTCATTGCGTGGCACCTCCGGGCAGGCTTAGCGCGACGGCGACGTTGCGCACCCAGATCGGCGTGCTGCCGAGCGCGAAGGTCTCGCCGCTCCACGCGAGCATGAGCGTGCGACCCATTTCCTCGGCGATCGCCGTTGCAGCTGCTGGCGGCACGGCGTTGCCGATTCGCTCGCGCCAGGCCTGATCGCTCAGGCCGTCGAGTTCGAGCTGTTCCTCGGGATCGACCAGCGACTGCAGCGCGGCCAGCTCCAGCGTCGTGAAAGGCCGGTGCCATGTACCGTCCAGAGCCGCGATGCGGCACACCATCTTCTCGGCCTGCGCAGGCATCGGCCTCGGATCGGCCACGCTCCATCTGCCGTTGTCGTGGCATGCCGACGCGCTCACTGCGCCGCTCAGGCCCTCCCACGCGATAACGCCGTAGTGGCCGCCCGTGAGGTAGGCATCGCCTGCGGCGCGGTGCATGTCCGGCCGCGGGTCCGCGACCGATAGCCATCCGCCTTGCACGCCCTTTCCCCCTGCGATGACAGCGCGCGAAGAGGCCTCCCACTCTTCGACGACGAGGTTGTTGCTGTGGCGTTCCCAGCCCGGTCGCGGGTCCGCCACGGCCTGCCCGGTGCCGTGCGCACTGGTCACTGCGTTGGATGCTCGGCCCCAGTCGACGATGCGGAACTCGTTCGAATGCTTCGCCGGCCCAGCATGGCGAGGATCGGCCACGCTGTAGGCACCTTGAAGCGGGCCCTGTTGTCCGGCGATCGCGCCGGTGCTGTCTTCCCACCGCCGAACGCCCAGCGCCTGGCCATCCTTCCATAGGTGCGACTGCACAAAGCGAACGTCATCAACCGCGACCGTCGCCGCCGGCAGCTGCCGCGCGATTGCGTAGTCGCGCAAGTAGCCGTCCTCCACGGCCAATTCGTTCAGGCTGCGCCAGTCGCCGCCGGCGCGCACGAATGCCAGCCGAACCCACGTCTTCCACTGGAGCGACGGAACCCGATGCATCGGGCCGGCGCGTAGATCGCCCGGCAGCAGCATGCGGCCCAGCACGTCGCCGACGGCGCGCAGCGACTTCTTCGCCGGTTCGTAGAGGAACGGCGCGACCTTGCCGACGTGGCGAGCCACGAGCAGGAATCGCTTCCGGCTCTGGGCCAGGCCGGCCAGCTCGCCGCAGTCGTGCGTGGTCTCGGCGACCGCATAGCCGTAGGCGCGCAGCAGATCGCCGATCTGATCGAGCAGATGGCGCCCACGCGTCGCGATCCGCGGCACGTTCTCAAAGAGCAGCAGCTCGACCGGGTCATCCTTGTAGGCTTCGAGCAGCAGCCAGATCCCGCGCAGGGTCAAGCGATTCAGCGCTTGGTACTTGTCGGTCTTGCTCTTGCCCTCGGCGAGCAGTCCGCTGAAGCCCTTGCAGGGTGCCGACAGGAAGACGATGTGCGGCCGCTCGTGATGGAAGGCCGCGTGTATGTCCGCCGGCGTGGCTTCGCGCCAGCCGGCCGGGGGCTGAGCGCCATGGAATGCGGTGTACTGGTCGCGGTCGAACATGTCCAGCACCGTGCCGGCCACGCCCGCGGCGCGCGTGAAGTCTCGGATTGCCGCAGCGTCGTTGTCGATGCCGCCGGTGCAGCGGAAGCGTGCGCGCTGCATCCCGAGCATCGGCCGCGCCGCGTTGAAGCCCTTGGCTCCGCCGCCGAGACCGCAAAACAGGTGGCCATGCAGGATTTCAATGGTGCTGTTCATTGCCGAGGCTCCTGCACGTTTGCTTCGGCACCTTCGGCCAACGTAACGACCAGACCGAGGGCGCGCGCGATGTGGTGCTCCAGCGTCGCTCCCGTGCTTCGCGACCAGCCGGGCAGCAGATGGATGCGGTCACAGGTCACGAGCTGCGCGATGTCGGCACGCATGCATGCGCTCCAGCCGGCGCTGGGATCGACGTTGATCTCGGCGGGGTTGATGACGTCGAGGCCCGCGGCGCGCAGCGCAGCGGCCTCGGTCCGGAACGCCGGGAAGTTGAGTTCGGCGTAGCCGGTCATCGGCCCAGCGACGTAGACGCGATGCACAGGCGTCAATGCACCGTCGAAGGTGATGTCTCGCTCGTGCCCGAGGTCGACGCCGATGAATGTGGGAGTGGGCTTGTTGGTCATAGTCTCAGGGGTTAGTGAAGGAAGGGCGGTCATTCGTCATCGCGCTCACCAGAGGCCGCGCGCTTGCGATCGAGGAAAGGCGCGCCAGTGGCTGGCGGCTTGAAAGGGGGCCGGGTGCTCGGGCGAGGCGCGCGGCCCGTCGAGACGTCGGAGGCGCTCGGGTGGGCGACTGCGAGACGCACGAGGCGCCCGCGGCGCGCGTCCTGCATCACGACGTCAAAGCCCTCAGTCCAACCGAAGCGCTGGGCCATGCGCGCGCACGCATCGCGCAGCTGTTGGTCGGTGGGCTCACTCGGCATGGCCATGGCGTCGGCGCTTAGTTCCAGGCCGGCATGTCGAGGTGCCGAGCATTCGGGCCGCAGCTCCCGAACGTCGAGCGCGCGACGTCGACGGCTTGCGGCCCGCCTGCCAGGCGCGTCGCCGGGCTGCCGCAAAGCAGCTGCTGCCGATCCGCGATCGAGTGCATGCACAGTTCGCACGCCCGAAATGGCGTGGCCAGCGGCGGCCTCATGGGGGTTCCGTGGCCGACGCACAGCGGCGACACGGCCATGATGGTGATGGTCGGCGCGTTCACGCGCGCGACCCCTTCGCAGCGCGAGCGATCAGCTCTTGCATGCGCGCATTGACTGCATCCATCAGACGCACGTCGCCGAAGCAGTCGCGCGCCTCGGCGAACATGCCGGCGAGCTGCAGGAGATCGGTGGTTCCGAGCAGGCGCAGCAGGAAGTCGACCTCGGACGGAGGCTTGAGCTTGAAGAAGCGGAGGCCGAACATCAGTCCAGGCCCTCTACTTTTTCGCTGCCGGCAACGCGCATCAGACACATCACCGCGACGCCGATGAACGCACCGACGAGCAGGCCGACGAAGAAGGAGAGCGCGCTCATGCCGCGCCTCCGGTGTGCTTGGCAAGGACTGCGCGCGCCAGTTCCTGTTCAATCGGCCAAAAGTCCAGGCTGCTGCGCTCGAGCAGGCGCGACAGCGCGTCTCGCAGTTCGCGATTCGATTGCTCAAGTTCCGTGATGCGGTCGAGCATCTTGCCGAACGCGCGGACTGGCACCTGGGTTACCTGCACCGGGTTGCTGGTACGCAGGGCAGCACTCGACGGGGCAGTCCAGCCGGGCGGCGGGTCCGGCCCCTCGCAAAGGCGACAGGTTGTCAAAGGCAGGTGCCCGCAGGGCGTCTTTTGCGCGGCGCTCATGACGTCTCCTGCGCGCGAGCAACGCAGCTTTGACAGACATCGCCCACGTCCTCCCAGTACTGCCGCGTGAGCAAGCAGCCGCAGCGCGCGCAGCGATAGCGAGGTGCGGCGCTCATCGCGTCGCCCATCCCAAGATGCTCGGGACTAGCAGCGCCAGCACGAGCAGAGCAACGGCCGCTTTGACGACGACATCAGCGCGCCGCAATGCTCTCGCCTTGCGATCGGCCTGTGCCTCGAATTCCTTCACGGCCTGAATGTCGTGATGGTTCAGACGGTGCGCGTTCATGCCGCCTTCCTCCGCGGAGCCTCGACGATGCGCAGGACGGCCGACGGGAACATGTCGGCCTGCGGCGCGGTCCGCGCGTCGGCGCGCCGCGGCTTGCGGCGGCCGGCGGCCTGGCTCGCGAGCAGGTTGCGCACGCGCTCGATGGTGGCAGCCACGTTGGTGGCGCAGGCCGGCAGGTAGGGCGCGGTGATGTGCACCTTATGCGCCATCGGCGGAACGTAAGGCTTGTGCTGCGCGATCGGGACGACGGCAGCGGTGCTGGTGCGTGGCATGGTGATGCGGCTCCGGTTGGTGGATGAACTGATGGGGGGATTCATTGGTCGCTGGCGCTCAGCTCGCGCATGTGCGGAGCGAAGGCCTTCATGCGCGCGAGCAGCGCGTCGAGGCTGTTGGCGGTGCTGGCCGCTGGCGCGGCGGGCGCGATCTGGACGCACCTGGGCATGCGGAACGTGGTGCGTTCGCCTTCGATGTCGTGAATCTGCTCGGCCGGTGCCGCCGTGGTGGTCTTTGGCGGCTCGGGTGCCTCGATTTCGAGGGTGTCGAAGGCCTTCGGCCAGGCTTCGCCGCCGCGCATGAGCAGCTTTTGCGGCTCGCCCGTGAGGCGGACCGTACAGTTATTGAAACGAGTCCAAGGGCGGCCCAGCGCTTCGCGCTGGCCCTTGTCCTGCGCGGCTTCGCCGGCGCAGGAAAGCCACGCCTGCCGGCGGCTCACGAGCCAGTGCCCGACTCGCGTTTCGACGCCGACGACGGCCTTGCGGTCGATGGTCTCGCCATAGCAGTTCTTGCTGCCCTCGTTCACGCGCACGGCGGTGCGCAGCATCCAGTCACGGCGCTTGCGACACATGCCGCCCTGCGCGCGCACGTAGCCCTCCCATGAGGCTTGGATCGCGCCCTGTTTGTGGCAGGCCCACCATGCTTTGATGGCCGCGCTGTCGCCGAAGTCCAGGCGCAGCTGCGCGTGGTCGATCTGGTCTTTGGTGATGCGCCGCATTTCGCGCCACACCGTCACGCTCGGCTGTCCGATCGCCTGAAACTGCCGGATGCCCCAGGTGCTGGCCCAGGCGTCCACGCGCTGCCAGCCCTTGAACTCGCGCGTGTCCATGACGTGCTCGAAGCCGTCGATGGTGTCGGTGTGCTGGCCGACACCGGCGTCGCCACCGTCCTCTGCGCCGATGTTCTTGGCCACGTACTTCGCGACGTAGCCCGCGGCGCCGCCGCGCGTCATCGCGATGAACTTGCACCGGTTGCGCACCGCGCCGGGCTCATCGCCGGCATCGCTCAGCCAGTAGCCGCTGATGATCTCTTTTGCGAGCTGCGCATACTCGGGCGTGTGGAACCACAGAAGCGCATGCCAGTGCGGGCATCCGTCGTGATGCGGCTCGGCAACGCGGAAGCCGTAGGCGGTCACGCCCTTGCGCGCCATCTTGGCGCGGGCCTTGGCCCACATGCCGCACAGCCACTGCTGCGCGTCGCGCGGCGACTCGCCCTCGTATTTGCCGTTGCGCGTTGGTTTGGACCATCGCGACTTTCCGCCGGACAGCACGGCGTGGAAGCGGCTCGGGCACGTCAGCGTGAGAAAGAGGCCGTGATGCCCGTTGGCGTCCGCGAACTCTTCGCAGCCGCGGATGCGCGTCATCAGCTCGCCGCGGCGGATGTCGCGGTTGCTGGGCGACAGGGCGGCCAGCTCAGCCAAGCTGTAGACCTGGCCGGCTTCGTTGCGCATCTTCACGCGGGCCAGCAGATCGGCGTTTCGCTTGTTCTGGTCGACGCGTCGACGGCACGCCTCATCGCTCGCGTAGCCGCCATTCTTGTGGTGAACGACGGCCAGTTTGATGGCCGCGTGCTCAACGGTGCGCGCGACCTTCCGGCGAAGGGCGCGACGCCACCACTGTTCGTTGAGCCCTCGGGCGATCAGGCCCTCGGGCGTTTTCGCGTTGGGCTTGTCGACGCCGAGGCGCTCGCAGTAGTCGAGCACCACGTCGAGCCGGTCCTGCAGGCTCATGGGCATCGAGTGCCCGTTGAGCATGTCGTCGATCGTGCTGGCGCAGCGGCGCGCTCGCGCGCAGACCTCGGAGTCGCCGACCGCCCACTGCAAGATGTCTTTGTGCTCGTGCTCGAAAGCCCGCATCGCGTCGACGCGCGCAAGGTTCCAGCTCAGCCAGTCGCCACCGATGGCGTTGACGATCGGCTTGAGCGGCATGATGAGGTCGAACGCCGGCGCCCATTGCCGCGGCAGTCCGCCGCGCAGCCGCGAATCCATCTGCCGCGCGACCTTCGCGACGTGCTGATCGTGCGGCAGGCTGGACCGCTGCCGCATCCAGAAGACCGGATCGGGCTTGGTGTGGCGGTTGACGACGACGCGCATGGTGTGGCCTACAAGGTCAGCGCGAAGACCGTGCGCAGCTCGCCCTGCAGCTCGCGGATGGCATCGCTGACGGCAGTGCGTTCAAGAGGCGGCAGCTCGCGCCATGCGCGCTTGACGGCCACGCGGATGCCGTCGACGTCGTAGCCAGCCCAGAAGAGCAGCATGGCGCGCGTTCGCTCGGAGATTCCCTCCCATTCGCGCTCTGCGGCGACGATGTTTCGGGCGCTGCATGTGCCGCGCGCGAACTCTTCGCGCAGCTCTGCGATCCGCGCGGCGTGGCGTGCATAGAACGGGTTGGGCTTGCCATCGGGGATGTAGACGATTGGCTCGGGTGGACCGCTGGGCGCTGGGTGCTCTGGTGGCTCTGCGGGCATGCCGTCAGGAAGCGCGGGCGGCGTGTGCGTCGCCTGCCAAGCCGGCATTCAGCGGTGTGCCGGTGTCCTTCGCGGGGTGCCGCCCTTGCGTCTCCGCCGTGATGAATCCGGCCTCGATCCCCTCGATGACCCACTCGCGCAGGCATGTCGTTTCGACCGCGCGGCGACCGCGCATGAACACCACCCGGTCGCGACTGAGCACCGTTCCTTCCGCGTCGACATGGACGATGCGCCAGCCCGCGCGCCGCAGTGCGTTGGCGACGGCGTTCTGCACGACGGGATTGCGGTAGCTGATGAAGCCATCGTGCGTCTTCAACACGACGGGGTGCACACCACTGCTGCTGTATTCCTTGGGGGCGCCGTAGCGGCCATAGCCCATGGCCAGAGCGGTGATGTCGATCTCTGCGCCCTCCGCCCTCGCGGCGCGCACGATGGGATCCAGATCGGCCAGCTTGTCGGCCACGCGGCGGATCTCGGCGAGTCGATATGCATGGCGCTCGTGCTCCTGCAGCAGCACGCGATCAAGCAGCGGCAGGCGCTCCGATTCCTCGCGGGTGATCTTCTTCTGCGTCGGCACCTTGATGCGGTCGGCGGCAGAACTGAGGCGGCGGGCGTTGGTAGACATGACAGCGACTCCAGGGCGAAAAAGGCGTGAGAAGGGCCGCACGCCTTGAAAAAGGCGCGTGGCGGTTGCGTGGTGGGGGCGGGCGCGCCGAAGGGCGCGGGACTAGGTCAGTCCGGCGGGGCCGCCGGCATGGCGCTGCCGGTGCCCCAGTCGCTGATGGGCGTGTGCAGGTTCGCGAGGTACGCAGCTTCGTCGTCGGCGACGTTGCCTTCGTCCGCCAGCTGCAGGGCCAGCTGGCCGCGTTTGATGTGGCGCGAGAGCGGCAGCGAAACGTCTGCCGCGGGGATGCTGGAGAGCACCAGCACGCGCTGGAATTCGAGCGTTGCGACACCCGTGAACCCGCATGCCCAGTTGCGGCAGCGGTAGGTGATCTCGCGCATGGTCTTGCTCATGGCGCGGCTGTCGACGGCGACACAGCGCGTGCCGCAGTGCGGGCACTCGATGGTGATGCGCATGTAGCGGTTGCTGGCGTCGGCCGCTTGATCGTGCTCGCATGCGCTCATTTCGACTTCCCTCCCGATGCGACCAAGCGCGGGCCGCGGCGGCGGCCGGTGATGTTCTCGACGCCCTTGCGCAAGCGCGCCTTGGCGAGCCAGACGACGGTGTCCGCGATGGTGTCCAGTCCCTTGGCACGACGCACCCGGTCGAGCATCGCGTGCTCGGCGTCGTTCAGGTCGATCTGGTGACACGTCATCTTTTTGTCTGCCATTCGGCGGTGTTGCGGCAGGCTCTGCGCCTCGATTTGGCGACTGGCTTTAGCCCGCGGCGCGGGGCAGACTCACGGAGCCGTCGGCCATCGGCTCGCGGCTCACTCCGAGCAGCTCTTCGGCCTGACGGAGCGCCAACTCGCGGACGAGCGTGGTCGGCTGCTCGCCCAGGTAGTTGGCCAGCGCGCGCAGTAGCTTTTCCTCGTAGTCGTCGAAACGCACGGTGAGACGCTTGTCGCGGAGGCGCTTGTTGTCGGGGTACATCGTTGAAATTCCTTCGGGCAAAGGAGGTGTGTGGCTGGTGATGCGGGTTAGGCGGTAGCGGCGCCGGTGCGGGCGCGCTCGGCTTCGTACTGGTCGAGGCCCTTGAGGTAGACGAGGCGCGCGAAGTTGCCGAGCGATCGGCCTTCCTGCGCGGCGTACTGCTGGGTGCGCTCTTTTTCGGCGGGTGCCAAACGCATGGCGATCGGCGCCTCGTTCACGAGGCGGCTTTCCGGAGGTAGCTGCGGGCGACCACGGCGGCGGGCGGTGTGAGCCATGCGTTTAATATCCCGAACGGTTTAATGTGTGTGTGCGGCGGATTCTGAGCACTAAAAGGCTCGGAGTCAAGGGGTTTATGTGTCATTTGATGCTCAGTGCGGCGACAGGCTGCGGCAGGAGCGCGACCGCCTCGGACAGTCTCAGCAGGGCTTAGCCGAGCTGATCGGGGTTCAGCGGGCGATGTTGAGTCGATACGAACGGGGCCTAGTGGAGCCAGGCGCAGGCGTGTTGATGAGGATGGCCGGGGCAGGCGTCGATATCAACTTTGTGCTCTTTGGTACTCGTGCGGGCGCTGCGCGGACCCTGACGCCTGAAGAGGCCGCGCTTTTGGACAACTACAGCGCTGCGGACGAGCGAGGCCGCGCCGCGGCACGCGGCGTTCTTGATGCGCTCGCGCAACCGAAAAAAGCCAACGGGTAATTTCGGCTTTCTTATCGCAACCTTGTTGCGTTGGATCATGGCCGCCATGAGAGAGGCCGGAACAGACTCGGCACTCTAGGAGGGATGGTG
The DNA here is from genome assembly GCF_059418265.1 of Variovorax sp. GW821-FHT09B05. Classification (NCBI taxonomy): domain Bacteria; kingdom Pseudomonadati; phylum Pseudomonadota; class Betaproteobacteria; order Burkholderiales; family Comamonadaceae; genus Variovorax; species Variovorax sp. GW821-FHT09B05. The sequence continues at coordinate 62,146 of NZ_JBWKPN010000017.1, forward strand.
CGAAGATTTTTTTCTGTATTGGCTCTTGCCACCGTGGCGTGGAGCGCTTCGGCCAGCGCTTCTGCTCAAGGGCTTCGCCCTCAGATGCTCGTCAAGACTGCGCCGGGCCCTCAGTTCGCGTGCGTGACGGAGGAAGACTTTCGGCGAGCTGTCAACTACTCGGTGAGGCGGGAGAGAGAAAAGTTTGCAGCGCTTTTCCATGACTTCACATGTCGACAGTTGCCGGATGGGCAGCGGTACAGGCTTCTGTCAGTGAAGCTCACAACCGTGGAGTTCATCCACGCCACGAACAAGGATGCGACTGCTGGAATGTGGGCCGACATCTCGACATTCGAGCCAGCCGACACAGCACGCTAGCGTCTCATTCGTCGATGCCGGCGCTTTCCTGCCCCTCGACGCCCTCGGCCTGCTCGGTCTCCAGCGTGATCTGGCTCACGTAGCCGCTGCCGTCGAGCGTGTGGCGCATGCAGGTGATGATCCAAGGCGTCTTGTCGATCTGCGGCTTGTAGCCAGCGACGCGCACCGGCCGCTGCGGTGTGAGATCCGCTCGGCCATAGGCGAGCGTGATCTCGAAGGCGAAGATGCCGCGTTGGATGCGCAGCCATTCAGCACGCGCCGCGGCGATCGCGTCCTCGCGGCTCGCAAACGTCGTGCGCAATTCCTTGGCGCGCCCGCTGATGCCAGCCACGGCCGCGCTTCGGTTTCCCGTCTTGATGTTGGTGTACATGGCGCGCACGCCGCTGTACGAGTCGCGATCGGCGCGGCTCCATCGGTGTTGGTCGCCGTCGACGCGGACGATCGTGACCGGGGGCAGCTGCTTGCCGCTCGGCGTGCGCGCGGCTCGCGCCTGGCTGAAGAGCAGCTTTCCACTCTTCACGGTGCAGATGCAGTCGTAGGTCTGCGCGAGGCGGCGCAGGAATGACGCATCAGACTCGCTGAGCTGGTCGGCGTGCTTGACCTTGCGAGCTGCGACCGCCTTGTCGATCGATGCCTCGATGCCGTTGCGCTTGGCCACGCTGGTGACGATCGCGCCGACGGTGGTGTCATGCCACGACTGATCGCGTAGGCCGCGCAGCGTGTCCAGCAGGTTCGCCGCACGGGCGCGGATGGTGATGATGTCGGGCGTGCCGGTGTACTCGACGGCCTGCACGGTGTATCGCCCCTTGTCGACCAGCCCGACGGGGAAGCCCACCTCATCGGCGGAGAGCTGGCGGTAGGGCGCCGCGGCCGGCTCGGCGCGCCAGCCGATCGCGACCTCGACGGTGTCGCCGGTGTCTGGCAGCTGTACCGCGCCGTCATGGTCGCTGACGACGAGTTCGATCTCGTCGGCATCGTTGGCGCGGTCATCGGTGATGTGCAGGCTGACGAATCGCGGCCTGATGCGGTCGGACACGTTCGCGCCGTTGACCGTGATGCGCCAGATGGGGGTGAGGTGCGCCGCCGGGCGTCCGCCGCCGTTGCTGGTGGCCGTGACCGTCGGCAGGGTGCTGGCGATGGTGTCGACGTCTGACATGGTCTCAGCCGCCGCTCACGCCCAAGGACTGGCCCAGCGTGCCGGCGGCGTCCTGCAGGATGGCGCCCAGGTCGCCCATGGCGTCCGAGATCATCTGCTGCGCGGTTTCCTCGGCGTCTTGGTCGACGCGCTGCAGCGTGATCGTGAACTCGATGCGCCGCGCCTCGCCGTCGACGTAGAAAAGGGTCTTGGTCTCTTGCAGCTCGGTGATGACGAATGCGCCGTAGATGGTGCCGGTGCCCTCGACCAGCACCCAGGCTGCGCCCTGATCGGCCATGAGGCGCAGCACGGCCAGGCTGGCCGGGATGCCAGCGAACTCGGGCAGCACCACGCCATTCAGCGTGATGACGTCGTCGCCCGGCCCGAGGTACTGCGTTGCGTTGCGCGCCCCGACGAGTGGCTGCGACGCGTGCTTCCAGCTGCTGCGCCGCTGCAGCTCCTGATAGCTCAGCGTGTCGAGCGAGAAAACGAAAAGTCCGAGGCAGAGCATGGCGGCGATCAGTTGTCGTAGTCGATGAAGGCGCCCCGCACGCGGGCGCGCTTGTCGGCATCGCGCTTGTCCAGCTCGGCGCGGATGGCGCGAGCGATACCCTGCGCGTCGCTGCCCGGCGTGGCGTTGATGTGGATGGTGATGGTGTCGCCCTGCACCACGATGTTTGCGGCGGGGCGCCCGGCAGCGGAGGCCGATAGCGGTGGTCGACTGTCGAACCCGTCGAGCGCGAGCGGAAACGCACCGGCCATGCCAGGCATGCCGATGGTGGTAGCGCCAGCCAGGCCGACCGCCGCGGCGCGGAGGATGGGCAGGGAGCGATCGATGCCGATGGCCGCACCCTCGACGATGTTGCCGCCGGCCTCCATGAAGAGGCGCGAGGGGCTGCGGATGCCGAGCTTCTCTTTGAACCAGCCGAGTGTGGATTCCGCGGCGCCGCTGATCGCGTCACGCACCGCGCCGAGTGCGCCGGTGATGCCGTTCACCAGCCCCTGCATCACCTGCGCGCCGAACGTCGTGAACTTCGCCGGTAGCTCGATGCCGAACCACTGCATCACCGAGGCAAAGGCCCGATAGAACAGGCCGAGCGGGGACCAGTTGAGGATCGCTGCGCCGACGGTGGCCAGCGCCGCCGGCACGGACCCGCCGAGGTACTGCCAGAAGGTCGAGAACGCGATCTTTACGCGATCCCACAGCCCTACGAAAAAGCCGCTGATCGGCCCCCAGTATTTGTAGATCAAGAATGCTGCGGTGGCGATCGCAGTGATGGCGAAGCCGATCGGCGTCATGAGCATCGCCCGTCCCAGCCACAGGACACCCGTCGCAACAAATCCTAGACTGCGCCCGAGCAACGTGAGCAGCGGTGCCAGCGGCGCAGCCTTGATGCCGAACAGACCCAGTCCATAGCGGATGACGGCGAACGGGCCGAGCAGCGCCGCGGCGCCCAAGCTGACCGCCCCGAAGCCCGCGGCCAGCAGGCCCAGCCACAGCACGGCCTTGCCCATGTAGGAGGCGAGCATCGGGTTTTCGCGCGCGAAGTTGGTGATGCCCTGCATCGCACTGGTCACGGTTTCGATCAGGCTCAGATACGTTGGGAGGATCGCGCGGCCGGCCTCCTGCATGGCATCGTGAAAGCGCGCCATCGTCTCGACCTCGCGGCCGCTGACCGTGGTGCGTGCTCTGTTATCGAGCTGGTCGATGCCGAACGCGCCGGCGTTGAGCTTGGCGTTCTTGTGGATCTGCTCGCGCATCTGGAACATCATCCCGAACAGGCCCGAGGCCGTGCGGTTGCTGAAGATGCCGCCAATGGCGTCGAGGACTTCTTTCTCTCCCGTGATGCCCTTGGCCGCGAGGGTCGGCAGCAGAACCTTTTCCATCCATTCGAATTGGCTCTTTTGGAACAGCTCGGCGCCCTTGATCGCGCCGACGCCCAGCTGCGCGATCTGTCCTGCTTTGTCGTGCGTGACCTTCGACGGGTCGGCGATCAGCCCGAGCGAATCCATGAGTTTGGCCGCGCGCTTCGTCGTCTTGCCTTGGTAGACGTTCTGATAAGCCGACATCGTCGCCGTGCCCACGCGATTGCCACCCATCGCTTGAACGAGCGGTTCCAGCTGGTAGTACATCGCATCGTCGCGCAGCCCCCGCGCGGCCAAGCCGCCGGTCTTGATGAAGTCGAGCCACTGCGTGGAGTCGACGCGACCGCCGGTGGCCGTGATGACGCGTTGAACCATGTCCGCCTGCTTGATGAAGTCCGCTTCGCTGTTCAGGCCGTTGCGGGCCTCGATGACCTTCAGCATGTCCATAAACTTGGCTTCGTTCTCCTGCCCGTTCTCGGCGCCGAAGATGGCCGTGTTGGCGAACTTCATTTTTGCCAGCGTGGGCATCACCATCTCTGCGTGATGCACGTCGGCAAATGCCGTGGTGGCATCCAGCATCAGACCCATGTTGTCATTCATGCTGGTGCCGAACGTCTTCATACGCTTCGCATACTCGATCGCGCGCTCGGTGTCCTCGGGCTTGAGCCCGAGCGCCGCGAGGCGCGTGGTCGTGGTGTCGTACTGGCGCACCTGGTGCAGCGGCTCGGTGACGGCGCGGCGAATGCCGTAGGCGGTGCCGAGGCCCGCCGCGCCTGCCATGGCCAGGTTTCCCGCGACCGCGCGCGTCTTGCCGAAGGTCTCGCGCCTCTGCGCCTTCCTGGCCGTGACGGTGGCCAGCGCTTCGAGGCGGGCTTTCTGCTGGGCGATGGTCGCGTTGGTGGACGTGATCTCGCTGCGCAGTCGGGTCTGGTCGGCGGTGAGGTTGCGGATGCCGCTGGCGGTGGCGGCCGAACGCAGCTGCAGCAGCGAGGTGCGCTGCTTGTCATAGGCCGCGGTGGCCTTCGCAAGCTGCCCTTGCAGCGCGCGCGCCTGATCGCTGTTGGCGCCGTAGGTGCGGGTGACGCTGGCCAGGTTGGTCTGCAGCACCTTCAGGCCGGTGCTCTGCTTGGCCAGCTCGCCCTGGTATTTGCGGATGCCGTCGATCTGCGCGAGCTGCCCGTTGAGCAGCTTGAGCGCGTCGCGCGATTGCTTCAGGCCGGCGGCCGCGGCGCGGCTCTGCTTGTCGAGCGGCTTGAGCTCAGCCGCGGCCTTGGCGGCCCCGGCCAAGATCAGTTTGAGGGTTAGGGGGGACGCCATGGCGGTGATGCGATGTGGTTCAGTCGTCGTGCTTGCTGGGGGCGTAGCGCCGGCGCGCGCCCTCGCGCCGCTCCATCAGCTCGGACAGGCTCATGCTGTCCATGTCGACCGGCCGCCAGTGGAAGACGAACGACAGGTCATCCATCGCGTCCTCTACGTGGTCGACAAGACCGCGTCCCGGACGGACCTCTTCAGCAAAAAACTGATGACGACGCCCCCCGCTTCGGAGAGGTCGGCCGGGTCGAGCTGTGCGCACTCGTGCGGCGTGAGGCTCGGCGACGTGATGCGCGGCAGCAGCTTCAGGATCTCGTCGGCGTCGGCCTGATGCAGGCGCTGCAGCGACAGCCCGCGCAGCTCGCCGGCGTTCGGCTTGCGTAGCGTGATCTCGGCGATGGTGGTGGTGCCGCGCTGGATGGGCACGTCGAGCGTGATGGTGTTGGGCACGCTGGCCGCGGGTGCCAGGGCGGCGCTGGGCAGGCTGTGCGCGTGGGCGCCGATGTCCTGGCCGCTGCCGACGTTGACGGATTGGGTGTGGTCGCCTTCGGCGGCGGTGCTGGTGTGGGCGTGGACATTCATGGCAGAGCCTCAGTGAAAGGATTTGGGGGGCGATGGGCGGAGAGCTGCGGCGCGCCGCGTCAGAGCGAGACGCCGAGGCCGATGGCCAGACGGATGGCGGCGTAGACGTCGACGCCGCCGGTCTTGAACACCATGCCGGGCACGTCGATCTCGAGCAGCTCGGCGCCGTCGACGGTGACCTTGTAGTAGCTCAGCGCGACCTTGAAGTCGTGGTCGTTGTCGTCGCCGGCCTTGGCTTCGTTGGGGTTCCACTCGGTCATACGGCCGCGGGTGATGACCTCGACCGCGCTCACGACGCCGGTTGCGTCATCCTGATAGGCACCAGCCCAACGGAAGACGTTCCCGCCCACGGTCTGACTGCCGAGCATCGTGATGAGCTGGGTTTTCAGGCCGCCGGCCTTGATGCCCAGCTCCATTTTTTCATGGCCGAGATCGACCTCGACGGGGCCATGCATGCCACCGGCGCGGTATTCCTCCATCTTCTTCGTGATGGTCGGCAGCGTGACGCTCGGGATCTCCCCGACCCACGACTCGCCGTCGCCGAACAGGGCGAAATTCTTGAGTTTCTTGGGCATGCCCATGGTGTGCTCCTATGCGGTGTGCGGTGCGATCGATCAGGCGGCCTGCACGGCCGCGGCGAAGTTGGCGAGAAAGTCGTCGGTGATGGTCTGGTTGAAGCCCAGGTCTTCCAGCGGCGGCACCGGCGTGTACCGGTAGCTGATGCGCAGCCGGCCCTGGGCCAGCTCTTCCTTCGGGTTGAGATCCGGATTGAGGAAGGCTTCGAAGCCGATCAGGTAGCCGCCCGTGACCAGGTCGCGGCCCTTGGCGTTGATGTTGGCCAGCATGTCCTTGACCAGGCTCGGATGCATCGGCTTGTCCACGAACGTGAAGTGCGCCTCGGCCATCGTGTCGGCCAGCACCTGGGCCGTGCGGGTGTAGTTCTCGAAAAAGAACTTGCCGCCCTGGGCTTCGGTCGTGCGGTTGCCCCAGAAGCGATAGCCGCTGCGGTTGACGATGGTGGTGACTTCGAGCGAGTTGAGGTAGGTGGTGTCGCTGCTCACGCTCTGCAGGTCGAAGAAGACGTCGCTGGTGATGCCCTGCGGTCCGTTGACGACGATGTTGGACAGCGTCTTGTGCCAGCCGATCTGCTGGTCGATCTTGGCGCGCAGGCCGAGGGCATAGGCCGTGGCCGGCACCGCATCGGGCTCGTTCGTCTCGATGTTCCAGGCGAGGAAGTTGGGCCAGATGACCATCAGGTCGCGCTTGCCGAACTTGGCGCGGTAAGTCGTGGCTTCTTCCTTGGTGGTCGCGTAGGCCATGCCGTCGGCCTTGCGAGCGGCCACGTAGCCGAAGCCGCGCAGCTGCTCGGCGACGACGCCGATTTCGACCGCGACGGCCTCGGTGTCGAGCCCGGGCGTGCCGATGATGCGCGGCTTCACGCCCAGCTGGCCCTGCGCAGCCAGCAGCGCCTGCAGGCCCGTCTTCTGGCCGCCGGCGGTGGTCGTGCCGATGACGTTGGTGGTCGTGGCCGCGGCGTCGGCGCCGGGCTCGACTCGCACCACGATGGTCAGGGCCTGGGATTGCTGGCTGATCGCCTTGAGCGCCTGCGCCAGCGTGCCGGTGGCGCCGGCCTTGCCCACGCTGCCGCCCGGGTTGGTCAGCAGCACGGGCGTGTTGAGCGGGAACGCGTCCGCCTCGGCGGCCGGCGCGGTTGCGACGATGCCGATGATGGCCGTGGACACGACGCGGATCGTCGCGCCGCCTTCGTTGACCTCGAAGACGCGTACACCGTGGTGATATTCGGTAGACATGGGAAAGCTACTCCTGTTGGGAAGTGGTGGCGTTGATGAGGGCCGCGACGTCGGGGTTGGCGGCGATGAATGCGGCGAGCTTTTCCGCGGCCGAGGGCTCTGCGGTGATGGTGGAGGCGGGGCGCGTGACCAGCTCCCACGCGTGGCCGTTGTAGCGAGGCCATTTGTCTTCGGGCCAGTCGCCGAGCCAGTCGTAGAAGCCACCGTCGTTGCGGGTGACTTCGATCCAGCCCTCGGGCATGTCGGCCAGCACGGCGCCGGCGGGAACGTGGTAGACGCCCTCGCCTGGCTGGGCGATCGATTCGAGCGCGGGCACGACGGCGATGAGCAAGCCGGCGCCGTTGAGCTGGAAGGCGGGTACGCGGTCGGTTTCGGTGGCCATGCTCAGAGCGCCCGGATGATGGGAACGTAGGCGCGAGCGTTCGGTCGCGCGTGGTCGCCGCCCTCGGCGCCGGCGGATGCGTTGTGCTTGTGGCGGCCGGCGTCTCGGGTTCTCCCGGTGTGGCTGTGTTTGCCCGCTCGCGTCGTGCCCGAGCTGATCTTCCCGGTGCCATTCGTGAGCGTGTGGCCGAACGGGCCGAAGATGACGCCGCCGGCGTTGTAGATCGCGCCCTCGGTGTTGAGCATGTGCTCGTGCTCGCCGTTCTCGTCGATGTCGACGACATGCGAATGGTCACCAGTCTCCGCGATGTTGATGGGGTGGTCGTGGCGCTTGTTGGTGCTGCCGAGCCATACGCCCAGAGACATGGCGCCGTCGAGCCCGCGGCCGAGGTCGGCGTTTCCGTCGAAACCGCCGCGATCGTCGGGCACATTGAAGGTCGTGAATCCGTCGCCGGCGCCGTAGCGCGTCCCCAGCACAGCAAAGAGCGCCGGGAAGGCCTCGCGGCTCAGCGCCGCGCCATCGCGAATGACCCAGCCGTTTGGCAGGTTGGCCGTTGGCCAGTGCGCGGGCATGCCGATGGGCCCGGCGCGATCGGACTCGGCCTTGCTGTAGACGCCGAGGTTGGCGCGCGCGGTAGCGGCGTTCTCGATGTCGGACAGGTTCTTGCTGCGCAGCAGTGGGTCGGGTGCGTTGCCCGTCGGTTCGTTCTGCGCCGCGATCAGTTTGGTGCCGGCGGGGTAGCTGGTGGCCAGCGCCAGGCGCGTCGTGATGACGGGATCCTTGGTCCACTGGTCAGCGCGCAGCCGGACGCCGTCGATGTACACCGCCAGGCCGCGCGTGGTCGTGGCCGCGAGATCCACCACGGTCTGGCCGAGCGCGAGGGTCTGCGTTTCCTCGATCGTGTCGACGGTGACGTTGATCGCGTCGATGTCCTGCCAATTCGCATCGCCGTCGGTGTTGCTCTGCTTGGTGAGCACCTGGCCGGTAGTGCCGCCGGGAAACACGATCCCCGGCTTGACGTAGTTGATGACCCAGCTCTGGGTCGCGATGGTGACGTTGGGATCGATCTGCAGCGCGACCGTCTCGGCGTTGGCCGGCTGAAATGCGATGCGCAGCGTGATGTCGCTGGCGGTGCCCTCGGCCGGCAGCGGCTTGTAGCTGTCCGGCAGGTTGCAGACGGTGAACAGGTTGCCGTTGCTGTCGATGAGGCCCGCTTCGCGGATCGTCCAGCCGCCAACCGCGGCCGGAATGACGCCCTCAGCGATGTAGAGGATGTCGCTGTCGGGATCTTTGTAGATGCGGTTGATGGTGCCGCGCCAGCGCTCGCGGACCAGCGTCGTCATGCCGACGCTGGGCTGCACTGGGTTGCCGCCGCCATCGCCGATGACCATGGCCACCAGCGTGATCTGTGCGTTTTCCGCCATGGCCCGCGCGGTCTCGCGCAGGCCGATGGTGGTGTGGATGCTCTTGAACGCCATGCATCCACTTTGCCGGCGATTCCGCGCGTGCGCGAGCGACGGTGACGGTGAGGGCGGCGGGTACTGATGGCCGATTCTTCGGCCGGCCGCCGCAACGAACTTCGACGCGTGGCGATATGCCGGGGCTTACACGCTCTGCCCGCTAGCTACCGACCGACCTCCATCAGACCACTGCGATTCCTTGCCCTGCCATGCGAGCCTTGGACCTCCCGTAGACCGCCAGCAGCTCAGCGCTGGAGAGCGCGCGGTCGTAGAGGATGAACTCCGCGTAGTGGTAGTTGCCGGCCGCACCGGTCGCGTACCAGCCATTGCCGAGCGCCCATTTGCGGCCGCTCGCGATATGTGCGCCCACACCTGCGGCCTCGAGCGGAGCGGCGCCCCCGACCAGCGTTTTCATGGCGTGCGATGAGTCGGCTTTGAAGTCCACAGAAGTGGCGACGAAGTACCACGCATCACCGGCGACTGCCGCTGTCGTGTCGAGGGAACTGGCGAAGCCCGAGTAGGAGGCGAACACCTTGCGCGCCGCGCCGGCGCCGGAAAGGAACGTCAGGTTGTTCGCCGCGGGCGACGCGACCACGGTCCCGAACAAGGGCTTGATGCCCGTGGGCTGTGGCGAGGGCTCGCGAACGATCGTGCACAGCGTGTACTTCCCGAGCGCCGCTTCGTCGAGGTCGGACAGCAAGGCGTTGCCCGCGAGGCTCGAAAGCGAAAGGTAGCTTGACCCATAGGCCGCGACCGCTGCCTGGGGGGTCAGAACACGCTGCTTGTTCAATCCAACCAGTCCCGCGCCATCGCCCGTGTTGAAAACCCAATGATCGTAGGAGTCCAGTTCGTAGCTGACACCCAAAGCGTCGATGTCGGCGCTGTCGATGAGGGGCAGGGACGGGTCGAAGACCGAAATTGGAAGGCGCGTGAAGAGGCTCATTTCATTCCCCGAGGGTGAGCACCGGCATTTGGAAATGCGGGCATACGTTGTAGAGCGGATAGCTGGTGCTACCGATGTTGATGACTGAGGGGTCGCTGTCTCGGAGGTTGGTTGACGCGCCTTCGGTGATGGCCAGGCCAGCGCCCAGATAGTCCATGCCCGCCCGGAACCACGCCTCGCCGGTCGGTAGCGCCGACAGGGTGACCAGCAGATCATTGCCGTCGACGGTAATGCTGCTGATGGTCGGCGTGCCGGCCTCGTCGAGAACCTTGAACCCGAAGTTTGTCGTAGGCGCCATGGTCGCGGTGTCGAGCACCAGAGGGCCTACCGGCACGTCGAACCGTACCCGGATGACCTTTCCGCGCCGCGTGGCCGAGATCGGTTCGATCCACTTCGGACGTTTCCCATCGATGACCATGGTCTTGTAGGCTTTGCCGAAGTAGGCCCCCAGGCGCTTGTATCCGACGGCCGTCAGGTGAACCATGTCGGCTGCGTGCGGCAAGTGATAGGTCGGCGTCACCATCACGAATCGCGGATTCTTCCGGGCCAAATCGAGCTGCGCATTGGCCTGGGCCGGCCAGACCCGCGCGCCGTAGCTCATCTGATACGTCAGCAGATAGACCGGCGCGGCCTGGCCCGTGATGGCGCGGATGTCCGTGTCGATGTCCACCTGAAGCTGTTCCAGCGCTGCTCGATAGGCGGCATAGGGAGTGCGCGTGCCGCTCACAGCGTCGTTCTCGCCCTGTATCCACCCCACCGCATGCACAGCGTGATCGGCCGATAGGACGTGCGCGCCGCTGACATGCGCGAGCAGTGTGGGATACCACGCCGAGGCCTTGTTCAGCTGGTCGATCCGGTAGCTACCGTGACCCGCGGTCGATGCCAGGATGATGTGGTCGCCGGGGCTGAAGCCGTCGATTGCAGCGAGCATCGTGGCGTAGTTCGCCGCTCCGGAGCACACCGTTTCCCCGCGATTCGACGCACCGTCGGGCGCCGGTAGCGCGTCTTCCACCAGCGGTTTCAGCCCTGAGAAGTCGTTTCCAGCCGCGCGCGGGCCGCTCGTGAAGGTCTTGTTCTGGTAGGGCTGCGTGGTGCTGATGACCGGGATGGCGGTCGCACCCACGGACAGCGATTGCCCGTAGAACAGAAAGTGGTTGAGCGCCTTCGCAATCGGCTTCTGCGTCAAGCTGTTGAGCGGCGAGTAGGTGAGCGGCATCGCCGCGCTCGCGCCACCGTCGGACAGGCCCGGACCTTTCCACTTCTTCGCGGCGACGTCCCACCACAGCAGCGCGCGGTTGTAGGCATCGGAGACCAGCGGGATGATCGCGGTCGTTGATCCGTGGTAGTTCGCCTGGTTGAAGGAGCCAAAGATCCCCTTGACCGCGGGCGGTAGCGTCGACTTGGAGATCAGCCCAATGCCGAAAAGGCTTTTCGTCAGCGTGTCGTAGCCGAACAGCACACGGTTGTTGAGGTCCACAACGAAGGGGTGAAACCTGCCGGCGGCCTTGTTGCGCAGCATGCCGCCGTTCGCCAGAAAGCCGCGAGTCGCGATCGTTCGCTGGTCAGCCGCGACAACGGCGGCCTTCGACGCATAGGGCGCGCCCAAGGGCGTAGAGGACGCCGGGCCGTCCTTTCGATAGGCCTGTAGTGAGCCATCGGGCAGGGGCGCAACGTAGCCGCTTCCGATGGCGAGTGCGGCGTCGCCTTCGGCTTCGCCCTTGGTGCCGTAGAGCTTGGCAGTCGCGATCGCGGCATCGCGCGCCAGGCTCGCAGTGGCAGCATCTTGCGAGACCTGAATAGCGCGCTGGTCGACAAGCGCCGCGGCATCGTTGAAGTCCCCGATGCTGCGATCGACAGCGTCGGCCGCTTCGCTCTTCATTTCGGCCGCGAGCTTGCGCAGATTCGGCAGCGGCCCAGCCCCTGTTTCGATGTCGCCCGCGGGCGCGTTCAGGAACTCTTGGAGCGTGTCTACGGCCTGGCCGAAGGGAACGACTTTTCCGTCGAGTGGGGAGGTCATAGGTCGTTGGGGATGGTGAGCTTTGCCGGCATTGACGACACGATGGCGCGCAGCTGATCGACAGCGCCCGCAGCTTGGGCATATCCGTTGACGGCGCCTTCGATCAGGAGATCCAGCGCGCTGATTCCGTCGTCGTAGTTCGGGGTTCCGTCGCTGATCGTGACTTCTGCGCCACTCAGCGCGACCGATGCCCAGCGCGGGCCGCTGGTCGACCGGATGAAGATGTCGACGCCAGCGAGGTGCGAACGCGTGTTCTTGTAGCGATGCACGACCCGACGAACCTGCGCCAGCTGCGAGGCCGAAAAGCCGATCTGCTCGGCCTCGATGCGGATCCGGAAGGTGTACGGCGCGCCCAGCGGGCTCTGCTGGAACCACTCCTGCACGCGCGCGGGCAACCCCATTGCTGTAACGGCGCCTTGCACAGCGCCATACGTGGCCTTGATCCGCTTGAGCGGCAGCGTCTTTGCGATGACCTCGCGCTTGGTCTCGATCGACCACGCGTCATCCCACTCTTCGACACGCCAGGCATAGGCCAACCACGGCAAGAGCGACGGTGGGCAGGCCTGCGCGCTCCAGACGTCGCGCACCGGGACAGGCGTGGCGCTGACACGCGCATCAGCCAGCGCCGCGGCACGCTCCAATGCCGATGAGTTCGATGGGAGCAGGGTGGCGGCGTCCGTCATTCCTCGGTCTCCACGTCGACGGTGATCCCCGTGCAGTAGCCGGCCTGTCCAACGCTCATCATGATGTCGGCCACCGGCGTCGCGAGCGTGCCGCGCAGCACCCCGGGTTTCTTCAGCGCGCCGTAGATGCCGAGGATGCTGGGGTCAGCGCCGAGGCGATGCACGCTGCTCGCATACTCCTGCGCGGCATCCAGCGCCGCCTGGCGCACGATGGCCGCGTCGCTGCCGCTGTCGATGATGAGCGAGGCGTCGATCGTGTAATGGACGATGCTGGCCGACAGGACGGTGACGTTGTCGGTAAGCGGGCGCACGGTCTCTTTCGCGAGGGCCGCGCGCACCAGTTCCAGCAGCTCAGGACTCGCGGTGCCGTCGCCGATGCGGGATAGCACGTAGACCACGACGTAGCCCGGGGTCGGGCTGTAGACCGAGACGTCGAGCACCTGGCCGCTGGCCGATCGTGCGTGAAAGATGTAGCTGTCGTCGCTGCCCGCCGTGGTGTAGGCCTCCAAGCTGAGCAGGATGCGGAATCGAAAATCCGCATCGCTCTCCATGACCGCCGCGACCGGCGGCAGCGCCGTGTCATCCGCCGGCGTGATGGTGAGTCGACCGACGCCGTAGTTGGCGCCGATGTTGTCGAGGTCGTCGCGGACGGCGTGCGCGATCATCACGGCGCGCGTGGCATCGTTGACGCGCTGCCGTAGCAGCAGTTCGCGGTAGGTGCTGGTCTGGAGCAGCTTGTTCAGTGGCTCCGATTCCAGCGACAGCACCGTCTGGATGGCCGCGCGCTGTTCTTCCGGGAGCGCGTCGACCAGCTCCTGCTTGCGGGTGGCGAGCAGGGCCTCGAATTCCAGCGGCTCGATGATGTTGGGCGCAGGAATCTGCGAGAGGTCGATCATGCGCGGCCCTAGAGGGTGACGGTGGAATTGACCGCGGCGCCGCTCGCCAGGTCGCGCCGCGCGATGGCGATGACGCATCGGCCCTGCGCGTTGAAACTCGTGGTGATGCGCTGCACGCGGGTGCGCGGCTCCCATTTCATGATGGCTTGCGCCGTGGCCGCGATGAGCCGCAGCCGGTTGGCCTCGGTCGCCGGATGGTCGACCAGCTGCGGCAGATAGCTGCCATAGGTGCGGCGCATCAGCCGATCGCCGATGGACGTCGTGAGGATGTCGGCGATGGACTGCGAAATGTGGTCGCGCAGCGCGATGGATCGCCCGGTGGCGCGGGACATGCCGGTCATACGACGGGGACCCCGCTGATGTTCTCGCCTGCCTCGACGCCGCTGGTGCGGTGCGTCTTGAGGCTGATCTCGCCCGCCGTGACGTCTTCGTCGGCGTGCATGGTGCTTGTGGTCTCGATCTCGCGCGTCGAGTAAATCGGCAGGTTGAGCCGCGCCTCGCCCGTCGAGCCCGGCACGCCGCCGGTCCCGAAGCCGGCCATGCCACCCATGAAGGTCAGCAGGCCCAACACCGTCATGTTTCCGGTGGTGGTGGTCTGCGGCGCGTCCAGCGTGATCTGCTGCGAGTGCACCGTCGCGCTCTCGCTGGCGGTGACGTCCGCCGTCTTGCAGCGCACCGTGATGGAGTCGGGCACGGTGATATCGGCCGTGGCGCCCTCGGGCAGATCGACGCGCAGCGCGTGCGCGGCGTGGTCGTACTCGACGACGGCGCCATCGGGGTACTTCGTGACGGTCTTGTTGGGGTCGGAGCTGGGCGCCGGATGCGTCGCCGTGGGCAGGCCCGCCAGCACGATGCCGCCCTCGGTCCGCCCGCCGGGCGAGAACAACACCACGCACTCGCCGGCAGTCGGCGGGTTCCATGTGCCGGTGTCGCCGGCGCGCTGCTCGATGTAGGGCCGCCAGTCCGTGCGGACGCTGTCGGTCAGCTGGACTCGCACCAGCGGCGGCGTCGCTCCGTGGTCGACCTCGGCGATGGTGCCGACGCGCACGATGTTCGCAATCTGGCGCTGCAGGTCGGCGAGCAGTTGGTTGGGGTCGACAGGTCCGGGCATGCGGTCACTGTGCCGGACGCCTCGCGCGTGTGCGAGCAGCGCTTTGTGTGCGCGCGGCGGGGACTGTCGGTCCCGTGATGCCGGCCGCTGCCGGCGGGCGTCAGCTGCCGGCGTTGATGTGCTGCAGCAGGATGTCGGTGATCGCGTCGATGTCGGCCTCGGTGAACCCGAGCAGTTCCCGCTTGGGGTATTTCACCGTTGGGCTACCGGAACGGCGCCAATCGACCTTGTCGCGCAGCCCCTTCTGGTGGACCAATGCGATGAATGCGCTTGAGCCTCCGATCGAAAGCGTCGCGCGCTCGGCGGTGGCCGACTTTTTCAGACGCGAGGCCTGACGCATCTTCTCGAACATGGTCCGGCGGATCTTGCCCTTCTTGTTCCGCAGTCGCGGCTTCCGCGGCTCGTATGGGGACCCGTCGGGGTTGCGCTGTTCTGCGATGCGTCCCGCGTTGCTGCGACGCATGTACGTCGACACCTGCACCATCGCCGCACGCCGGCGCTGCACCGAGAGCCCTGCCATCAGCGGGGCGACCCAATGCGCGAGGCGCGAGAGATCGTCCGCCACGATCAGGCCCCGTCGATCGGCTCGACGCGCCACTCGGCCGCGAGGTCGAGCGCCGTTTCGACCTGGCCGGCAGTCGCGAGCAGCGGCTCGCCGATGTGCCGCGTGGTGAGGCGATTGACGCCGTCGACGGTCTCGCCCGTCACGGCGACGCCCTCGGTGAGGTCGATCTCGATGCCGATGTCGGAGGTCTTGTGGTCGATGATCTCCGACTCGAAGCGAAAGCCCTTCATGCGCCGCTCCGGGTTTTCGAACAGGTCGGGCTGGTGCTGCTTGAGCCACGCGACCAGCGGCACGATCAGCACGTCGGTGCTGTCCGCCCAGTCGGTGATGACGATATTGACCGTGTACCGGTATTCAAACGACAGCGCCGGCGTGCCGGTGTGCAGGACATTCCCGCGCTCGATGAACACCGTCAGCTTTTCCGGGTTCGTGGCCAGATCCGGGCACGCGCGCGCCAGGTGGTCGCGCAGCAGCTGCGGCTTCTTCATGGCTCAGTGCTGGGCGGCCTCTTCGCCGGCGCCGCGGCCGAGTAAGGCGCTGTCGGCGCGGATGACGTCGGCGAGAAGTTCGATTCGCTGGTCTCGGTCGACAAGGTCAGCGCGGAGCGACTCAGCCAGGAGTCGACCCGCTGCAAGATCTCCGTCGAGTCGGGCCGCATGGCTTGCAAGACGGTGGCGCTCAGCTTCGCCGGCCTCGGACATTGCACGGTATCCGGCGGCGCGGCTTTCGGCGGCGCGCTGCAGGCGCTCAGCATCAGCGATACGAGCAGCGCCGTCGGCAGCAGCAGGAGCCCGCGCAGCGTTGAATTTGTCGGTTGCTTGGGTGATGTCGTTCGCATGGCTTCTTTCCTCGGTGCGTGCTTCGTCGGTCTTGCCGGCGGCTTCGATCGCTCGGGCGGCGACGTCGCCATCCCATTTCTGCTGGACGCGCGCGGCGCCGTGGCCATCGCCGATCCAGTACGCGGGCAGGGCAGCGCCGGCGGCGACGAGCACCGCGGCGGCCAGGGCGAGAAGGGCCGCTCTCATGGCAGCGCGGGCGTGGAGAGCAGCGCGTCGAGCGCGCGGTTGCAACGCTCCGCGCGATCGGTGCGGCCGGCCATCGCCGCGCCGTTGATGGCGCGCGTGATGGTGTCGAGCTGCCAGAGGTCGGCGCGGGCGTTGAGGCCGTTGGCCTGCCAGTACCACGCGCCGGCGAGCGTAGCCACGTCGAGATCCGCGACGCGGTCGGGCTGCTGTTCCAGCGGGAGCCCGAGCTTTTCGCCGGCGCGCCGGTAGTTGCCGCGGCCGGTGAGCTGTGGCAGGCCTCGGCCGCGGTAGGTCCAGCCGTCGCCGCTCGCTTCGTTGCCGTTGCCGTTGCGGTTGGCATAGACCCGGTTGGCCAGGGCCTTCGGCAGTCGCACGAACGCGCGGGCCTGTTCGACCTGGCGCAGCGCCGAGAACATCTTCGCGATGCGCGTGGGATCGGTGTAGTAGAGGTTCTCTTCCAGGCGCGTGAAACCGCTGGTCTCGTGGCCGTACTGGCCGATGAAGGCCGCGACGCGCCGCGGCGTTTTGATCTCGAAGCGCGCGAAGGCGGCGAGCAGATGCGGAAGAATGGCGCGGGCGACCGTCGGGTTGATGCCGGCCGCGATCAGCTGGGGCAGAGCGAGGTTCATGGGTTGGGCGTCCTGTTGATGGATTCCTGTTTGATGAGTCGCGCCGCGATGCCGATGACCGCAAGCACCCGGATGCACCACTTCGCGGCGGTGGGGAGTTCGTCGAGCCAGCCCATCGCCGCGACCGCGTTGTAGATGTCGGGGAAGGCGCCGATGAACAGGCACACCAGCACGCTGGCCAGCTTCAGCGCCTGGCGCCATTCGGGGATGGGTTTGATGCTCATTTGGTCGATCCAGGTTTGCGGCCAGGGTTGATGCCGAGCGCGTATTCGGCGTTGCCCATGCGGAACTCCATCACCGTCATCTGCGACTGGATCTGGTTGAGGTCGGCCAACTTCTTGTTGACCTCGGCGAGCTGGCTGGCGATGTTGCGCAGCTCGTAGGCTTGCTCACTCGCGCCCATGGTGCGGGTTTCGAGCGTGCGGATGCGTTCCTCGTGGCGGCTCACGCCCGAGTCGACTTTGAGCGCCCAGCCGGCCACGAACGTACTGCCCGCGATGACCAAGCCGATGAGGTAGGTGATGGGCACTTTGAGATCCAGCAGCTTGGGCTTCGATGTGTTGTCGGTCATTGGTCAGTCCCAAAGCTGGACGGTCGCGACGACTGGCGCCGCGGTCGGCTGATCGGGCAGGGTGATGCGCTGCCCGAGCGCGAGGACAGGGCCGGCATCGGCGAGACCCGGATTGAGCTCATAGACGGCCTCGGTGACGCCTGCCGTGCTGCCGAGGTGCCGCAGGCAAAGCATGTCGACGGTGTCGCCCTGGCTGGCGATGACGATGCGCGGCATGGCTAGATCAGCTCCACGTTCACGCGGGTGGTGCCGAGGATGTCGCGCACCGCCCACGTCGCATCGCGGCGGTATTGCTCGGCCTGGGTTTCGCGCGTCTCTTCCTGATCGTCCTTGCGCGCGCGGCCCGTGGTGTCGTAGTCGCTGTAACGCTCGATCAAGTTGGCCTTGGCATGGCAGTAGACCGCGCGGCGGAAGCGCTGGACGTGGATCGATTCGCCGTCGATCTGCAGCGCCGGCACCGCGGCCAGCGAGGTCCGGCCTTCGTCCTGCCGGGCCTGCGCCCAGGCTGCGAGCAGGCCGACGGTGGTGGCCGTCGCCTCCTGTACTGCCGGCAGCAGGCGCTGCGGCGTGATCGCGCCGTCGAGCCGCATGGCGTCGCGCAGCGCCGCCAAGCTGATCGTCGGCCACCATGCGCCGGCCGAGACCGTGCCGAGTGGCGCCGGGTCGTTGGGCGGCGTGGTGCGCACGAGGGGCGGAGCTGCGGCGATGAGTGTCATGGTGGGCTCAACGTGGGGTGTAGGTGGGCGGTGGCCGTGGCGCTTCGTGGTGAAGGGACAAGCCATTCACGCTGCGCCACGGGCCGCCCGGCACGCGGGGGTGCTCGGTGGCGCTACTTGGCCGACTGGCGCCGGCGCGCCGTGGTCGTGGCCTTCTTCGCCGCGGGGGTGCCCTTGTGGGCGGCCGCCGGCGGCGAGGTAGCGGGTTGTTCAGTGGTGCCGGTGGCGCCAGCATCGGAGGGGGCGGCCGCGGCGCCGGCGTCGATGCGGGTATTGGCCGTCGTCGTCTTGCCGGCCTTCGCGAGCGCGCGCTCGATGCGCTCGATGTCCTTCTTGACGCCGGAATTGCTGTCCAGCTCCAGCGCGCGCTGCAGGCGCGCGGCGGCGACGCGCAGTGCCTCGGGCTCGATCTCGGCGAGGTCGGGATCTTCGGCCGTCTGGACCTTGCCGAGGGCCGCGTAGGCGATGGCCTTGTGCAGCTTGGCGCGCGCCTGGTCGGGCGCGTCGTGCTCGGCGGTGAGTGCTTCGGCCTCGATCAGCAGCGCTGCGGCTTGCGCGCGCGCCAGGCCGGGCGCGTCGCTGGCCGTGGCTGCGCCGAGCTGCCGGCCGCCGTCGTCGCCGATCTGCACGACCAGCGGCGACCATTGACCCTTCAGGTAGGCGTTGGCTAGTTCGTCGATGACGATGGCGGCCGGGCTGCGCTTGTAGTCGTCGGCCATGGGCATGCGGTGCCGGATGACGTAGCCCGCGATTTCCAGGCCGAGCGCGTAGGCGCCCGCGTCGAGGGCCCACACCATCAGCGTCGTCAGCACCTGATCCTGCGCGCCGTTGCCGCTGGCCAGCGAGGTGCCGATCCAGTCGAAGTATTCGGGCAGCAGTCGGGCCTTCATCTCCGCGCGGCGCTCGTGCGATTGAACCTGGGACAACCGGCCTTTGTCCTGCGAGAGCTTGACGCGCATGAGGCCGTACGCGTCGCCCTGCAGCTCGACGCCGTAGGGGCTGGCGGCCTGGGCCTGTTCCTGCAGGATGCGTGCGCGGTGGCGCTGAGCGGGGCTGAGTGGGCGCATGGTGGTGTAGTGGTCTGGTGGGAGAAGAGCGCGGGCCGGGTAGCCCGCGCGACGGTCTTTTGTCAGACGGATGTCCGCCTATTGGCCCGGCCTTAGGCGACCAGCTCGATGTTCTCCACGAGCGCGGCGAGGCCGTAGTCTTCGACGACGTACGCGTCGTTGCTGCTCTCGTAGTTCTCGATCTGGTCGCGCTCGGGGACGTCCTTGATGTTCCGACGGCGCGCATCGCGCTGCCAGTACAGCGACAGGTTCTTCAGCGTGGTGACCATGACCTTGCCGGCCGGGAAGAACGGAGCCGCGACGGCCTGCAGGCCGCCCACGCGCTTCTGGCTGATGACGATGTCGGCCGAGAGCATTTCGGACGGCGCCTGATCTTTGTTGACCAGCGGGAAATACTTGTCGTGCATGAGCCCGCGGCCGAGCACGGCCACGAGGTCGGGGGACTCCTGATGCCAGGGGTCCAGCAAGGTGATCGCGTCGAAGACCACGGCATCGAGGTTCGCGTAGTCGCTCGTGGCCTTGTCCGGGCCGACGATGACCTTGTTGGCCTGCTTGCCGCCCTGCGTGACCACGTTGGCCGCCGCGTGCTCGCGCATCTGCTGCAGCCATCCCTTGTTGACGTCCTGCAGCAGCGGGTTCGCGGCGAGGTCGGTGGTCGCAGCGATGCTGGTGCCGTTGAAGCCGACACAGATGCGGTCCAGGGCCTGACGCCGCAGGATTGCGTCACGCACCATGGTCTGGAATTCTGGGAAGCCGGCCCATGCATCGAGCTGCGCGTAGCGCAGGGCCGTGTCGAAGTTCGTTTGAACGCAGCGATATTGGTTGTCGTCGAGGTTCGCGACGTTGCGCGGCTTGCGCGTGCCGTTGCCGGTCGTGTCCGTGCGGCTGGCCACCGGGCCGGTGACTCCGACGCCGACCTTGGCGCCCATCTGTTCGGTGACGCCGATGACGTTGATGCGACTCAGGAACGAACTCGATTCCTGCATCTTCTGTTCCAGCGTCTGCTGCACGCGCGGCACGACGTTGAAACGCTGGGTGACGCTGGAGACGTCGTTGAGGCTCGCCAGCTGGGCGAAATAGGCGTCGATGGCGAGGCGGAGTTCTTTGCGCATGGTGTGTGCTGCCTGTGAGGTGTTGCGGAAGGGATTGCGTGGGGTGGGCGTTGACCGTCAGCAGTCGGTCTTTGCCAGGCCGTTGCCGCCGTTCGAAAGCGGGCGCTTGGTGCCGTTCGGCGTGTTGTCGAGCGCCGAATATTTGGTCTCCAGCTCTTCGACCTTGGACTTGAGTTCGCCAATGGTCTTGTCCTTGGCGGACAGCTTGGCGGTGGTGGCGCTGACGTGCGCCTCGAAGGCTTCGCCCAGCTGCTCGAAGCCTTCGGCCACGGCGGCGAAGCGCGCGTCATCGGTGGTCGACTTGACGCCGAACTTGGCCAGCGCGCCGGCGATCGCGCTGCGGAACTTGTCGACGACACCGGTGTCGGGCGCGTCTTCGATTTCGAGCGAGAAAGCCTCCGCCACGCTGAAGATGTCGTCGGGCTGTTCCTTGCGCGCGGCGAACGGGTTGGCGTTCGGGTTGCTGGCCGCGAACTGCAGCATTTCGGTGCCGAGGCTGGCGGGGTTGTCGGTGACGGCCAGGCCGATCAGATAGGCCTTGTCGGTGTCGGCGAACTTCGGCCGCACTTCGAGCGAGCTGTAGATCTTCTGGCGCTTCTTGTTGATCGCGATCAGTTCGTCGGTGGGCGAGATCTGCGCATATAGGGCGAGCTTCTTGGCGCCGCCGATCTCGACCTCTTCGGTCTTGACCGCCAGCACGTCGCCATAGGCGCCGAATTCGCTGCTCGGGCTGTAGCCGCGGATGTGCTCCATGTTCACGCGAGCGCCATAGACGGTCGGGTTGTAGGAGGCCGCGATCTGTTCCAGCATCGCGCGATCGATGACGCGCCCGTCGCTGGTCGCGCCTTCGAGGGCGACGCGGAAGAACTTGGAGACCGGCTTCTTTGCTGCGGGAGTGGACATTGGTTGGCTCGCTGCTGGTTGAGGGTGATCGCGAGGCTTTCGCGATGTGGCCAGCCAATGGTGTCCGCGCGCCCGTCCGCTCTCAAGCCGCCGCGCGTGTGGCAGTGGCGGGGACTGATGGACGTGGTTGAGAGGCTTCGCGCGCGCGGGCAACCTCGGCGGCATGCCCCTGAAATCAGCCGCGCCCGGGCGCGCCCGCCGGACCGTTTCTGCCGCTGCTAAGTCCGCGTCGCACAAGCGTGGGAGGGCGTCGAGCGCCGCCAAGGTAGCAGCGGCTGCTGCCGGTGCCGGCAGCGTTCCGAGCGAAGAGTCGAGCCAGATTGCCACGTTGACGCCGCAGGCGCAACCCCGCACCGCGGCGCGATTCCTCGCGTGGACCGGCTGGAAGGTGAAGCAGATCGCCGAGCACCTGGGCGTGCCCGCGTCGACGGTGTACGGCTGGAAGGAAGCCGACAAATGGGATGACGCGCAGCCGCTCGATCGCGTCAATGGCGCGCTTGAGGTGCGGCTGATCCAGCTGATCCTGAAGACCGAGAAGACCGGCGGCGACTACAAGGAGATCGATCTGCTGGGCCGGCAGCTGGAGCGCACGGCACGCGTCGAGAAGTACCAGCAGACCGGGCGCGAAGGGGACTTGAATCCGAACATCGCGGCGCGCAATGCAGCGCCGAAGCGCAAGCCCAAGCGCAACGAATTCAGCGAGGACCAGATCGCGCTGCTGGAAACCAAACTGCGCGAGTCGAACTTCCCTTTTCATCAGACCTGGTTCGATCAGCAGTACCAGCGCCTGCGCGCCATCCTGAAGGCGCGGCAGATCGGGGCGACCTACTACTTTTCGCGCGAGGCGCTGCTCTCGGCCGCGAAGGAGGGGCGCAACAAGCTGTTCTTGTCGGCGTCGAAGGCGCAGGCCCACCAGTTCCGCAGCTACATCGTCGACTTCGCGACGGAGGTCGACGTCGACCTGAAGGGCGAGAACATCAAGCTGTCGAACGGCGCCGAGCTGATCTTCCTGGGCACCAACGCCATGACGGCCCAGAGCTATCACGGCGACTTCTACTTCGACGAGTTTTTTTGGGTTCCGCGCTTCAGGCAGATCAACAAGCTGGCTAGCGCGATGGCCTCGCACAAGCATTGGCGCAAGACCTATTTCTCGACGCCCTCGGCGATGTCGCACGAGGCCTTCGGGTTCTGGACCGGCGACGACCGGAACAAGGGCCGCGCGAAAAAGGACCACGTCCGCATCGACACCAGCCACAAGGTGCTGCGCGGCGGCATGCTGGGCCTCGATCGCAAATGGCGCGACATCGTCACGGTGGAAGACGCCGTCGCGATGGGCTTCGATCTGTTCGATATCGCCGAGCTGCGCGAGGAGTACAGCCTCGACGAGTTCGCGAACCTGTTCATGTGCCAGTTCATCGACGACAGTTTGTCGCTGTTCACGCTGGCGCAGATGCAGGCTTGCATGGTCGACAGCTGGGAGACGTGGAGCGACGTCAAGCCGCTTTGGATTCGGCCCTACGCTCACTTCCCGGTGTGGGTCGGCTATGACCCATCAGACAAGGGCGATGCCGCTGCGCTGGTGGTGGTCGCGCCGCCGCGCGTGGCAGGCGGCAAGTTCCGCATTCTGCATCGCGAGCAGTTCAAGGGCTCGGACTTCGAGGCGCAGGCCGAGGCCATCCGTCGGATCACGCAGCAATACAACGTCGTGCATATCGGCATCGACAAGACCGGCCTGGGTGCTGGGGTGTTCCAGATCGTCGAGAAGTTCTTTCCCCAGGTGAAGGGCTACCAGTACAGCATCGAGGTGAAGCAGCGCCTGGTGCTGAAGGCGCAACAGGTCATCCACAAGGGGCGACTGGAGTTCGATGCTGGATGGACCGACATCGCCGCGGCCTTTATGGCCATCAAGCGCGTGCTCACAGCCAGCGGCCGAAACATGACCTACGACTCGGGCCGCTCCGAAGTCACGGGACACGCGGATCTTGCGTGGGCAACGATGCACGCGCTCGACAACGAATCACTCGCCGGCGACGTGGTCGGCGGCAGCTCACGCATGGAGATTTTTGGATGAGCAAGCGCAAGGGCGGCACCGGCCGCGATCTGAGCCTCAGAACGACCGCGACCGCGGCCGTCGAGGTGTTGCCGAAAGCCAGTGGCGGCGGTGTCGTCGAAGCCTTCAGCTTCGGCGACCCGGAGCCTGTCAGCCGTATCCAGCTGCTGGACTACGTCGAAAGCATGTTCAACGGTCGATGGTATGAGCCGCCGCTGCCGTGGGATGGATTGGCGAGCGCGTTCCGCGCGTCGCCGCACCATGGCTCCGCGATCTTCCTGAAGCGCAACCTGCTCAAGGCGATGTTCGTCCCCCATCCGCGGCTGTCGAGCGCGACGTTTGGGGCCATGGCGCTGGACTTCCTCGTCTTCGGCAATGCCTACGTCGAGCAGCCGCGCGCATTCACGGGGCGCCCGCTGGAGCTGCAGCACGCGCTGGCCAAGTACACGCGCCGCGGGCAGGAGCCGGGCCGGTATTTCTTCGTGCGCGGCTGGCTGCAGGAGCACGAGTTCCCGGCCGGCTCGCTGTTCCACCTCCGCGAGGACGACGTCAATCAAGAGATCTACGGTTTGCCCGAGTACATCAGCGCGCTGCAGTCGGCCTGGCTCAACGAGGCGGCCACGATGTTCCGGCGGAAGTACTACGCCAACGGGTCGCACGCCGGCTTCATCCTCTACCTGTCGGACGCCCAGGTCAGCACGGCCGACGCGGATGCGCTGCGCGAGGCGCTGAAGGGGGCCAAGGGGCCGGGCAACTTCCGCAACCTGTTCCTGCACGCCCCAGGCGGCAAGGCCGAGGGCCTGAAGCTGATTCCGGTCTCCGAGGTCGCGGCCAAGGACGACTTCGCGGCCATCAAGAACGTGAGCAAAGACGACGTGCTGGCCGCGCACCGCGTGCCGCCGGGCCTGCTGGGCATCGTGCCGACCAATGCCGGCGGGTTCGGCAACGCGCCCGATGCCCTGGCGGTGTTCGTCGACAACGAGATCGTGCCGCTGATGCAGCGCTTTCGCGAGCTGAATGCCTGGGCCGGTGAAGAGCTGGTGCAGTTCAACGTTCCGGCCAGGCCGACCAAACCGGCCTGACGCCTCATTTCCGCACCCCAAGGGCGCCCGTGGCGCCCTTTTTTTCGTCCCGATGGTCTCCGCGCCCTGTCTCGTGCCTCGCGGCGCCGCCACGGGCCCGCCAGGGCCATCGGCGGGCTACTGCGGGCCCCGGGGTGCTCGGGCGGCCGCCGGGCCGCCCCTGCCCGCTGGCGCGCGGTCTAGCCCCCACCGAGCCCACGTGCTTCGGATCGCGATTTTTACGACCCGGTCGGCGACGCGCCGGGCCGCGCCCTTGCTGGCACAGCGGCCGGTGCCCTGTTGTAGTTTTGTTACTGGTTTTTACGAACTCTTGGCGTAGTGACCACGCCAAGCCATGGCCGTCAACGGGCTACAGGAGGCAACGCCATCGCAGGCACTGGATCGATGGCAACCAGCGCGTAATAGACCTTCGCCTCCCCGGAGCGGTTGTTGTTCACCGTCGTTCGGTCAAGCTCAACGCGGGCGACTTTGCCGAAATATGAGCTGATGGAGTGAAGAGCATTGCCACTTACCTTGCCCTCTATCACTTGTCCGTCGTCGGTCAACATTTCGAACCGATTTCGAAGCAGGCTAGCGCCCACAATGCGACCCGTCAGATGCATCGTCACGGATTCGACCGCCTTGATGCCACGCAAAAGCGTAACTGTGTCGCCGGCTTGCTTGGCCGAGGTCAACCAGTAGTGCTTGATGCCTTCGCTGTCGGACCATTCGAACTTCAAGCTCGAATTTGTCGTGTTCAAGATAGTGGCGACGTGCAAGTAGTGATTGAGAACTCGCCCTCCGAGCTCACCCGTCACCTGCATTACGGCTTCTGTCGTGTGATCTGTGGCAAGCAGTCCGAAAAGCCGCTCAAACGTCGCGCTCGGCAGATGGGAAACATTCTGCGCACCAGCTTCCCGCTCAACGACCAGACTCATGCCAAACGACGAGGGGAAGGTAGAAGCGAGCCTTAGCTCCGTCGCAGCCATGATTTGCCCGCTCAGCGGCCCGCGCAGGGTTGGCCCCTCGGTGATCGCTTGCGCAATGCTGGAATACAGCTTTTGAAGTCGAATCAACAGGGTGCCTAGAGCGCCGGCGCTCGCCCCGTCCTTGTGGAAGTTCGTTCCGTCCAGAGCTATATCGACTCTTTCAGCAATCCGGTGAGACAAAAGCTCGGACCGCTCCGTCAGCAATCGTTGCTGAAGCTGAAGGAGGCTTTCGTATCCCAGTGAAAAGGCGAAGCTGTTGGGCTTTGCCTGAAGCAATGCACGTTGACTGACCAGCGCATCCTCCAGATCTCGGAGCCTGCGGCTAGTGGCCCGTAGCGTTTGCTCGGCCAAGTTGGGATCGATGCCCTCCCAGACGGCAGTCATGGCTGTACTTTCACGCTAACAATTCCCTTTGGCTGGTCAGCCCTATCAAAACAGAACTCGCCCATCCAATACTTCCTCTGAGCGCGAAGATCGTTGTAAGCCGGATGGTTTTCATCCCTCACTGTGGGGCAAAAATAGCAGTCGCACATGTGGGATGCCTGAGTGAGCTTTCCCGAAACTAGCGCTTTGAGCTGCTGCTTGGCTGCGTCTGGAAGTGAGTCGACCAGATCAGCATCTGCAAACAGCACCATGTCGATGTCGCCGGGGTCAGCCTTCGTTGTGGTGAAGCTGCCATCGAGGAATTTCACTCCATCGATGCCAATGGCCGCGAGCTCTGCGGCATGGCGCACATAGCCTTCGTGAATCTTTGGGCGCGTTGTTGACGCTGGAAATTCGTCCACAAAGCTGCCCTTGATCTCTTCGTCTGTCATCGCGTGGATGCCCGGCTCTAGATACCCATTCCCGTTGAAATTCGCCATTGCTCTGATGATGTATTTCCGAATGTTTCATCATTATCCGGAACTGCCGGATTGTCTAGCGTAGAGCTACCAACGCCGCGCTGTGGGCGTACACGGCCATACCAGCCTAGAAGAGATCGAGCTGCAGCGGTGGCCGTTCATCGTCTTCGCGAACGACGCCGAAGAAGGGCGGCAGACGGTCCGCTCGGCTGTGCTTGATCGCCTCCACGGACTGGAGTTCTCCATCCTCGAAGCGGGTGCGGAAGACCTCCTAGACGACCAGCGTTGAAACTGTATAAATATACAGTATTATTTGATCCATGGACCATGAGATCCCCTCCGACATGTGGATCCACTACTGCGCCCGGCGGCTCAAGATGCATTGGCGCACGGTCGATCCTGAACAGCTCGAAGAGCTTGCGGCCGACCTCGCTGGCGATCCGAACCTGCGAGCGCTTTCACCGATCGTCGCGGCAGCTCTATTTTTGGAGCCCGTGACTCATCCCGGACAGCGTCAGCTCGAAGGCGAATCAGGCAGTCGGCGAGGTGCTCATCACCAACTTCAGCAGTCGTCGATGATTGGCGAGGTCGAGTCGCCTTACGTTGCGGCGCCTACTTTCGCGGCGAAGTAGAGTTCGGCGCTTCGGGGCGCGGCTGCGGCGCTGGTGGTTGTAGCTTTTCGATGCGCGCTTGCATATCGTCCAGGCGCTTCGATGCATCCGAAATAGCCTGTGCAGCTACGGAAAGCGACTGCGCGGTGTTCTTCCCGTTCTCAAAGCTGGCCATCATGTTCGACAGCACCGTGGCATTGAAGGCAGCGATCCCCCCGACGATGCTCACAGCTGCTCCGATTGCAGTGACCACGATCGTGGTGCGGGTCGATTTCTGCTCCGCCGTCAGGACCGCAATGTCTTCCTTGAGGCTCTTTCTGTCGTCGCGCATTGCCCGGATCGCTTGGTCAATCCGCTCCTCGAACCTGCCCAGCCGCGCGTCTGCCCTCGACTCGACAAGTTCGAGCCGGGCCTGCAATTCTTCGCGCGTCATGTCAGTCATGGTGGTGTTCGCATTATCTTGGGTCTTTATTGCCGCCCTCAAGGCCGCATTAACAGCGGGGGAAGGCTTGCTGAACAGGTCGACGACGTTGTTGTTTTGGTCGGTCAGGCCGTTCCAGATCATTTCGGATCTCCCGAGGTGCTCGGTGTCTCGGGCGTAGCGGCAGATGAATTTAGCCGCGTCGCGGCGATAGAACTAGCTACTCTCAGGGCGCTAAACAGCACAAGATGCCCGCAGTTTGAGCACTGAAAAGAGTAGGTTTTGTTTCGCATCCAGGTGATGAACTCCAACCTCGAGGGGAAAGTGTCGGGGTCGGGCTTTTCCTGCAGGCCATCTGGAAACACCATGAGGCGCATTGGTTCAACTACCGTCGGCGACACGCCCCAGTGATCGACTGAGCAGATCGGACAGTTCATTCCCTCCGGGCGAAAGGCTGCTAGGTAGCCGAATAGCTCCTTCGGTTCGAAGTCAAAGCGTAGCTGGTCGAAGGGGACGGAGTTGAGTGATTCGACGGGGGGAGGCATCTTGGCTACCGCAAAATCCGGGGCGGGCGCCTCGGGCGGCAAAGCATAGCTTTAAATTCAGACCTACTGCCAAAGCCGGCGGCCCATCCGGACCCGGTGATGCCGAGAGGGCCCACAGCTAAGTTGAAACGCTGCACGCGCCCGAGACTACGGCCGACGTCGCGAATTCGGGATGACGACAAGTCTCTCTTGTCCAAATCCCCCTCGCGCAACCAAATTGATAAGGGTCTTTCGGAAACGAAAGACCCTTTTTCTTTTGCTGCTCCGAATTCGCAAGTGCGTTGCAACAACGCGAAGCACACGCCCAAAAGAAAAGCCCTCGCGAGAGGGCTTTGTCGTTGATGGGGTGAAGTGCCTTCGTCAGTCCGGCACGACCGCCGTGACCTCGATCTCGATCTTCGCGCGCGGCTCCACCAGCGCCGCGACCTGCACGCAGGTCATGGCCGGGAAGTTGCGGCCCATCGCATCGCGGTACACCGGGCCGAGCTCGGCGAGCCGGCGGCTGTACTCGTCGCGGTCGACCACGTACCAGGTCATGCGCACCATGTGCTCGGGACCGGCACCGGCCTCGCGCAGCACCTCGACGATGTTGCGCAGCGCCAGGCCGCACTGGTCGATGAAGTCGTCCGACTCGAACTGCTGCTGGGCATTCCAGCCGATCTGTCCGCCGACGAACACCATCGTGCCGCGCGCCGCGACGCCATTCGCATAGCCCTTGGGGGGCAACCAGCCCGGAGGCTGCAAGAGTTTGATCATGATGTGGTGGACCTGTTGTCTTCGGTTTGTCTCAGTTTGAAGCGTTGCAGCTTGCCGGTTTCGGTGCGTGGCAGCACGGACACGAACTCGATCTCGCGCGGGTACTTGAACGGCGCGATCGTGGCCTTCACGTGGTCCTGCAGCGCCTTCACGAGGCCGGCATCGCCGGTCTGCCCGGGCTTCAGCACGCAGAAGGCCTTGACGATCATGCCGCGGTCGGCATCGGGCTTGCCGATCACGCCGCATTCGGCCACGGCCGGATGCTTGAGCAGCGCGTCCTCGACCTCGGGGCCACCGACGTTGTAGCCGGCGGTAATGATCATGTCGTCGGCGCGCGCCTGGTAGAAGAAGTAGCCGTCGTCGTCCTGGACGAAGGAATCGCCCGGATAGTTCCAGCCGTTCTTCACGTAGTCGGCCTGCCGCACGTCGTCGAGATAGCGGCAGCCCACGGGCCCTTGCAGCGCCAGCTTGCCGACCGTGCCACGCGGCACCTCGTTGCCCTCCGCATCGACCACCTTGGCGATGAAGCCCGGCACGGCCTTGCCGACGGCGCCGCGGCGCACCTCGTCGCCCGCGGCCGAGATGTAGATGTGGAACACCTCGGTGCCGCCGATGCCGTCGAGCATCTCGAGGCCGGTGGCCTCCTTCCAGAGCTGGCGCGTGGCATCGGGCAGGGCCTCGCCCGCGCTCACGCTGATGCGCAGCGTGGGCGCGCCGTGCTGCTTCACGAACGGCGCCATCTGGCGGTAGAAGGTCGGCGCGGTGTAGCAGATGGTCGCGCCGACCTCGTTGATCAGCTTCACCAGGCCTTCGGGCGTGAAGGGCGCGTCGGGGAAGTAGATCGAGGCGCCCGCGTACATCGGGAACACCAGCAGCCCGCCGAGCCCGAAGGTGAAGGCCAGCGGCGGCGAGCCCACCACCACGTCGTCGGGCCGCGCCTGCAGCACGTGGCGCGGCCAGGTCTCGCACATCGCGAGCACGTCGCGGTGCGTGGTCACGGGCGCCTTCGGCTTGCCCGTGGTGCCCGAGGTGAAGGCCAGCAGCGCGATGTCGTCGGCCGCCGTGGGGCAGGCCTCGAAGATGCCGCTCTTGGCGGCCGCGCGGGCCGACAGCGAATCGGCCGCGTCGGGCCTGTTGAAGGCGATGATGTCGGCGAGCACCGGGTGCGCCTGCTGCGCGGCCACCAGCTCGTCGAGCAGCCGGCCGTCGCACAGCGCGGCCACCGGCTGCGACTTCTCGATGATGTCGCCGAGCTCCTTGGCGCGCAGCAGCGGCATGGTCGCAACGGCGATCAGTCCGGCCTTCACCACCGCGAGCCAGGCCAGCGCCATCGCCACCGAGTTGCCGCCGCGCAGCAGCACGCGGTTGCCGGGCACCAGGCCCAGGTCCTCGGTCAGCACCTGCGCGATGCGGTTGACCTGGATGGCGGCCTGCGAATAGCTGAGCGTGCCTTGCGGCGAGCGCAGCAGCGGCCGGTCGCCGAAGCCCTTGGCGGGGGCCTTGTCGAGCAGTTCCTCGACCAGGTTGAGCTGGTCGGGCAGTTGCAGTTCGGGCCGGTCGTAGCGGAAGACCGGCAGCTGCGCCGCCGGCGGCAGCCGGTCGTGCACGAAGCGGTCGACTTGGGCGGATGGAGCGGTCACGGTGTTCATCCCCGCAGTACGGATTTGCCGATGATCAGTTGCTGCACTTCCGTCGCGCCCTCGTAGATGCGCAGCGAACGGATGTCGCGGTAGAGGGCCTCGATCTTGGTGCCGACCTTGACGCCGAGGCCGCCATGCATCTGCAACGCCATGTCGATGACCCGGCTGGCGTTCTCGGTCGCGGCCATCTTGGCCATCGCGGCCGCGGCCGACACGTCGCCCACCGGCGCGCCGCCGCGCTGCTCGGCCTCGTCGCGCATCCAGGCCGCGCGGTAGGTCAGCAGCGCCGCGCCGTCGATCAGCGCCGCCATCTCGCCGAGCTTGGCCTGCGTGAGCTGGAAGTCGGCCAGCGTCTGGCCGAACATGCGGCGGTTCTTCGCATGCGAGATCGCCTCGGCCAGCGCGCGCCGGCCCATGCCGAGCGCGGCACCGGCCACCGAGGCGCGGAAGATGTCGAGCGTGCGCATCGCGAGCTTGAAGCCGCCGTTCAGTTCGCCGAGCTGGGCGCCGCGCGGCACCACGCAGTCGTCGAAGCGCAGGGTGGCCAGCGGATGCGGCGCCATCACGTCGATGTGCTCGGAGGTGTCGAGGCCGGGCGTGGTCGCATCGACGATGAACACGGTGATGCCGCGCGTGCCGCCCGCTGGATCGGTCTTGGCGAACACGCAGTAGAAGTCGGCGATGCCGCCGTTGCTGATCCAGGTCTTGCTGCCGTTGAGGCGCCAGCCGTCGGCCGTGGGTTCGGCGCGCATGGCCATGGCGGCCACGTCGGAGCCGGCGTCGGGCTCGCTCAGCGCGAAGGCCGCGATCTTCTCGCCCTTGCCGACCGCGCCGAGGTAGCGCGACTGCTGCTCGGGCGTGCCCGCGAGCGTGATCGCGCCGCTGCCCAGGCCCTGCATCGCGAACGCGAAGTCGGCCAGCGGCGAGTGGTAGCCGAGGGTTTCGCGCAGCAGCACCAGCGCGCGCGAATCGAGGCGCTCGAGCGCGCCGCCGGCGCTGCCGGGCACCGCGTAGCGCAGCCAGCCGCCGTCGCCGAGGCGGCGCACCCATTCGCGGCAGGCCGCGCGGTCGTCGCGCTCGTCGACCTCCTGCGCGGCGCACCAGGGCAGCAGGTCGCTCGCGAGGGCGCGGTGCGCCTCGTCGAAGAAAGGCAGCGCCAGGTGCGCGGTGGAAGGAGGAGCCGGGATCTTCGCCATGGCCTCAGTCCCCGCCGAACACCGGCTTGCGCTTGGCCGCGAAGGCCTCGTAGGCGCGGCGGAAGTCCTCGGTCTGCATGCAGATCGCCTGCGCCTGCGCCTCGGCTTCGATCGCCTGGTCGATGGTCATCGACCATTCCTGCGCCAGCATGGTCTTGGTCATGCCGTGCGCGAAGCTCGGGCCCTCGGCCAGCTCGCGCGCCATCTTGGTCGCGGCTTCGAGCAGCGCGTCGCTCTCGTGCAGCGCGTTGAAGAAGCCCCAGGCATGGCCTTCCTGCGCCGTCATCGCGCGGCCCGTGAACAGCAGCTCGGAAGCGCGGCCCTGGCCGATCACGCGCGGCAGCAGCGCGCAGGCGCCCATGTCCGCGCCGGCCAGGCCGACGCGCGTGAACAGGAAGGCGGTGCGCGTGGCGGGCGAGCCGTAGCGCAGGTCGCAGGCCAGCGCGATCATCGCGCCGGCGCCGGCGCACACGCCGTCGATGGCGCCGACGATGGGCTGCGGGCAGGCGCGGATCGCCTTCACCAGGTCGCCCGTCATGCGCGTGAACTCGAGCAGCTCGGGCATGCGCATGCCGGTCAGCGGGCCGATGATCTCGTGCACGTCGCCGCCCGAGCAGAAGTTGCCGCCCGCGCCCGTGACCACGATCACCTTCACGTCGCTCGCGTAGTTGAGCGCGCGGAACAGGTCGCGCAGCTCGGCGTACGAGTCGAAGGTCAGCGGGTTCTTGCGCTCGGGACGGTTCAGCGTGATGGTGCCCACGCCGTTGTCGTAGTGCCAGGCGAAGTGCTTCGCGGCATAGGCCGCCTTCGCTTCGAATTGCGCGTGCATGGGATTGCCCGCACCGATGTAATGCTTCATTCGGCCTCCGCCAGTGTCTGGCTCTGTGAGTGTTGCTTGACCTTGCCGAGCAGCTTGTGGAGCTGCGCGATCTCCTTGCCCGTGAGGCCCGCGAAGGCCCCGACGATCCAGTCCTCGTGCTGCTGCGCCATCTCGTGGAACAGCTTGCGGCCGCGCGGCGTGAGCCGCACGCGCCAGGCGCGGCGATCGCCCTCGACGTCGACGCGCTC
Source organism: Variovorax sp. GW821-FHT09B05 (assembly GCF_059418265.1). NCBI lineage: Bacteria > Pseudomonadati > Pseudomonadota > Betaproteobacteria > Burkholderiales > Comamonadaceae > Variovorax > Variovorax sp. GW821-FHT09B05. The sequence continues at coordinate 94,467 of NZ_JBWKPN010000017.1, forward strand.
GACCAGGCCCTCGGTCACGAGCTGGTCGGTGATGCCGGTGACGTTGCCGCCGGTCACCATCATCCGGCGCGACAGCTCGTTCATCTTGAGCCCCTCGGGCGAGCGCTCGAGTTGCGACATCAGGTCGAAGCGCGGCAGCGTGGTGGTGAACTGCGCGCGCAGCCCGTTGCGCACTTCCTTCTCGATCAGCTGCGTGCAGGTCAGAAGGCGCAGCCACAGCCGCAGCGCTTCGGGGTGCTCGGCGTGGGCGCGGGCTTCGAGGTCCATGGAGTGCCGCCGGCGATCAGTGCGTTTCTTCGCTCTGCGCCGCGGCCATCGCCGCAGTGGCGGCCGCCGCCATCTGCTGCTGCTTGGCGATCTCGCGGTACATCTGGTCGCGCCCGCTCAGGTACTGCTTTGGCCACTCGACGGCGCGGCTCTGCAGCTTGGCGGCCTCGTGCAGCGTCCAGGCCGGGTCGGCCAGGTGCGGCCGCGCGATCGCGCAGAGGTCGGCGCGGCCGGCCGCGATGATGCTGTTGGCCTGGTCGGCCTCGGTGATCGCGCCCACGGCGATGGTCGAGATGCCGACCTCGTTGCGGATGCGGTCGGCGAACGGCGTCTGGTACATGCGGCCGTAGACCGGCTTGGCGGCGCGCGTGGTCTGGCCCGAGGAGACGTCGATGAAGTCGGCGCCCGCGTCCTTGAAGAAGCGCGCGATCGCCACCGCGTCGGCATCGGTGTTGCCGCCCGGTGCCCAGTCGTGGGCCGAGATCCGCACGCTCATCGGCTTGTCCGCCGGCCAGGCGGCGCGCATCGCGCGGAACACCTCGAGCGGATAGCGGCAGCGGTTCTCGAGGCTGCCGCCGTACTCGTCCTCGCGCAGATTGGTCAGCGGGCTGATGAAGGCCGACAGCAGGTAGCCGTGCGCGCAGTGCAGCTCGAGCCAGTCGAAGCCGGCCTCGGCCGTGCGGCGCGTCGATGCCACGAACTGATCGCGCAGCGTGTCCATCTCGGCGCGCGTGATCGCGGCCGGCTGCTGGTTCTGTTCGCCGTAGGGCAGCGCGCTGGCGGCCAGCAGCGGCCAGTTGCCGCTGGGCAGCGGCTCGTCGGTGCCTTCCCAGCCCACCTGCGTCGAGCCCTTGGGGCCGCTGTGGCCGAGCTGCATCGCGATCTTCGCGCTCGACTGCGCGTGCACGAAGTCGACGATGCGCTTGAACGCGGCCTGCTGCTCGTCGTTGTAGAGGCCGGTGCAGCCGGGCGTGATGCGGCCTTCGGGCGTGGGGCTGGTCATCTCGACGAACACCATCGCCGCGCCGCCGAGCGCGCGCGCACCGAGGTGCACCAGCAGGAAGTCCTGCGGCACGCCGTCGACCGCGCTGTAGGTCGCCATCGGCGACACCAGGATGCGGTTCTTGAGTTCGAGCCCGCGCACCTTGAGCGGCATCAGCATCGGCGCGACGGCCTTGCCGCCGGCCAGCCACTGCTCGTAGCCGCCGAGCCACTTGGTGTCGCGCAGCCGCAGGTTCTCGTGGCTGATGCGTTGCGAGCGCGTGAGCAGCGAATAGGCGAACTGCTCGATCTCCATGCCGGTGTAGCGCGGCACGTTCTCGAACCATTCGGTGGAGTTGCGCGCGGCGTTCTGGATCTTGAGCACCTCGACGCTGCGGCGCGCCTCGTACTGCTCGAGCACCTGGTCGGTGCTGCCGCCGGCGGCGAATTCGTTGGCCAGGTCGATCGCGTCTTCGAGCGCGAGCTTGGTGCCCGAGCCGATCGAGAAGTGCGCCGTGTGCGCGGCGTCGCCCATCAGCACCACGGGCACCGAGCGGCCGCCGACGTCGACGCGGTGCGTCCAGTGCTCGCACACCACGCGCGGGAAGCGGATCCAGTTGGCCGAGCCGCGCAGGTGGGTGGCGTTGCTGATCAGCGAGTGCCCGTCGAGGTACTTCGCGAACAGCTTCTCGCAGAAGGCGATCGCCTCGGGCTGCTCCATTCTGTCGAGGCCATGGGCCTGCCACACGGCCTCGGGCGTCTCGACGATGAAGGTCGAGGTGTCCTTGTCGAACTGGTAGGCGTGGGCCTGGAACCAGCCGTGCTCGGTCTGTTCGAAGGCGAAGGTGAAGGCGTCGAAGGTCTGGTGCGTGCCGAGCCAGACGAAGCGGCACTGGCGCAGGTCGATGTCGGGCTGGAACACGTCGGCATAGCGCTGGCGGATGCGGCTGTTGAGGCCGTCGCTCGCGATCACCAGGTCGGCCTCGTACTTCGCGGCCAGCGCCTGGTCGTCGGTCACGTCGGTCTCGAACACCAGCTCTACGCCGAGCGCGAGGCAGCGCTCCTGCAGGATGTTGAGCAGCCGCTTGCGGCCGATGCCGCAGAAGCCGTGGCCGCCCGAGCGCACCTGGCGGCCCTTGAAGAAGACCTGGATGTCGTCCCAGTGGTGGAAGTCGTCGCCGATCAGCGCGGCGGATTCGGCGTCGGCCGCGCGCAGGTTGGCGAGCGTCTGGTCGCTGAGCACCACGCCCCAGCCGAAGGTGTCGAAGGGCCGGTTGCGCTCGACCACCGTGATCTTGAGGGCCGGGTTGCGCGCCTTCATCAGCAGCGCGAAGTACAGGCCGGCGGGCCCGCCGCCGATGCACAGGATGCGTTGGAGGTCCATGGACGGGGCGTGGGCGATGCTGTTCATGGTTGAATAGTTTAGACATAAACAATCTGGTGTCAAACGGATTTACCCGAAGCACATCGGGCCCGCCGGTGCCGGTGCCGGCCGGCGTCCCCGCGATGCGATCCGGGCCGCCCGATGCAACCGCATGCAAGAAGCTCGAAAAATCAATACCATGCGGCCCATGCAAAGCTTGATACCCAAGATCGAGTCGCAGCTGGCTTCGCTTCCCGTGCCCGTGGCACTGCAATTGCCCGATGGGCGACGGGTGGCGGCAGCCGGTTCGCGTGTCACGCTGGCTTTCTCGGAATGGTCCGCCCTGGCCAAGCTCGCAGGCCGACAGGTAGGCGCGATCGGCGAGGCCTACGTCGAGGGCAAGGTGCAGATCGAGGGCGCGATGCGCGACCTGATCGACGCCACCGTCGGGCTGCTGCCCGGCAACCCGGCCGAGACCGACACCGGATGGTGGAGCCGCCTGCAGCACCTGGCCAAGTCGCGCGGCTCGCACTCGCTGCGCAAGGACGCCGCCCAGATCGAGTTCCACTACGACGTCTCCGACGACTTCTACGCGCTGTGGCTCGACCCGCGCCGGGTGTACTCGTGCGCCTACTACGCGACGCCCGACCTCACGCTGGCACAGGCGCAGGAAGCCAAGCTCGACCACATCTGCCGCAAGCTGATGCTCAAGCCCGGCGAGCGCTACCTCGACGTCGGCTCGGGCTGGGGCGGCCTGCTGCTGTGGGCGGCCGAGCACTACGGCGTCGACGCCACCGGTATCACGCTGTCGCGCAACCAGCATGCGCACGTGCAGCGCCTGATCGAGGAGAAGGGCCTCACGGGCCGCGTGCGCGTCGAGCTGCGCGACTACCGCGAGTTGTCGGCCGAGCGGCCGTTCGACAAGATCTCCTCGGTGGGCATGTTCGAGCATGTGGGCGCGGCCAACATGCCGACCTACTTTTCCAAGATCCATTCATTGCTGGCACCCGGCGGCCTGCTGATGAACCACGGCATCACCTCGGGCCAGCTCAACTACCGCCAGCTCGGCAACGGCATGGGCGACTTCATCGAGAAGTACATCTTCCCGGGCGGCGAGCTGCTGCACGTCACGCACGTGCTGCGCGAGACCGCGGCCGCCGGCCTGGAGATCGTCGACGTCGAGAGCCTGCGGCCGCACTATGCGCGCACGCTGTGGGCCTGGTCCGACGCGCTCGAGGCGCAGCTCGAGACCGCGCGCGCCGTGCTGCGCAACGGCGGCAGCGAGCGCCAGCACGCCAACGCCGAGCGCATCCTGCGCGCCTACCGGCTCTACCTCGCGGGCTCGGCCATGAGCTTCGAGCAGGGCTGGATCGGCCTGTACCAGATGGTCTCGACCAAGCCCGACGGCAAGGTCGATCACGGCACTTTGCGCGGTGCGCAATCGGTGTACCCTTTCACGCGTGATCATCTCTACAAGTGAAAGGGACACCCCCATGCTCTATCGTTTCCAGTCCAGGGCCTCGTCGGATTTCGTGATGCTCGAGACGCACGCGCGCCAGTTGTTCGACATCGTCGGCAAGTCGCCTTCGGCGCAAGGAATCATCACGGTCGAGCAGATTCCCGGGGCGATCTCGGCCATCGAGGCCGCGCTCGCACGCGAGAAAAGCAACACCCACAACCATGATGAATTCGCGGTCGAGGACCACAACCACGACGCCGAAAAACAGCATGTGGCGCTGCACCAGCGCGCCACGCCGCTGCTGCACATGCTCAAGGAATCGCTGGCCGAAAACAAGGACGTGACCTGGACCACCTGAGTCCGGGTCGGACAACCGGCCGCGCGGCGGCCGGTGTCCGGCGCCAGTCCGCGACGGACGGGCGCTGAATCTTCACTCGGGCAGGACCCTCTCAGTCCACCTTCGCGCCCGACTCCTTCACCACCTTCGCCCACTTCACGTGCTCGCTCGCGATGAGCTTCGTGAAGTCGGCCGGCGTGTTGCCGCTCGGGATCGCGCCCTGCGCCAGCATCTTCTCCTTGATCGCGGCCGTGCCGAGCGACTTGGCGACTTCCTGCTGGATGCGGTTGACGATCTCGGGCGAGGTGCCCGCCGGCGCCAGCAGACCGAACCACGAGCTGGCCTCGAAGCCCTTGAGCGTCGGGCCGCCGGCCTCTTCCACCGTCGGCACGTCGGGCAGCGCGGGCGAGCGCTGCGCGCTGGTCACGGCCAGCGCCGTGAGCTTGCCGGCCTTGATCTGCGCCATCGACGAGGGCAGGTTGTCAAACATCACGTCGGCGTTGCCGGCCACCATGTCGAGCAGGGCCGGGCCCGAGCCCTTGTAGGGGATGTGGGCCATGAAGGTGCCCGTCATGCTCTTGAACAGCTCGCCCGCGAGATGGATCGAGGTGCCGCTGCCGCTCGAGGCCATGTTGAACTTGCCGGGGTTGGCCTTGCTGTACTTGATGAAGTCCTGCACGTTGTGGATGCCGAGCGTCTTCGCCTTCTCGGCGTTCATCTCCATCACGTTCGGCACCGCGGCCACCATCGTGATCGGCGCGAAGTCCTTGATCGGATCGAAGGGCAGCTTCGGATAGAGCGCGCGGTTGATGCCGTGCGTGCCCACCGTGCCCATCAGCAGCGTGTAGCCGTCGTTCGGCGCGCGCGCCACGATCTCCGCGCCCAGGTTGCCGCCCGCGCCCGCGCGGTTGTCGACGATGAACTGCTGGCCGAAGGCCTTCGAGAGCTCGGGCGCGATCGCGCGCGCGAGGATGTCGGTGGTGCCGCCCGCTGCGAAGGGCACGACGATGCGCACCGGCTTGGTGGGCCAGGCGCCTTGCGCCCACGAGGGTGCGGCGAGCAGTGTCGCGGCGGCGGCGACCGAGGCGGCGAGCAGCGCGCGCCGGGACGGAAAGTGAAGGTGAGAAGAAGTCATGCGCGCCTTTGTACAGGCGCGTGCCGCGGCCGTCGCGGGTGAAAACCCCGGGCGCGGTTCATTGGAGCACCCTCGTGCTTCGCACTGCGGTGCGAGCTTGCCTGGGGCGGCCCGGCGCGGCGCTTAGCCCACCTGCATGCGCTGCGCGAACTGCTCCTCGCGGAAGCGCTCGAGCACGAAGTCGACGAAGGCCCGCGTCTTCGGTGGCAGCAGCTTCTTGCTCGGGTAGTAGAGCCAGACCGCGCCCGCGTCGTGGTGCCACTCGGGCAGCAGCCGCAGCAGGCTGCCGTCGCGCAGTCCCTGCTCCACGAAGGGCATCGGCAGCATCGCCACGCCCAGCCCCATCAGCGCGGCCTGCGCGATGGCCTCGGGGTCGTTGAAGATCGCGCGCGGGCGCGGCAGCTCGACCGTGACCTCCGCCTCCTTCGCCGCGCCGCGCGCATGCCGCAAGGTCCAGCTGCGCAGCCGGCCCGTGGGCGAGGAGCGGCGCACCAGCGCGTCGAGCGCCGCCAGCTCCGACGGATGGCGCGGCATCCGCCGCTGCGCCATGTAGGCCGGCGCTGCCACCGCCACCACGTGGATGCGCGCCAGCTCGCGCGCCACCAGCCCGGCCGACAGCTCGAAGCCGCCGCCGATGGCCGCGTCGAAGCCCTCGCCGACGAGGTCGGCCTGCAGGTTGTCGAAATGCCAGTCCGGCACGATCGCCGGGTAGCGCGCGAGGAAGTCGCCCATCATCGGCAGCACGTGCGTGCGGCCGAAGGCCTGGCCCATGCTGACCTTGAGCGTGCCCGAGGGCTGGCCGTCGTCCTTGTCGATGCCGGCCACCGCTTCCTGCAGGGTCGCGAGCGCGCCGCCGATCTGCGCCAGGAAGCGCTCGCCGCCCTCGGTCAGCGTGAGCCGGCGCGTGCTGCGCTGGAACAGCCGCACGCCGAGCCGCGCCTCCAGCCGCGCCACGTTCTTGCTGACCGCGGCCGGCGTGAGCCCGAGGTGGCGCGCGGCGGCCGAGAAGCTGCCGCCCTCGGCGCTCTGCACGAAGGAAGCGAGATGGTTGAGCGGTTCCATCGCGCTATTTTCAACCAATGGTTGAATTTGATGGGACCGATTGATGGCTACCGCAAACGCAATCGAAGGCAGAGACTGGAGGCCTTCCAACACCACTCACAAGGAAAAAGCCATGACCTCCACCACCACCTCCCCGACCCCCGTCCTCGCCGGCAAGGTCGCCTTCGTCACCGGTGGCTCGCGCGGCATCGGCGCGGCCATCGTGCGTCGCCTGGCGCGCGACGGCGCCGCCGTGGCCTTCAGCTACAGCAGCTCGCAGGCCGTCGCCGAGGAACTCGCGCGCAGCCTCGAGGCCGAGGGCGGCCGCGCGCTCGCGCTGAAGATCGACAGCGCCGATGCCGAGGCGCTCAAGGCCGGCATCGACCAGGCGGCGCGCCACTTCGGCGGCCGCATCGACATCCTGGTCAACAGCGCCGGCGTGCTGCACCTGGGCCCGGTCGACCAGCTCACGCTGGCCGATTTCGACCGCACCATCGCCGTCAACGTGCGCGCCGTGTTCGTCGCCATCCAGGCCGCGCTGGCGCACATGGGCAGCGGCGGGCGCATCGTCAACATCGGCAGCACCAACGCCGAGCGCATGCCCTTCGCGGGCGGCAGCATCTACGCCATGAGCAAGTCGGCGCTCACGGGCCTGGTGCAGGGCCTGGCGCGCGACCTCGGCCCGCGCGGCATCACGGTCAACAACGTGCAGCCCGGCCCGGTCGACACCGACATGAACCCGGCCAACGGCCCGATGGCCGCGACCATGCACAGCTTCATGGCGCTCGACCGCCACGGCCACGCCGACGAGATCGCGGGCATGGTGGCCTACCTCGCGAGCCCCGAGGCCGCGTTCGTGACCGGCGCCGGGCTCAACATCGACGGCGGCTTCGCGGCCTGAGCGCGCGGTTCAGCGGCCGGGCACCGCCCGCGCCGCCAGCGCCGCGGCCACATGCTCGGCCAGCGCGCGCGCCGACGGCTTCGCGGCCCGCCCGGCCGGAAACACCGCATGCAGCTCCACCGGCGCCATGCGCCAGTCCGCGAGCACCCGCACCAGCGCGCCGCTCGCCAGCTCGGCGCCGCAGCCCAGTTCGCTGGTGTGCGTGATGCCCAGCCCCGCCACGGCCGCGGCGATCGAGCCCTCGTTCATCGTGCTGCTCAGCAGCGCGCCCGCGATGCGCACCGACACCTGGCGGCCGCCGCGCTCGAAGGACCATGACGCACCGCCGCTCGGGCCGGCCACCACCGCGTGCGCCGCGAGGTCGGCCGGCAGCGCCGGCGTGCCGGCACGGCGCAGGTAGCCGGGCGCGGCCACCAGCAGGGTCTCGAACAGGCCCAGGCTGCGCGCGGTGGCGCTGGAATCGGGCAGCGCGCCGAAGCGGAACGCGAGGTCCGCGCCCTCGCTCACCAGGTCCTGCAGCTGGTCGTGCATCAGCAGCTTGATGCGCAGCGCCGGATGCCGCGCCGTGAACGGCGGCAGCGCGGGGATCGCCTCGCGCACCGCGAAGCTCGAGGACAGCGCCACGCGCAGCACGCCGCGCAACTCGCCGGTGCCGCGCGCCGCATGGTCGGCCTCCTCGAGCGCGGCCAGGATCGGCTCGATGCGCGCGAGGTAGTCGGCGCCGGCCTCGGTCAGCGTCACGGCGCGCGTGGTGCGCGTCAGCAGCGCCGCGCCGACCTCCTTCTCGAGCGTCGCGATCACGCGCGAGGCCGAGGGCTGCGAGAGCCCGAACTCGCGCCCCGCGCGCGAGAAGCTGCCCGCGTGCGCGACGCGCGTGAACAGCCGCAGGGCGAGCAGCCGGTCGCTCATCGCTCCTGATTGATTTGCATGGCGAATGGATCTTAGTCGTGCGCGCCGGCTACCGGCCGATCGGCGAATCAAAGACAGTGACGGCACGGCACCGCCTGTGCCCCAACCCCCGCAAACCACCCTGGAGAAATCGCCATGTCACTGCCCGAGAAACTCGCCGCCTTCCGCGCCAACTTCGAAGCCGGCGGCCCGCCGTGGAACGCGCCCGCCTTCATCCACGAACCCATGCACCGCGCCACCGACGAGCTGATCGCCTCGGGCGCCGCCGACCGCGCGCTGCGCGCCGGCGATCGCGCCCCGGCCTTCACGCTGCACGACGCCGACGGCCGCGCCTGGTCGTCGCAGGAGCTGCTGGCCCGCGGCCCGCTGGTGCTGACCTTCTACCGCGGCGTCTGGTGCCCGTACTGCAACCTGGACCTGCAGGCGCTGCAGGAAGCGCTGCCGGGCCTGCAGGCGCTCGGCGCGCAACTGGTGGCGGTGTCGCCGCAGACGCCCTCGAACAGCCGCAAGTCGGCGCGCGACAACAAGCTCGCCTTTCCGATCCTGTCGGACACCGGCAATGCCGTGGCCGCCGCCTTCGGCCTGCGCTTCGAGCTTCCGGGCTACCTGCAGGACCTCTACCGCGACGTGTTCAGGAACGACCTCGCGGTGGTCAACGGCGAGCCGAGCTGGACCCTGCCGATGCCCGCGCGCTACGTGATCGCGCGCGACGGCACCATCGTCTATGCCGAGGTCAACCCCGACTACACGCAGCGGCCCGATCCCTCGGAGTTGCTGCCGGTGCTCGAGCGGCTGCGCGCGACCGCCGGCGCATGAGCCTCGGCATCGCCGCCCACCGAGGCGATCAGCCGGTCGAGCGTGGTGCCCAGCCGCGCGAGCTCGTCGGCGCTCACGCCCGCGAACAGCGCGGCCTCGCGCTCGCGGCCCAGTTCGCTCACCGTTGCGTGCAGCGCCTTGCCCGTGGCCGTGAGGTGCAGCCGGCTCCTGCGCTGGTCGGTCGGATCCTCGCGGCACTGCACGCGCCGGTGACGCTTGAGGCCGGCCAGCGCGCGGCTCACCGCCATCTTGTCGAGGCCCGTCTGGTCGGCCACCTGCGAGGCCGTGAGCCCGGGCTGCGCGCCCAGCACCGCCATCGTGCGCCACTCGTTGAGCGTGAGCTGGTGCTCGCGGCCCACGCGTTCGTGGAAGGGCCGCGCCGTGAGGTTGACCACGCGCACCAGCTTGAAGAACAGCGGGTCCATCGGTGCGCGGGGCGCGTGTCAGCCGGCCAGCTTCTTCGCCGCCGCGACGATGGCGTCCACGCCCACGCGCGACTGCGCCTCGAGCACCGGCGCATAGCCGACCGGGATGCGCGGCGCACCGAGCCGCGCGATGCGGCAGCCCGTGGCCTCGGCCGCGCTGGCCGCGATCTCGGCGCCGAAGCCCGCGGCCTGCACCGCCTCGTGCGCCACCAGCAGCCGGCCGGTGCGCGCGCACGATTCGAACACCGTCTCGCGGTCCCAGGGCCAGAGCGTGCGCAGGTCGATCAGGTCGACCGCGATGCCCTCGACAGCGAGCCGCTCGCAGGCCTCGGCGCAGACCTGCGCCTGCCGGCTCCAGCTCACCAGCGTGAGCGCGTCGCCCCGGCGCAGGCGCGCCGCCTTGCCCAGCGGCACCGCCAGCGTCTCGTCGACCGGGCCGCGCGCGCCCCACAGCGTCTTGTGCTCGATGTAGACCACCGGGTCGCCGCACTGCAGCGCCGCGCGCAGCAGCGAATGGTTGTCCTGCGGCGTCGACGGGCTCACCACCACCACGCCCGGCAGGTGCGCGAACCAGGCCTCGAGCGACTGCGAATGCTGCGCCGCCGAGGCGTCCCAGATGCCGCCCGGCATGCGCGCCACCAGCGGCACGCGGCCCTGGCCGCCGAACATGAAGCGGTTCTTGGCGGCCTGGTTCACCAGCTCGTCCATGCCGCACAGCGCGAAGTCGACCACGCGCATCTCGACCACCGGCCGCAGGCCCGCGAGCGCCATGCCCACGCCCGCGCCCATGATCGCGGCCTCGCTGATCGGCGTGTCGATCACGCGCCGCTCGCCGAAGCGCTGCTGCAGCCCCTTGTACTGGCCGAAGATGCCGCCGCGGCCCACGTCCTCGCCGAGCACGACCACGCGCGCATCGGCTTCCATCTCGCGCGCGATGGCGCGCACGGCGGCTTCGGCATAGCTGAGTTCTTCCACGGTGTTCGCTGCGTTCAGTGCCATTGCCCGGCTCCCGTGGTCTGCACGTCGGTGAAGGCGGCGCCGGCCTCGGGCCAGGGTGCCGCGTCAGCGGTGGCCAGGGCGGCCTCGACCTCGGCCGTGGCCGCGTTCTCGATCGCATCGAGCGCCGCCGCCTCGAGCCCGGCTTCCAGCAGCCGGCCGCGCGCGCGGGCCAGCGGATCGGTCTCGAGCGCCGCCGCCAGCTCGGCCGGATCGCGGTAGGCCGCGAGGTCGACCGACACGTGGCCCTTCACGCGGTAGGTCAGCGCATGCAGCAGCCGTGGCCCGCCGCCGCCGCGCACCTCGGCCACCAGCCGCGCCGCGGCCGCGTGCACCGCGAACACGTCGTTGCCGTCGACCTGCGTGGCCGCGATGCCCAGCGCTTCGGCGCGCGCCGAGGCACCTTCGCCCGCGGTCATCGGACCGCTCGCGGTGGTCGCGCTCCAGCGGTTGTCCTCGCAGACGAACAGCACCGGCAGCTCGTACACGCGGGCCCAGTTCAGCGCCTCGAGGAAGGGGCCGCGGTTGATCGCGCCGTCGCCGAAGAAGCAGACCGTGAGGGCGTCGCCCTGGCCCAGCACCTTCTGCGCATGCGCCGCGCCCACCGCGATCGGCAGCCCGGCCGCCACCACGCCGTTGGCGCCCAGCATGCCGACCGAGAAATCGGCGATGTGCATCGAGCCGCCCTTGCCGCCGTTGAAGCCCGTGGCCTTGCCGAACAGCTCGCACATCATGCGCGCGAGGTCGGCGCCCTTGGCCAGCGTGTGGCCGTGGCCGCGGTGCGTGGACGTGAGGTAGTCGCTCGTGCGCAGGTGCGCGCAGACGCCGGCCGGCACCGCCTCCTGCCCGGTCGACAGGTGCAGCGGCCCGCGCACCTTGGCCGCGCCGCCGGCCTGCTGCCCATAGGCGCTCACGCCGCCCTGGCTGGCCGTTTCGGCCGCGTTCTCGAACGCGCGGATGCGCACCATGGTGCGGTACAGCGCCTCGGCGGCGCCGCTGGGGATGTCCAGGTCCATCTTGTCTCCGACGCCTGTGGAATGGGCGTTTGCCGGAAAATCGTATCAAGCGTGACGGACTGGGGGCAGGGGGCTTTCCCCGGGGAGGCGGTGCTGCGCGTTCAGGCCGCCTTGCGCCGCGATCCACTCGCAGCCTGCGCCGCGGCCGCATCGGCCGTGGCCTTCATCCCCTCGAGGATCGCCTCGCACTTGTGCTTCAGGTGCGTCTTGAGGATGCCCGACAGCGAGGCCGCGTCGCGCCGCGCCAGTGCGTTCAGCATGCCCTCGTGTTCCGCCATCGCGCGCGACCAGATCTCGGGCGTCATCGGGGAGTTGAAGCGGATGCGCCGGATGCGCGCGTTGATCAGCGCGTACTGGTCGAGCAGCACCGGGTTGCGCGTGGCCTGCACGATGGTCTCGTGGATGCCGCGGTTCAGCGCGTAGTAGCTCGCCATGTCGCGCGCCGCGAAGGCACTGCGCATGCGCTCGTGCAGCGCGGTGATCTCCGCGAGCTGCGCGTCGGTGACGCGCGCGGCCGCCTGCTCGCCGGCCAGCGCCTCGAGCGCGCCGGCCACCGCGAACAGCCCCTCCACCTCCTCGAGCGACAGCTCGCGCACGCGCGCGCCGCGGTTGGGCAGCAGCTCGACGTGGCCTTCGGCGGCCAGCACCTTGAGCGCCTCGCGCAGCGGCGTGCGCGAGATGCCGAAGCGCTCGCACAGCAGGGCTTCGGGCACCTTGCTGCCCGGCGGGAACTCGCCCTGCACGAACACTTCGCGCAGGTTTCCGAGCAGATCGTTGTGAACGAATTCTTTGGCCATGGGCAATTATGAATTCATTTTTCGATGAATTCGCCGATCGGAGCCCTCGAAAGAGAGAATTTTCGGTCATTTGAATTCAAAGTGTTGACCGAGCCGGCCGGCCTCCGCTACATTGAACGCATTCATTTGCAGCACTTGAACCCCCGAAACTCTCCCAATCCAGCTTCAAAAGGCAATTTATGAATGCATTCCAGCAAGGCATCGTCGAAATCGCAGGTTCGACCCACGACACCGACCGCTACACCAACGCCCTCGGTCCGCGCGGCGTGATCGGCGTGATGACGCCGGGACCGAACGTGAACGTCGAGAACGAGATGATGGACATGCGTCCGCGCGGCGTGATCAACGCCATCGACCGCTACTACGTGCCGAACCAGAAGATCGCGCAGGACGAGGACTGGTCGGTGATCATGCGCAACGTCACGGCCAACCTCGACGACTCGGTGCGCCGCCTCAAGGAAGCGCTGATCGACCACCTCGTGCTCGGCATGTCCTCGCAGAGCTACATGGGCGGCGAGAAGGGCAGCTTCGCGCTGCTCAAGCACCTCGAGAAGCTCTCGGGCGTGCCGGTGACCATGGGCGCGCAGTCGGCCGAGCAGGCCTTCAAGCTCTGCGGCGCGAAGCGCATCGCGCTGCTCACGCCCTACTACCCGGTGATCGAGACCAACGCCATCAGCTACTTCACGTCGCGCGGCTTCGAGGTCGTGCACGTCGAGGGCCTCAAGTGCAAGAGCATCATCCACGTCGCCTCGCAGACCTACGAGCAGCTCGCCGAGGCCACCCTGCGCTGCGAGGCCGCCAAGCCCGACGCGATCCTGCAGCTGGGCACCAACCTGGCCTATGCGCGCGTGGCCAACGATGCCGAGAAGTGGCTCAGGAAGCCGGTCTTCGCCTCGGGCCCGGTGATCTATTGGTCGGCGCTGCGCAGGATGGGCATCAAGGATCAGTTCCCGGGCTTCGGCAGCCTGACGGAATTCCACTGAATCCGGCGCGCGCGCACAGACGCACAGAACGAAGGAGACAAGCATGACGACGAGACAACGCATGCGCGCGGCCGGCGCCGCGCTCGCTGCCTGGGCGCTGCTGGGGCTGCTGCCCGCGGCGGCCGAGGAGCACTGGCCGGCCAAGCCGGTCACGCTGCTGGTGGGCTTCGCGCCCGGCGGCGGCACCGACCTGATCGCGCGCCAGGTCGCGCCGCGCCTGTCCGAGCTGCTGAAGCAGCCGGTGATCGTCGAGAACCGCGCCGGCGCCAGCGGCACCATCGCGACCGCCGCCGCGGCGCGCGCGCGGCCCGACGGCTACACGCTGCTGCTGGGCCACGTGAGCTCGAACGCGATGGTGCCGGCGATCATGCCGAAGCTGCCCTACGCGGCGGCGCGCGACTTCACCGCCATCACGCTGATCGGCAGCGTGCCGCAGGTGGTGACCGTGCCCGCGAGCCTGCCCCCGAAGACGCTGCAGGAATTCATCGCCTTCGCGAAGACCAAGCCGGGCGGCGTCAACTACGCCTCCTCGGGCGCGGGCACGCAGCAGCACTTCGCGGCCGAGCTGTTCCAGCAGGCCACGCGGACCACCATGACGCACGTGCCCTACAAGGGCAGCGGCGCGGCGCTGGCCGACCTGATCGCGGGCCAGGTCGACGTGAACTTCGACACCGTGCCCACCGTGCTGCAGCAGGTGAAGGCCGGCAAGCTGCGCGCGCTCGCGGTCACCTCGCGCCAGCGCGCGGCCAGCCTGCCCGAGGTGCCGACGGTGATCGAGGCCGGCGTGCCCGACTACGAGATCGGCGCCTGGTACATGCTGATGGGCCCGGCCGGCCTGCCCAAGCCGGTGGTCGACGCGCTGGCCGATGCGATGAACCGCACGCTGCAGTCGCCCGAGGTGCGCGACAAGCTCGCGGCGCTGGGCACCGACGTCGCGGGCGGCACGCCGGCCCAGGCGCAGGACTACCTGAAGGCCGAGATCGCGCGCTGGAGCAAGCTGGCCGCGGACAAACGCATCGTGGCGGAGTGACGGCCATGCCCGGGAACTTCGCTCTCCTGCGCCGCGGCCTGGCCGCGCTCCTGCTGCCGTGCGCGCTCGCCCTGTCACTCGCCGGCTGCGCGGCACCCGCCGCCGCGCCACCGGCCACGCAACCCATCGTGTGGCGCATGGGTACCTCTTGGCCCACCAGCCTGCCGCTGCTGCACGAAGCCGCGCTCGACTTCGCCGACACCGTGAACGCCGCCTCGGGCGGGCGCCTGCGCATCGAGACCATCGACCCCGCGCGCCATGGCAAGCCCGCGGGCCTGCTGCAGGCGCTGCGTGGCGGCGAGTTCGACCTCGTGCACACGACCGCGCAGTACTACGCCGCCGAGGTGCCCGCGATCGACTTCTTCACCGCCGTGCCCTTCGGCCTCTTGCCGGTCGAGCAGGAGGGCTGGCTCAACGAGGGCGGTGGCCAGGCGCTGTTCGAGGCGGTGCTGGCGCCGCTGGATGTGCTGCCGCTGACGGCGGGCCACACCGGCATCCAGATGGGCGGCTGGTTCGCGAAGCCGTTGCGCACGCCCGAGGACCTGCGCGGCGTGCGCGTGCGCATCGCGGGCTTTCCGGGCCGCGTGCTGGCGCGCGTGGGCGCGGTGCCGGTGAACCTGCCGCTGGGGCAGATCGTGCCGGCCTTCGCCGAGGGCCGCATCGACGCGGCCGACGTGGTCGGCCCCGCGATCGACGCGACGCTGCCGCTCGCGCGCTATGCGCCGCACTACGTCGCGCCCTGGCACGAGCCCGACGTGGCGATGCACCTGTTCATCGGCCGCGCGAAGTTCCTCGCGCTGCCGGCCGACCTGCAGCAGATCGTGCGGCAGTCGGCGCAGGCGGCCGCGCTGCGCTCGATCGCGCGCGCCAACGACCGCAACGCGGTGGCGATGCGCGAACTCGAGGCGCGCGGCACGCGCATCGAGCCGTTGCCGCCGGCCGTCGTCGAGGCCCTGCGCGAGGCCACGCGCGTGGAGCTCGATGCCAGCGCGCGCGCCGATGCCGATGCGCGCCGCGTGATCCAGAGCCTGCTGGCGTACAAGGCGCGCGTCGCGCCCTATAGCCTGCAGGCCGACCAGGCCGTGTTCAAGGTGCGTTGAGCCCGCTCGCTCAGGGCATCTGGATCGTCGCCAGGTGCGCGCGCACGCCGCGCCTGAAGGTGTAGAGCGCCAGCTGCGGATGCAGCAGGTCGCCCTTGGCGTCGAAGGAGATCCTGCCCGTGAGCCCGGCATAGTCGCGCGTGCGCGCCAGGAAGGGCAGGTAGGCCTCGGGCTTCGCGGAATCGGCGCGGCGCATCGCGTCCGCGAGCACCTTCACCGCATCGTAGGAATAGAGCGAGACCAGTTCCGGGTCCATGTCGAAGCGCTGGCGGTAGGCCTTCCTGAAGTCGCGCAGCCGGCCTTCGCGGTCGTCCTCGATCTCGCCCGAGGCCGCGCAGAACACCTGGTCGTCGCGCGCCGCGCCGCCGGCCAGGCGCAGCAGTTCGTTGTCGCAGATGCCGTCGCCGCCGAGCACGCTGGCGCCGAGGCCGAGCTGCTTCATCTGGCGCAGCATCGGGCCGGCCATCGCGTACATGCCGCCGACGAAGATCGCGTCGGGCTGCTGCG
Source organism: Variovorax sp. GW821-FHT09B05 (assembly GCF_059418265.1). Taxonomy (NCBI): domain Bacteria; kingdom Pseudomonadati; phylum Pseudomonadota; class Betaproteobacteria; order Burkholderiales; family Comamonadaceae; genus Variovorax; species Variovorax sp. GW821-FHT09B05. The sequence goes on from NZ_JBWKPN010000017.1 coordinate 110,530, forward strand.
CCTTGATCGCCGTGAGGATGGCCGAGAAGTCGCTGCTCTTGTCGCTCGCATGTTCGCGGCCGACGATCGTGCCGCCAGCGCGCACGGCGGCCTTGGCGAACTCCTCGGCGATGCCGTGGCCGTAGGAACTGCGGTCGTCGACGATCGCGAAGCGCTTCATGCGCAGCCGCTGTACCGCATGGGTGGCGATGGCGTCGCCGATGCTGGCGTCGCCGGCGACGATGCGGAAGGTGGTCTTGAAGCCCTGATCGGTGTACTTGGGCGCCGTGACCGAAGGCGAGACCTGCGGAATGCCGGCCTCGCTGTAGAGCCGCGAGGCGGGAATGGCCGAGCCCGAGGTCTGGTGGCCGACCACGCCGTTGACCCTGGCATCGACCAGCTTCTGCGCGGCGGTCGTGCCCTGCTTCGGGTCGCCCGCGTCGTCCTCGGCCATCAGCTCGAAGCGCGCGCGCTGCCCGCCGATGCGCAACTGCTGGCGATTGAGTTCGTCCACCGCCAGTTGCCCGCCCTTCTGGTTGGCCTTGCCCGAGACGGCCAGCGCGCCGCTCATGGGCGCGACCAGGCCGATGCGGATGGCCTGCTCCTGCGCGAGCGCGCCGAAGGCGAGACCGGCCAGCGCGCTCGCCAGCACGCGCCTCGCGATGCGTGATGAAGATGGCTTCATGGGGTCTCCCGCGCTTCGAACCAATGGGCCGCGAAATCGCGCACCACCTGCACCAGCTTCTGTTCGCCCTTGCTGGCCAGCCGCACGAGCGCGACCGGGATCGACACCTCGAGCTGCGACTCGACCGTGATGCGCCGCAATCGGCCCGCGGCGATCTGCTCGCCGGCGGCCGCGAGCGCGCCGAAGAAGATCGCGTCGGAGCGCGCCGTCGCGGCGATCAGGGGCTCGAGCTCCTCCGACTCCACGGTGGTCGAGTGGCGCACGTCGTCGCTCAGGCCGTAGTGCTCCTTCGTCAGCGTGGCCACCTCGTCCGACACGTCGGTGCTGAGGATCGGGTACTGCAGCAGGTCCTGCATCGTGACCGCCGCGCGCGCGGCCAGCGGATGGCCGACGCGGCAGATGGCGCCGCCCGCGAGGCCGCCCAGGCGCTCGACCACGAGCTCGTCGGACAGCACCAGCGAGCGCGCGTCGATCAGGATCGCGTCGATCGAGCGGTCGCGCAGTGCGCTCATGAGGAAGCGCGCCGTGCCGCGGCGCACCAGCAGCTTCACGCGTGGATGCGCCTCGAGCACGTGGTTGATGAAGTCCGCGCTCATGCAGGCGCCGGGGCCGGCACCGAAGCCCACGCGCAGCGTGCCTTCGAGCACGGCCTCGTCCTTCACGCCGATCGAGAGGTTGTCGACGTCGACCAGCAGCCGGCGCGCGCGCTCGACCACCAGCGAGCCCGCGGCGGTGGTCGTGCAGCGCCGTCCGAGGCGCTCGATCAGCGGCGCGCCGAGTTCCATCTCGAGCGACTGGATGCTCTTGCTCAGTGCCGATTGCGTGAGATGCAGGTTGGCGGCCGCGCGGCTGAAGGAGCCGGTCATCGCCAATTCGATCAGGTGCGCCAGCTTTCTTGTCTCCATGAGGATCCGGAATAGGTAACTCGAAAATCTTTCGTTAGACGCTGGCTGGACCGGGCACTACAGTCCGCCCCCGGGAGTGCGCACCCCCCAAAAAGCCTGGCGAGCATGCCAGAGATTCACAACTTGAGGAGACTCACAGTGCCCTTCACGCACGCCACGTCGCGCCGCGCATTTCATTCCCTGATCCTGTTCACCACCATCGGTATTTCCGCTTGCGGCGGTGGTGGATCGGGCACTGCCTTCGCACCCATCGTTCCCCCCGCGTCGCCTCCGGCCGAGAGCACCACGCTCAACGCCGGGGCCGTCGCATCGCCCGACCAGTTCGGCGCGGCCGCCGCCAAGCAGATCCTCGACGCGGGCGGCAATGCCGTCGATGCCGGTGTCGCCACGGCCTTCGCGCTCGCCGTGACCCTTCCCGAGGCGGGCAACCTCGGCGGCGGCGGCTTCATGACGACCTGGATGAACGGCAAGCCCTACTTCCTCGACTTCCGCGAGAAGGCACCGGGCGCGGCCACGCCCACCATGTACCTCGACAAGAACGGCGACGTGATCCCGGGCCTGAGCCTCGACGGCTCGTTGGCCGCGGGCGTGCCGGGCTCGGTCGCGGGCATGTGGACCGCGCACCAGCGCTTCGGCAAGCTCAGCTGGGCCCAGGTGCTGGCACCGGCCATTGCCTATGCGCGCAACGGCTTCGTCGCCTACTCGACGGCCGAGCTGACCACCGTCAACAGCCGCTCGAACTTCAACAAGTACTTCGGCGGCAAGATGATCAAGGGCCAGCTGTTCAAGCAGTCCGAGCTGGCCGACACGCTGCAGCGCATCAGCGACAACGGCGGCAGCGAGTTCTACACCGGCAAGACGGCCGACCTGCTGGTGGCCGAGATGGGACGCACCGGCGGCCTGATCAGCAAGAACGACCTGAAGAACTACCAGGCGGTGTGGCGCGACCCCGTGGCCATCGACTGGAACGGCCACACGGTCTACACCGCGCCGCCGCCGAGCTCGGGCGGTTTCGGCATCGGGCAGCTGCTCAAGATGAAGAAGGACCTCGAGCCGCAGTTCGCCAAGGCGCCGCTCAACTCGGCGCAGTACGTGCACCTCACGGCGGAGATGGAGAAGCGCGTGTTCGCGGACCGCGCGCAGTACCTCGGCGACTCGGACTTCTACCAGGTGCCGATGCTGAAGCTGCTGGCCGACGACTACCTCAAGGGCCGCGCGGCCGAGGTCAACCCCGCCACGCCGACGCCGCTGGCCAAGGTGAAGCCCGGCCTCGGCACCGACCCCGTGCCGCCGGTGAGCACCGGCGAGAAGCCGCAGACCACGCACTTCTCGGTGGTCGACAAGTGGGGCAATGCACTGGCCATCACCTACACGCTCAACGGCGGTTTCGGCAGCGGCATCGTGGTCGAGGGCGCGGGCTTCCTGCTCAACAACGAGATGGACGACTTCTCCGCCAAGCCCGGCGTGCCGAACCAGTTCGGCGTGGTCGGCGGCGACGTCAACTCGATCCAGCCCAACAAGCGCCCGCTGTCGTCGATGAGCCCGACCATCGCGGTGAAGGACGGCAAGCTCGCGCTGGTGCTCGGCACGCCCGGCGGCTCGCGCATCTTCACGGCCGTCTACCAGGTGCTGGTCAACGTGCTCGACTACAAGCTGCCGCTCGACCAGGCGCAGGCGCAACCGCGCTTCCACCACCAGCTGCTGCCCGACAACGTCATCTACTACGAGGCCGAGCGCTTCCCCGCGGCCACGGCCGACAACCTGCGCGCACGCGGCTGGACCATGCAGGACGGACTGGCCGGCGGCCAGAACATCCAGGCGATCCAGGTCGTGGGCAATGCGCCGGTGCCGGTGTCCGATCCGCGCAACCCCGATGGCCTCGCGCTCGTGGTCGCGCCGAAGCCCTGATGCGCTGACGTGAAAAAAGGCGGTGGAGGCGTTGCCGCCTCCACCGCCTTGCGCATGACAAATGCCGGTGGCGTCAGACCACCGTGCCGCTGACCTCGCCGAGCCCGATGCGCACCGCGCCCGCGCGCTCGCACCAGCCGCGCATCACCAGCGTGTCGCCGTTCTCGAGGAAGGTGCGCTTCTCGCCGTTGGGCAGCGTCACCGCCTGCTTGCCGCCGAGCGTGAGCTCCATCAGCGAGCCGGCCTGGTCGGCCTTCGGGCCCGAGAGCGTGCCCGAGCCCAGCAGGTCGCCGGGCTGCAGGTTGCAGCCGTTCACCGTGTGGTGCGTCACCAGCTGCGCCGCGGTCCAGTAGGCGGCCTCGGTGGTGTTGCCGAGCGTGAGGCGCACCGGCGCCTCGCCGGCTTCGCGCATCTTCGCGGTCTGCAGCAGCACCTCGAGCGTGATGTCGAGCGCGCCGGCTGCGCGGTTCGACGGCGCGTCGAGATAGGGCAGCGGCTGCGGATCGCCCTCGGGCCGCTCGAACTTCGCGCGGAAGGGCGCGAGCGCTTCCATGGTCACGATCCACGGCGACAGCGTGCTCGCGAAGTTCTTCGCGAGGAAGGGGCCGAGCGGCTGGTATTCCCAGGCCTGCAGGTCGCGCGCCGACCAGTCGTTGAGCAGCGTCACGCCGAACAGGTGCTCCTCGGCCTCGCCGATGGCGATCGGCTCGCCGAGCGCATTGCCGCGGCCGATGAGGAAGCCGAGCTCGAGTTCGTAGTCCAGGCGCTTCGACGGGCCGAAGCTGGGCTCGGCGGCATCGGGCGCCTTGGTCTGGCCCTGCGGGCGCTTGAAGACCTGGCCGCTCACGCCGATCGACGAGGCGCGGCCGTGGTAGCCGATCGGCACCCACTTGTAGTTGGGCATCAGCGGCTGGTCGGGACGGAACAGCTTGCCGATGGTGGTCGCGTGGTGGATGCCGGTGTAGAAGTCGGTGTAGTCGCCGATGCGGCAGGGCACGGTCATCTCGGCCCGAGCCTGCGCGACGAGCGCCTTCGACCAGGCGGCCTGCTTGTCGCTGCCTTCGGCGAGGCCGGCCGAGAGCGCGGCGCGCAGCGCCTGGCGCTCCTGGGTGCCCGCGGCCATCAGCGCGTTCATGTCGTCGCTGTCGACCAGGCCCGCGGCGCGCAGGTCGAGCACCTGGTCGCCGATGGCGACGCCGATGCGGAAGGCCTCGGTGCTGCCGGCGGCGCGAAAGCGGCCGAAGGGCAGGTTCTGGATCGGGAAGTCGCTGCCGGCTTCATTGGCCGAGGCGACCCAGCTGCGCAGCTTCGGGTCGTGGGTGGCGTTCAGTGCGGTGGTCATGGATGTGTCTTTCGTTGCGGTGTTCGGTTCACTCGGCCGTCATGCCGGCCTTCTTCGCCACCTCGCCGAGCCGCTGGTACTCGGTCTGCGTGAGCGTGGCCAGTTCCTGCGCGCTCGAGCCGCGCGGCGAGAAGCCGGCCTGCGCCAGCTTGGCCTTCACGTCGGGCTGCGCGAGCGCCTCCACGAAGGCCTCGTTGAGCGCCTTCACGATCGGCGCCGGCAGGTTGGCGGGGCCGTAGACGCCGAACCAGGGCTCGAGCGCATAGCCCTTGAGGCCGGCCTCGGCGATGGTCGGCACCTCGGGCAGCGAGGGCGAGCGCGTGGGCCCGGCCACGGCCAGCGCGCGCAGCTTGCCGGCCTGGATGTGCGGCAGCGAGGCCGGCAGGTTGTCGAACATCAGGCCGATGTTGTTGCCCAGCATGTCGGTGATGGCCGGGCCGCTGCCCTTGTAGGCCACGTGCGTCAGCTCGGTGCCGGTCATCTGCGCGAACATCACGCCGGCCAGGTTCATCGAGGTGCCCGCGCCCGCGGTGGCGTAGGGCATGCCGGGGTTCTTCTTCGCGGCCGCGATCAGGTCGGCCACCGACTTGATCGGCGAGGCCGCCGGCACTTCGAGCACGATGGTCGAGGTGCCCAGCAGGCTGATGGCCGTGAAGTCCTTGCGCGGATCGAAGGCCATCGACTTGTAGATGTGCGGGTTCAGCGCATTGGTCGAGATGGCGCCGAAGCCGATGGTGTAGCCGTCGGGCGCGGCCTTGGCCACGGCGTCCATGCCGATGTTGCCGCCCGCGCCGCCGCGGTTGTCGATCAGCACCGGCTGGCCCAGCTTCTCCGACACCTTCTGGCCCACGGTGCGCGCCACCAGGTCGGTGGTGCCGCCCGGGGTGTAGGGCACGATGAAGCGGATCGGCTTGGCGGGGAAGTCCGCGGCCTGCGAGAACAAAGGCGCGGCGAGCAGCGCGAGGACCGCAGCGCGGCGCGTCAGGGCGAAGACGGGCTTCATGGCTTGAACTGGTCCTTGAGGCCGGCCCAGCAGTCGGCGTAGTCGGTGTCGAGCGCCTGGCTCTGCAGCGCGAAGCGGGTCGGGATGAAACGGTAGCGGCTCTCGAACATGAAGGCCAGCGTGTTGTCGAGCTTGTGCGGCTTGAGGTCGGCGTGGGTGGCCTTGTCGAAGGCTTCCTCGTCGGGGCCGTGCGGCACCATGCTGTTGTGCAGGCTCGCGCCGCCGGGCTTGAAGCCGCCGGGCTTGGCGTCGTACTCGCCGAGCACCAGGCCCATGAACTCGCTCATCAGGTTGCGGTGGAACCACGGCGGACGGAAGGTGTTCTCCATCACCATCCAGCGCGGCGGGAAGATCACGAAGTCGCAGTTGGCGGTGCCGGGCGTGTCGCTGGGCGAAGTCAGCACGGTGAAGATCGAGGGATCGGGATGGTCGAAGCTGATCGAGCCGATCACCATGAAGTGCGCGGTGTCGTACTTCACGGGCGACAGGTTGCCGTGCCAGGCGACCACGTTGAAGGGCGTCTGCTTCATCGGCGCGTGCCAGAAGCGGCCGCCGAACTTCTTGACGATCTCGTAGCCGCCTTCCTCGGCCTCGAAGGCCGCCACCGGCGCCTGGAAGTCGCGCGCGTTGGCCAGGCCGTTCGAGCCGATCGGGCCGAGTTCGGGCAGGCGGAAGTGCGCGCCGTAGTTCTCGCAGACGTAGCCGCGCGAGAGTCCGTCGGGCAGCGCCACCTTGAAGGCCATGCCGCGCGGCAGCAGCGCGATCTCGCCGGGCTTCACCTCGAGCACGCCGAGTTCGGTGGTGATGACCAGCCGGCCCTGTTGCGGCACCACCAGCATTTCGCCGTCGGCGTTGACGAAGGCGCGCTTGTCCATCGAGCGGCCCGCCAGGTACATCAGCGAGCCGATGCCGACCTGCGACTCGGCATCGCCGTTGGCCGCGATGGTGTGCATGCCGTCGACGAAGTCGTGCCCGGCCGCGCCGTCCAGCGGCTGCGGATGCCAGCGCAGCGGCTCGGGCGGCAGCGCGATCTCGCGGTCGGCGCCGGTGGTCCAGTGCGCCTGCGCATAGGGCTGGTAGCGGCCCGACACCACCGAGGGCTGGCGGCGATAGAGCCAGGTGCGGCGGTTCTCGTGGCGCGGCGCGGTGAAGGCGGTGCCCGAGAGCAGCTCGGTGTAGAGGTCGAAGGGCCCGCGCTGCGGGTTGTTGCGGCCCTGCGGCAGCGCGCCGGGCACGGCCTCGGACGCGTATTCGTTGCCGAAGCCGCTCTGGTAGCGGCGCTCGGTGGCGGGAGTTGCGGCGGTCATGGTGTCCTCACTGGGTGGTGTTCATTTCGCGGCCGCGAGCGCTTCGCGCAGCACGGGCAGCGAGCCGATGTGGTTGGCCAGCAGCAGCACGAGGCGCGCGTTGTACGCGTGGCTCTCCTCGGTGCTCAGGCCCTGGTGCGCCTCGATCAGCGCTTCGTAGAAATCGTCGGGCGCCTCGAGGTGCGCGTCGGTGATCAGCGTGGGAGTGGATGCGGTCATGGGCAGTGTCTCGCTGCGTGTGGTCTCAGGCCTTGCCGAGCGCGCGGTCGAAGGCCGCGCGGATCTGCGCGGACGATGGCGCGCGCCAGCGCGCGCTCACATGCTGGTCGGGGCGCAGCAGGTAGACGGTGCCGGGCCGCGCATCGTAGCGCCGCACGGCCAGTTCGCTCGCCGCGCCCGCGGGCACGCGCACCGTGCGCAGCGGCAGCGCCGCGGCCTCGATGGCGCGCAGGCTCTGCGTCACGGCCGCGTCGTCGGCATCGCCGAACACCAGCGCCGTGAAGCCGTGCGTGCGGCCGAGCTCGCGCAGCAGCCAGCCGCTGCCGCCCTCGGCGAGCGCCACCGGCGCGTCGGCCGCGGCCGCGCCCGGCACCATCGCGCCCGCGAAGCCGTCGCCATCCGCGTCAGGCGTGTTGAGCGGCGAGCCGCGCAGCACCGAGGGCACCGACAGCCGGCCGCTGTTGACCAGCGTGCGCGCGAAGGCGTGCTGTCGCGTCAGCGCCAGCACCGCGTCGCGGAACAGCCGGCTGACCTCGCTCTTGGGCGTGATGAAGTCGGTGGCGCGCGTGGAGTTGCGGATGTTCTCGTCGGCCGCGTATTCGCGTTCGCCGGCATAGCTGTCGAGCAGCGCATCGGGCGCCTCGCCGCGCACCACGGCGGCCAGCTTCCAGGCCAGGTTGTCGGCGTCCTGCACGCCCGAGTTGGCGCCGCGCGCGCCGAACGGCGACACGCCGTGCGCCGAGTCGCCCGCGAACAGCACGCGGCCGTGGCGGAAGCTGTCCATGCGCTGGCAGGCGAAGGTGTAGACGCTGGCCCAGCCGATCTCGAACTGCACGCCCGCGTGGCCGATGCTGTCGAGCAGCGCGCGCACGCGCGGCACGATGCGCTCGGGCTTGCGCTCCTCCACCGGGTCGGCCTCCCAGCCGAGCTGGAAGTCGATGCGCCACATGCCGTCGGCCTGCTTGTGCAGCAGCACGCTCTGGCCCGGATGGAAGGGCGGGTCGAACCAGAAGCGGCGCTCGGTCGGCAGCTGCGCGTCCATCGTGATGTCGGCGATCAGGAAGCGGTCGCGGAACACGCGGCCCTTCGATTCCTGGCCCAGCAGCTGGCGCAGGTTCGAGCGCGAGCCGTCGCAGGCGCTCACGTAGTCGGCGGCCAGGCGGTACTCGCCCTCGGGCGTCTCCACGGTCAGCGTCGCGCCCTCGGCGTCCTGCGCGATGCCGGTGACCTTGTTGTTCCAGCGGATGTCGATCAGCGGCAGCTGCGCCGCGCGCTCGGCCAGGTAGCCCTCGACGTAGTACTGCTGCAGGTTGATGAAGGCCGGGCGCTCGTGGCCGGGCTCGGGCAGCAGGTCGAAGCGGTAGACCTGCTCGTCGTGGAAATAGACCTTGCCGATGTTCCACGACACGCCCTTGTCGACCATGCGGTCGCCGCAGCCCAGCCGGTCGAAGACCTCGAGCGTGCGCTTGGCGAAGCAGATCGCGCGCGATCCGGTCGACAGGGTGTTGTCGTTGTCGAGCAGCACCACCGGCACCTGGCGCAGCGCGAGGTCGATGGCCAGCGCCAGGCCCACGGGGCCGGCGCCGACCACCACCACCGGGTGGCGCGCGGGCGGGGCCGCGTCCTGGTCGGGGTGGCGGCGGTAGTCGAAGCGCAGGCTCTGGTAGTCGACCTGCGCGGCTTCGGTGGCGAGTGCGTTCACGTCCGTTGTCTCCGTCTCTGTGCCGTCTTCGTCTCTCTTGTCTTGCTCCTTCCCCCTCTGGGGGAAGGCGGGGATGGGGGCCGGCTGCGCATCGTGCGGTCGCCGCGTGCCCCCACCCCGACCCTCCCCCAGAGGGGGAGGGAGGAATTCATCTCAGCCTTCGAGCGCCTTCCACATTTCCACGTCGCGCTCGGCGGTCCACACGCGCGGGTCGACATGGCCCGAGGCCTCGTCGTAGGCGCGGCTCACGTCGAAGGGCATGCAGTGGTCGAAGATCACCCACTGGCTGTACTTGGGCTTGAGCTTCTCGTAGGTGTCCTTGTAGACCGCGTTCAGATCGCGCCCGGCCTTCACGCCTTCCTGCACGCTGGCGTAGACGTCGGCGATGAAGTCGCGCGTGCCCGTCAGGCCTTCGGCCACGGCCTCGGGCGTGGTCAGCGCGGCGCCGCGGCCCGGCACCAGCGCGGCGGGCTTGAGGGCGGCGACGTTGTCCAGCGTCTGCGGCCAGTCCTTGAAGTAGGCGTCGCCCGCGTACGGCGTGGCGCCGAATTCGACCAGGTCGCCCGAGAGCAGCGCGCGTTCCTGCGGCAGCCAGACCACGGTGTCGCCCTTGGTGTGGCCGCGGCCGAGCTGCAGCAGCTGCACCTCGAGCTTGCCGAGCCACAGGGTCATCTTGCCGGTGAAGGTCATGGTGGGCCAGGTCAGGCCCGGCGGCACGGTCTCGACGTTCTGGAACAGGCGCGGGAAGCGGCCGATCTCGCTGGCCTTGTCCTGCTCGCCGCGCTCGACGATCAGGTCGCGCGTGTCCTGGCTGGCCAGGATGTGCTCGGCACCGTAGCCGGCCGCGCCCAGCACGCGCACCGCGTGGTAGTGCGTGAGCACCACGTGCTTGATCGGCTTGTCGGTCACTTCGCGGATGCGGCGCACCACGTCGGCCGCCATCGCGGGCGTGGCCTGGGTGTCGGCCACCAGCACGCAGTCGTCGCCGATCACGATGCCGGTGTTCGGGTCGCCCTCCGCGGTGTAGGCCCAGGCGTGTTCCGAGATCTGGCTGAAAGTGACCTTCTTCTCTTCCATGTCGGCCTGGCTGGCGAATTTCTTGGCTTGGCTCATCGTGTGTCTCCGGTGGAGTGTTAGGGGGGTGGGGTGGGGGTGGTTGAAATTCGTTTAGGGCGAACGAATTTGCAGTTAACGAATTTGCGCGAGTGTAAGCCGCGAATCGCTTCATGTCTAATCCCCACTCCATGAACGAAGCACAACCTGACGCCGACCGCGCCCAGCGCGGCATCCAGAGCATCGAGGTCGGCGGCCAGCTGCTGCGCGCGCTGGTGCACCACGGCCGGCCGATGGCGCTCAAGGACCTGGCGCGCGAGGCCGACATGACGCCCGCCAAGGCCCATCCCTACATGGTGAGTTTCGGCCGGCTGGGGCTGATCGAGCAGGACCGCGCGAGCGGCCACTATCTGCTCGGCCCGCTGGCGCTGCAACTGGGCCTGATCAGCCTGCAGCAGGCCGACCCGGTGCACATCGCCACCCCGGCCATCGCCCAGCTCGCGCAGCAGACCGGCCACACCATCGCGCTGGCGGTCTGGGGCGCGCGCGGCGCGACCATCGTGCGCACGGCCGAATCGCCCTCGCCGGTGCACGTCAACATGCGCCACGGCACGGTGTTCTCGCTGACCAACACGGCCTCGGGCCGGGTGTTCGCGGCCTACCTCGATGCCGAGCGCGTGCGCGAACTGCTCGAGGCCGAGCGCCTGCGCCAGAAGCAGCGCAAGGCCGAGCCCGCGCCGCCGGCGGGCATGCCGCCGGTGCAGCCGCTGCCTTCGTGGGCCGATTTCGAGCGCCAGCTGCAGGAGGTGCGCGCGCACGGCATCAGCCGTTCCGACGGCGAGGTGATCGAGGGCGTGAGCGCCATGGCCGCGCCGGTGTTCGACCACACGGGCGCGATCGTGCTCGCGATCACGGCCATCGGCCCGGCCGGCATCTTCGACACGACCTGGGACGGCGCCATCGGCACCGCGCTCAAGGGCTGCGCGGACGCGGTGTCGCAGCGGCTGGGGGCGAGCCGTCGATGAACACGTCGCACGCCATGGCCGCGGGCCTCCAGGCCCTCTCGCTGTCCGTCTCCCTCGCCTTCGCCGGCGGCGCCGCCGCGGCCGACGAGGGCCCCTGGCCCACCGCCGGCTGGACCGTCGCCACGCCTGCCTCGCAGGGCATGGACCCGGCCGAGCTCGCGCGGCTGGTCGAGCTCGGCGCCACCCACCAGCTCGACAGCCTGCTGGTGGTGCGCCACGGCCGCATCGTGGTGGAGGCCTACTACGCGCCGTTCCGCCCCGGCCTGCGCCACGCGGTCAACTCGGTCACCAAGGCCGTGGTCGGCACGCTCGCGGGCATCGCGATCGAGGACGGCCGGCTGCGCCTCGACGACCCGGTGTTCGACGGCGCCACCGATCCCCAGCGCGGCGCGGTCACGGTCGCGCACCTGCTCGACATGACATCGGGCATCGACTGGACCGAGCCGCTCAACGACCGCGGCAAGCCGGTTTCGCTGATCGAGATGGAGCGTTCGCGCGACTGGGCCGCCTACGTGCGCGGCCGCCCGATGGCACAGGCGCCCGGCGCCGGCTTCAACTACAACAGCGGCAACTCGCAGCTGCTGTCGGCCCTGCTCGCGCGGCGCACCGGCGGCGACCTGCAGGCCTATGCCACCGAGCGCCTGTTCAAGCCGCTGGGCATCGCCGACCTGCGCTGGCGCCAGGACCCGCAGGGCCTGCCCGTCGGCGGCTTCGGCCTGGCGCTGCAGCCGCGCGACATGGCGAAGATCGGCCAGCTCTACCTGCGCGGCGGCCGCTGGGAAGACCGCCAGCTCGTGCCGGCCGCCTGGGTCGCGAAGAACCTCGCGGCCACGGTCGAGATGAAGGACCTCGGCACGCCGGGCTTCTTCTATGCCAACGGCTGGTGGACCCTGCCCGCGCGCCGCGTCTACATGGCCATGGGCCACAACGGCCAGGGCATCGTGGTGCTGCCCGAGGCCGACGCGGTGGCGGTGTTCACGAGCACGCGCGCGGCGCCGGTGCCTCTGCTGATCGAGCGCATCCTGCGGTCGGTCAAGGCCGGCGGCGCCGTCGCCGACGATGCCGCGGCCCAGGCTGCGCTCGAGGCCGCGGTGGCGAAGGCCACGGCCGAGAAGCCCTCCGAGGTCGGCCCGGTGCCCGACGCGGCGCAGCGCCTCGCGGGCCGCACCTGGCGCTTCGGCACCAATCCGATCGGGCTGCGCAGCCTGCGGCTCGAGCTCGATCCCGCGAACCCGCGCTACGAGGTCGTGACCGCCGCGCGCCGCCCCGGCGGCGCCGACGAGCGCTTCACCGCGCCGATCGGCCTCGATGGCCTGTTCCGCACCAGCCCCGCGGGCGGCCCGATGCCGGTGGTCGCCACCCGGGGCCGCTGGAGCGATGCGCGCAGCTTCGACGTGGAGGCACGCATCCTCGGCGAACCGCTGCGCACCCGCTACCTGCTGCGGCTGCGCGAAGATGGCGCCGAGGGCATCGACCTCGTCTTTTCCAACTCCTATGGCTTCCAGGCCGAGATGCGCGGGGAGACCGCGCCATGACAATGAATTCTTCCTTCGCCAGGCTGTGGCTCTGGATCTTCGGCATCGGCTACGCCGTGTTCGTCGGGCTGCTGCTGCAGACCCTCTTCACGCCCGCGCCCTATGGCGACCTCGCGCGCATCGGGCGCATCTCCGACCATGACTTCGGCTGGCGCATCGACCCGCCGCGCGTCGACCCGGCGCTGCTGCGCGGCGCGCCGGTCGCACAGGCCGACATCCTGGTCATCGGCGACAGCTTCTCGGCCACGCACCGCTGGCAGTCGCAGCTCGCCAAGGCCGGCTACAGCGTCGCCACCACCTACTGGCAGGACATCGACGAGACGCTGTGCGACGACTTCGACCACTGGCTCGAAGCCGGCGGCTTTCGCGGCAAGCTGGTGATCATCGAGAGCGTGGAGCGGATCGTTGATTTTCGCCTCGAGCGCTCGCGGGACTGCCGGCAGATGAAGAAGCCGCTGGTCGCCAAGCCCGAGGTGCCGTCGCCGCCGCTCGACCACGTGCCGGGCTTCGCGCTCAACTGGGAGGGCCAGATCTACGCCGGCTTCCTCACGCAGCGCTGCACGCGCGCGGCCATCGCCGGCAAGAAGCGCAGCGGCTGCGACCAGCAGACGCATGCGCGCGCCGTGGCCGACGGCTGCGCGCTGTTCAGCAACCGGCGCTGCGAGATGGCGCTGTTCCTGGCCCAGGACGAGGCCAGCCGCGAACTCACGGCCGCGCATGCGGCGCAGCTGCAGGCCTTCGGCCAGGCCCGGGGCACGGTGCCGATCCTCTGGATGATGGTGCCCGACAAGACCACCACCTACCTCAAGCCCGCGCATTCGCGGGACTTCGTGAAGGCCTTCGGCGACGCCGGGCTCGGCCCCGACCTGTTCGCGTTCGCGCAGCAGCAGAAGACCGCGATGCGCGACTTCTACATGCCCAACGACACCCACATCTCGATGCAGGGGCAACTGGTGCTGGGCGACCGCATGGTGCAAGCAGTGAAGGAGAAGATGGCCGCGCCGGCAGCGCCGCCCGGGGGCTGAGTCCGCGAGGCCGTTCAGCCCTTGCGGCCGCCGAACAGCACCAGCACCCCGCCCACCACGATCGCCGCGACGCCGGCCCAGGCCGGGAAGTTCACGGTCTGCTTCTCTTTCACCGACAGCTCGATCGGCCCGAGCTTGGCCTGGTGCGTCTCGCGCGTGAAGCTGAAGCCGCCGAGGCCCAGCCCGGCGATGCCGGCGACGATCAGGATGATGCCGACGATGCGGGTGGCGTTCATGGTGCGTGTCCTCCGTCCGTGGGCCGATGCGGGGTGCCGCGGCTGGCGGCAGCTTACTACCGCGGCTGCTGCTGTTGCTGCTGGTCCACCCACTGCACGATCTCGGCGATCGCCGCATCGCTGGCCGCGGCCAGCGCCTTCACGCCGCCCGGTGCATCGGCGCTCGGCGCGGGCCGGCGCACGGTGATCAGCTTCTGGCCCATCACGCGGTCGCCGCCGGTGCCGCTGCGCACGAGCGTGACGCGCAGCCGCACCAGGCCCACGCTCGCGCCGGGCGAATCGAAGTAGTGGCTGAACTCGTCGAGCGACAGGCGCAGCGTGTCGGGCACGCGGCCCTCGGCGCGCGCGATGGTCGCGCTCTCCTCGGGGCCGAGCACGGTGCGGCGCTCGGCCAGCGTGTCGCGCAGCCGCTGGCGCAGCAGCTGCGCGGGCGACAGGCTCCAGCGCGACTGGCCATAAGGCTTGAGTTCGTTGGCGTCGGCATAGCCGAGCCGGTAGAGGATCTGCGTGCCGTCGAGCCGCGGATTGGCCTCGATCTCGGGCAGCGCGATCATGGCCTGCGCCGCCGGCGCGCTGCTCGCCTGCTGCGCCGCCATCGGCCCGGGACCGAAGTCGTAGAGCGTGGCGCGCTGGGGCTTGTCGGGCAGCGCGCCGCAGCCGGCCAGCAGCAGCGCGAGGCCAAGGCCGAGAGCGAGAAGGGGATGCGTGGCGTTCTTCATGGTCGTTGTCCTGCCATCGTGGATGCAGTGGCCGCTCAGGGCCTGGCGCCGTTGCCCGAGGCGGGCGGCGGCGAAAAGCCCGGCTCGCCTGGTCCGGCCGCCGCGCCGCCGTTGCCGAACAGCAGCGATTGCGGGTTGTCGTTGATGCTGTCGGCCGCGCGGCCCAGCCGGCGCACCGCGTGCGAGGTGTCGTCGGCCACGCGGTTCACGCGCGGTAGCGTGGCGGCGTTGAAGGAATCGACCGCCTGCGCCAGCGCCTTGGTGCCGTCGCCCAGGCGCTGCACCGGACCGTCGGGCGCATTGAGCCGCGTCACGGTGCCGTTGAAGTTGTTCGCCACGCGCGAGACGTCGCCCGCGGCCTTCTTCACCGAGTCGAGCGTGTCGGGCAGCCGTTGCAGCACGGGGGCGACGCCGGTCTTCACGGTGCCGTCGAGGCGCAGCATCAGCTGGTTGGCGCTCGAGGTCGCGGCCGCGATGTTCTCCAGCGCATCGGCCACGCGCTTCTGGTTGTCGTCGTTGAGCAGGCGGTTGGCGCGCTTGGTCACCTCCTCGACCTGGTTGATGATCGCCTCGCCGCGGTCCTGCAGCTGGGCCAGCATCGAGGGCTTGAGCGGGATGCGCGGCGGGTCGCCGTTGTCGGGCTTGAGCGCCACGTTCGATTCACCCTTGTCGTCCAGCGCGATGAAGGCCAGGCCGGTCACGCCCTGGTAGCTCAGCGTGGCGAAGCTCGAGGTGGTCAGCGGCACGCGCTCGTCGACCGTGATGCGCACGCGCACGTTGCCCTTCACCTTGGGGTCGAAGTCGATCAGCGTCACCTTGCCGACCGCGATGCCGCGGTAGCGCACCATCGCCTGCGGCTGCAGGCCGCTGACCGCGTCGCGCGTGGAGAGCTCGTAGATGTTGCGCACGGTGTTGTCGCGCGTGAACCAGACCACCAGCCCCACGAGCACGGCGAGCAGGCCGAGCACGAAGGCACCGGCGGCGAGGGCATGGGCCTTGTTTTCCATGGACTACCTTTCGGCGCCGCCGGCCTCGGGCCGCGGCGCATGTCGTTCGGGGGCGGGTCGGTCGTGCAGCGCCTCCAGGGCGCGTTGGCCGCGCCCACCGAGAAAGTACTCGTGGATGAAGGGATGCGGGTAGGCGATCACCTCGCGCGCGGTGCCGCTGGCGATGACCTTCTGGTCGGCCAGCACCGCGATGCGGGTGCTCAGGTCGAACAGCGTGTCGAGGTCGTGCGTGACCATCACCACCGTGAGGCCGAGCTCGCGGTGCAACCCGCGCAGCAGGTCGCAGAAGCTGTCGGAGGCCTCGGGGTCGAGGCCGGCCGTGGGTTCGTCGAGCAGCAGCAGCGGCGGGTCCATGATCAGCGCGCGCGCCAGCGCCACGCGCTTGATCATGCCGCCCGACAGGTCGGCCGGGCTGCGGTTCGCATGGCGCGGCTCCAGGCCCACCATCTGCAGCTTGACCAGCGCCGCGTTGCGGATCAGTTCGTCGGGCAGCAGCTTGAGCTCGCGCAGCGGAAAGGCGATGTTCTCGAGCACGCTGAAGGCCGAGAACAGCGCGCCGTGCTGGAACAGCATGCCGACGTTGGCCGCGCCCGCCGCGCTGAGTTCGCCGGGCGCCTGGCCCAGCACCTCGACCGTGCCCTTCGAGGGCTTCTCGAGCCCGAGGATCTGGCGCAGCAGCACCGTCTTGCCGGTGCCAGAGCCGCCGACCAGCGACAGCACCTCGCCGCGCGCGATGCGCAGGTCGAGGTCGCGGTGCACCACCTGCTCGCCGTCGGTGTTCTTGAACACGGTCCACAGGCGACGGATGTCGACCACGGTCTCGGGCGCGGCGGAGGAGGGCGTGGCCTGCGTGTTCATCCGCGGAACCCGATGCCCTTGAACAGCACGGCGAACAGCGCGTCGACCAGGATCACCGCGGTGATCGAGGTCACGACCGACGAGGTGGTGCCGCGCCCCAGGCTCTCGGTGTTGGGCTTGACCTTCATGCCGAAGTAGCAGCCGATCAGCGCGATCAGGATGCCGAACACCGCCGACTTGGCGGTGGCCAGCCAGAGGTTGGCGATCGGCACCGCGCGCGGCAGCGCCGAGAGGAAATAGGCCGGCGAGATGTCGAGCGCCGCGTCGGCCGCGAGCATGCCGCCCAAGAGCGCCGCCATCGAGGTCCACAGGCTGATCAGCGGCATCGCGATGGCGAGTGCCAGCACGCGCGGCATCACCAGCCGGAAGCCGTGCGGGATGCCCATCACGCGCATCGCGTCGAGCTCCTCGGTCACGCGCATCACGCCGATCTGCGCCGTGATCGCCGAGCCCGAGCGGCCCGCGATCAGCACCGCCGCGAGCACCGGCCCGAGCTCGCGCACCAGCGACAGGCCGAGGATGTTGACCACGAAGGTCTCGGCGCCGTACTGGCGCAGCTGCTGCGAGATCAGATAGGCCAGCACCACGCCGATCAGCAGCCCGACCAGCGCCGTGATGTGCAGCGCCGTCGCGCCGAACTGGTAGAGATGGCCCGAGAAGTCGCGCCAGGGCCCGCGGTGCGGCGCCGCCAGCAGCCTGCCGACGTCGATCGTGAGCTGGCCGATCAGGCCGACGAAGTCGCGCGTCACGCCCATCGCGCGCGGGCCGTTGTGCGAGAAGTCGCGCAGCCGCTCGACCAGCGTCTTCGGCGGTTCCTCGGGCGTGCCGACGGTGTACTGCGCCACCTGGTCGAGCACCGCCTTGTGCTGCGGCGCCAGCTCGAGCGTGGCGGGCCAGTCGTGGCGCCAGCGCTCCCACAGCAGCTGCGCGCCGATGTGGTCGAGCTGCGCGATCGGGCGCAGGTCCCAGGCCGCGTCGTCCTGCTTCGGCAGCGCGTCCAGGCTCTTCGCGAGCGCCTGCCAGTCGGAGGCCGAGGACATCGCCAGCGTGGTCCAGCGGCCGCTCGCCACGATCCAGCGCTTGCCGTCCTGTTCGCGCGACTCGATGCGGGGTCTCGCGGCGACGTCGGCTGCAGCGGGGCTGTCGGCAGGCGGCGTGGTGGAGGGCATGGTCCGGGGGAGCGGGTGGGAAGAGGAGGAGGAAGGGCGAGCGGAACGAACCAAAGGTTTCAAAATGCAGCGCGCATCGTAACCGTAGGCCCTGGGGCGTCATGTGCGACCGAACCCTCGATTACGTAGGGAAGCACGCCGTTTTTCCTGAGGCCTTTCTTAACTTTTCGTGAAACCGTTCGGGGCGCGCAGCAGGTTCATTCACGCCTTCTCAACTCCAGGCGCGCGTCAGCGCATCCCAGGCGCTCGCGATCACCGGCTCGTTGCGCCGCGCCGCCAGCGACACGAAGCGCAGCGCGCAGTCGAGCTGCACCCGGTCGGCCAGCACCAGCCCGTGGGCCTGGCTCTCGCGGATCGCGATCGAGTCGCGCAGCAGGCTCAGGCCCACGCCCGACTTCAGCAGGTCGAGCATCGAGGCCTCCTGGTCGACCAGCGCCACGCGGCGCGGCGCCAGGCCCAGCGGTCCGAACACGCGCTCGAGCAGCCGGTGGTGCGCCGATTCGGGCGGCGTCGCGAGCCAGGGCAGCGCCGCCAGCGCCTTCCAGTCGCGCCCCGTCACCTGCGGCCCCCAGCCGGCCGGCGCCACCACGCGGTAGGTGAAGCGCGTGAGGGTGCGCGCGGCCAGCGCGGCATCGCCGCCGGCCGCATCGCCCTCGGCATCGAGATGGAAGCCCACGTCGAGCTCGCCGCGCAGCACCTGCGCCAGCACCGTGCCGCTCATGCCGTGGCGCAGCTCGGTCTCGATCTGCGGCGCCGACTCGACCAGCTCGCGCAGGAACATGCCCAGGCGCGTGAACTCGGGGTCGAGGATGGTGCCGATGCGCAACGCGCCGCGCACCGTCGACTGCAGGTTGCGCGCCGCCTGCTGCAGGTCGCCCACCGCGGCCAGCACGCGCTCGGCCTGCGGCAGCAGCGCCGCGCCGTCGGCCGTGAGCGCCAATCCGTGCGGCGTGCGCGTGAACAGCTGCAGGCCGGTGTCCTCGGCCAGCCGCTTGAGCTGCAGGCTCACGGCCGGCTGCGTGAGGTGCAGCCTGGCGGCGGCGCGCGAGACGCTGCCTTCGCGCGCGGCCAGCACGAAGGCGCGCAGGATCTGGAGGTCCATTTGGGCAGCGGCAGTCATATAAGGCAGGTTTATACGCTCGGCGAACCGAATTCATTGGCTTTCCCCTCGTAGATTGGGCCCAATGGCGCCCATGGAGCAGTCGCCGCATCCATCAGTTCGTGAAATATCTTTCTCCGTCATCGGGGCGGGTCGATGCCGCTTTCGCTGAAACCTTTCTTTCGTAGAGTCGCCGTGATCCCCTGGAGGGGCGGACGGAGCGCAGGCCTTGCGCATCCGCGGGCACAAGACTTCACGAAGAACGGAGGAACCATGGCTGCGACTTCTCGCGAGGCATCCCGTCGAACCCCTTGGCCGATGGCCGTGCTGGCCGCGTTGCTGGCGGCCTGCGCGGCGCCGCCGCTGCATGCGGCCAGCGTGCTGTCGGTGAGCCCGCAGGGCGAGGCGCGCGACGTGCGGCAGGTGGCCGTGCGCTTCGACGCCGACATGGTGCCGCTGGGCCAGGACGACGGTGCCGAACCCGCGAGCGTGCAGTGCACGCCGCAGACGCCGGCGGGCAGCGCCCGCTGGATCGGGCCGCGCGCCTGGGCCTTCGAGTTCGCGCAGGACGTGCGCGGCGGCACGCGTTGCCGCGTGGTGTTCAAGCCGGGGTTGAAGACGCTGGCTGGCGAGGCGGTGACGCCGCCGCCGGTGGCCGAATTTGTTGCCGGGCCGCACGGTTTCTTCGGCAGCTATCCGGGCGAGGGTTCCGAGGTGGCCGCCGACCAGGTCTTCCTGATGCGCCACTACGACCCGCAGCCGACCGAGGATGCGCCGGCGCTGGCCGCGCGCTTCGCCTGCGAGTGGCGCGAAGGCGGGCAGGTGCGGCGCCAACCAGTGGTGGCGGTGACGGGGGCGGCACTCGACGCGGCGCTCGAGCGCGCGCGCGTTGCGCTCGAGCTGCGCAATTTCGCGCTCGGCCTGCGCTGCGCGCAGCCCGTCCCGGAGGGTGTCGAACTGTGGCTGGTCCAGCAAGGAACGCCGCGGGCCTTCAACTACCGCGTGCTTCCGCCCTTCACGGCGCGCGTCGGCTGCACCTTCCTCGAGTACCCCAAGGGCCGCGAGGCCTGCGATCCGCGCCTGTCGCTGAACATCGTGTTCTCGGCGCCGCTGTCGCTGGAGGCCGCGCGGCAGGTCCGGCTCGTGGACGCGGCGGGCCGGGACATGCCGCTGACCCCGGCGTCCACCTGGCGCCATCCGCAGGCGACGACGCAGCTGACGGCGACGCCCTCCGCGGCGGGCTTCGGCGAGGACAGCCGCTACAGCCTGCGGATGCCGGCCGAACTGCGCGACACGCTGGGCCGGCCGCTCGCCAACGCCAGCGAGTTCCCGCGAAGCATCGCCTTCGTGCGGCTGCCGCCCTATCTGGGCGCCGTCCATGCGCAGTCGGTCATGCCGTGGCAGCCGGGTGGCGGCGGCGCGGTCGCGGCCTTCGCGGTGCGTCGCGCTGAAAAGTCCTTGCCGGTGCGCCAATGGCGCTTCGGCGGCGAGATGGGCGAAGGCATCGAGGCCTATGCGATCGAGCTGCTGCAGGCCCGCGGGTCGAACGCCTGGCCCACCACGCCGCTGGACGACAAGGTCGGCGCGCCGCGCACCTCGACCATCCCCACGCAGGGCGACGCGATGGAGTTCGTCGGCGTGCCGCTGTCCGCGCCCGGCCTGCACGTGGTGCGCGCCGACAGCGCCGCCTTCGCCGGCTACCTGGGCAACCGCACGCCCTTGCCGGGCGAGCGGCCGGACCCCGGGCCGTTCCAGCGCTACACGGTGGTGCAGGCCACCAACCTCAATCCCGATGCGCGCTTCAGCGACATCGGCGCCTCGTCGGTCTGGGTGACCGCGCTCGACACCGCGCTGCCGGTGCCGGCCGCGGAGGTGGCGATCTATTCCTGCAAGCGCGAACTGCTGTGGCGCGGCAGGACCGACGCGCAGGGCCTGGCGCAGCCCGGCGAGGCGCTGCGGGGTCGGCTCACCTGCAGCGACGCCGGCTATGCCAACGGCGCCTGGATGGTGGTGCGCGCCGGCAACGACATGGCCGTGATGCAGGTACCGGCGAACGGCTACGGTTATCAGGGGGCGGGCGGTGCCGCGCGCAACCTGCGCGCCCACACGGTGCTCGACCGCACGCTCTTCAAGGCCGGCGAGACCGTCGGCATGCAGCACGTGGCGCGGCTGCTGGAGAGCCGTGGCTTCGCGTTGCCGCCGCCCGGCGCCGTGGAGATCGAGATCCGCCACGGCGCGGGCGAGAAGGTCTTCACTGCCAGCGCGATGCTCGGTGCCGACGGCAGCGCCACCAGCGCATGGACGATTCCGCGCGATGCCAGGCTCGGCGACTACACCGTGACCTTGTCGCAGGCCGGCAGCTGGCTCGGCAGCGCGCAGTTCCAGGTCGAGGAATTCCGCACGCCGGTGTTCGACGCGGCGCTGCAGGCGAAGGCCTTCTGGGAGCGCGACACGCAGGTGGCGCAGCTCGATGCGCGGCTGGCCTATTTCGCGGGCGGTGCCGCGGTGGGACTGCCCGTCGAGGTCAAGCAGAGTTGGCTCGCGCAGGTGCGCGCGCCGCGCGAAGGCTATTCCTTCTACGCCGCGGAGACCGCGCAGGGCCGCGCGATGCCGCCGGCCATCCCGGCCGAACAGGCGCGGCTCGATCGCGACGGCAAGGCGCGGATCCGTCTCGCCGCGCCGCCGCTCGAGCGCCCGATGCTGCTGCAGACGGAGTTGAAGTTCCAGGACCCGAACGGAGAGACGCAGACCGTCGGCAGCGCCGCCATGCTGTGGCCCGATCGCATGAAGCTCGGCCTGCGCGTGCGCGCGAAGGAGCGCGACCGGCCGCAGGCGATCGAAGGCATCGCGCTCGACGACAGGGACCGGCCGGTGGCGGACGAACCCGTCACGGTGCGCGCCAGGCCCGTGCGGCGGGACTGGAACGGCGGCCAGTACAGCATCGTCGATCTGGGCCCCGAGACGCAGGTGTGCAGCGCGCGCACCGACGCGCAGGGCCAATGGGCCTGCGAATGGCAACTGCCCGACGATGCGCAGGGCGCACAGGTTGCCGAACACTGGCTGTTCGAGGCCAGTGCCGCCTCGCTCAGGCACAGCCGGTCGATCGTGCGCGCCGCGATGCTCGAGAACCGCGGGTCGCTCGGCTGGCGCGAGGCGCTGGCGCGCAACGCGCTGCAGGTCGACAACGGCCCGGACTTCGGCCCCGGCGACACGGCCATCGTCGTCGCGCGCCCCGAGCGCCTGCCGGCCCATCTGCTGCTGACCGTCGAGCGCGAGGGCGTGATGAGCGCGAGCGTGCATGCGCTCTCGGCGCCGCAGCAGCGCATCGCGTTGCCGCTCGCCGCGCAGCACGCGCCCAATGTGGCCCTGTCCGCGCGCTACGTGTATCCGCTGCAGGGCGCGGGCAAGAACGAGCCGCTGTCGAGCGCGCAGCGCGCCGACCTGCGGGTGCGGCCCGATGCATGGACGCTCTCGGTGGGCGTGCGGCCCGCGGCCACGGATGCGCGGCCGCGCGCACAGGTGCCGGTGGAGGTCGCGGTGCGCGATGCCGCCGGCCGGGCCGTGGCCGATGCACGCGTCACGCTGGTGGCGGTCGACCAGGCACTGCTCGCGCTCAAGCCCAACGGGACCTGGGCGCTCGCGAAGGCGATGTTCGCCCAGCGCGGCAATTCGGTGCGCGGCGGCGCGCTCGATGCCGGGCTGCTGCGCGGCGTGGACCTCGGATGGCAGCCCACGCATCGGCCGTACGACGAGGCCGCACGCAGCATGCCCGGCGTGGTGCCGGCTCCCGCGGCGATGATGGCGGCGGGCAGGGCGGCGGGGCTCGACGGCAGCGACGCGCCCCCGACACGCTCCGATTTCTCCTCGCTCGTCCTCTGGCGCACCGACCTGCGCACCGACGCCCAGGGCATCGCCCGCGCCACCGTGCCGCTCAACGACGCGCTGACCCAGTTCCGCATCGTCGCCATCGCGAGCGCGGGCGAAGCGCAGTTCGGCGAGGGCGAGGCCACGCTCACCAGCACCCAGCCGCTGCAGATCTTCAGCGGCCTGCCCGAGTTGCTGCGTGTGGACGATGCGATCGTGCAGAAGCTCAGCCTGCGCAACACCGGCAAGGCAGCGCTCGCCGTGGCGCTCAGGGCCGAGGCCGCGGTCGAGCCCGGCGAAGAATGGTCCGGCGCGCGCGAGGTGGTGCCCGCCGAGGCACTGGCCGCGCGCGGCCTGAAGATCGAGCGCCGGCTGCAGCTCGCGCCCGGCCAGACGCAGGAGGTGCTGTGGCCCGTGGCCGTGCCGGGCGGCGCGGGCGCGCTGCGCTGGCGCATCGGTGCGCAGGGCCGGGGGGCCGGCGTCGACGAGCGCGACGCGCTGGAGATCGTGCAGCGCGTGGTGCCCGCGCTGAGCGCCACGGTGCGCCAGTCGATGCTGCTGCCGGTGAGCGACGCGGGTGCCGTGCCCGTGGCGCAACCGCGCGATGCGGTGCCGCTGGTCGGCGGCGTGCGCGTCGCGCTGCAGTCCAGCCTGGTCGATGCCGCGCTCGCCGAATCGATGCGCTGGATGGCGCAGTACCCGTACATGTGCCTCGAGCAGCAGAGCTCGCGCTTCGTCTCGCTCGACGACCGCGCGAGCTGGGACCGGCTGATGGCGCAGTTGCCGAAGTACATCGACGACAAGGGCCTGGCGCGCTACTTCCCCGAGCCCACGCTGCCGGGCAGCGAGATGCTCACGGTGCAGCTGCTCGACATCGCGCAGGCCAAGGGTTGGCCGGTGCCCGAGGCGCAGCGCCGCCGCATGCTCGATGCGCTCGAGTCGCTGCTCGAAGGCCGTCTCGAGGCACAGGACTGGGCGCCGCGCAACTACCTCGAATCGCAGCAGCTCGCCGCGCAGGCCACGCTGGTCGAGCAGGGCCGCCGGAACATCGTGCTGCGGCCCCAGTCCGTCGCTGCGCTCTCGGCGCAGTCGCTGGTCGACTGGTCGCGCACGCTGCTGGCCATGCCCGCGGACGCCGCGCGCGATGCCGCGCTGGCCGAGGCCGGCGCGCAGCTGCGCGGCCGCTTCGACGTGCAGGGCACGCGCATGCGCTGGCGCGACGAGCCGGCGCTGCACTGGTGGTGGTTCATGTGGAGCGGCGACAGCACGGCCGCGCGCATGGCGCTGCTGGCGCAGCAATGGGCGCGCACCGATGCGGCCTGGAAGGCCGATGCGCCGCTGATCGTGCAGGGCCTGGTCGGCCGCCAGAGCGCGGGCCGCTGGAGCACCACCACCGGCAATGCCTGGAGCACCGTGGCGCTGCGCAACTTCCAGCAGCAATTCGAGGCCGGACCGGTCGACGGCGTCACGCGCGCGGCGCTGGGCCGCGCGACGCGCGAGGCCGCCTGGACCGATGCGAAGGCGCCCGACATGCTGCTGCCCTGGCCCGCACAGGGCGCGCAAGGCACGCTGCAATTGCGCCACGAAGGCGGCGGCAAGCCCTGGGCCGTCGTCAGCGCGCTGGCCGCGACGCGCAATGCGCAGCCGCTCGCGCATGGCCTGTCGGTGCGCCGCAGCGTCACGCCGGTGGAGCAGAAGCGCAAGGGCCGGTGGTCGGTGGGCGACGTCTACCGCGTGCGGCTCGATCTCGAATCCACGGCCGCGCAGACCTGGGTGGTGGTGCGCGACGCCGTGCCCTCGGGTGCCAGCCAGCTCGGCCGCGGCCTGGGCCGCGAGAGCAGCCTGGCGCAGCAGGGCGAGACGCAGGGCGGCTGGACCTGGCCCAGCCATGTCGAGCGCGCCACCGACAGCTGGCGCGCCTATTTCCGCTACGTGCCGCGCGGCCACTGGCGCGTGGAGTACACCGTGCGCCTGAACAACGCGGGCGAATTCAGGCTGCCGCCCGTGCGCGCCGAGGCGATGTACGCGCCCGAGGTCTTCGGCGAGGGCGTGCCCGAAACCATGACCGTCCAACCTTGAGAGAACACGCTGGAAGAAAGAAAGCAAAGATGAGAGACAACGACACCACCTTCGACTACATCGTCATCGGCGCCGGCACCGCCGGCGCGCTGCTCGCGAACCGGCTCAGCGCCGACAAGGACAAGCGCGTGCTGCTGGTCGAGGCCGGCCGCAAGGACGACTACCACTGGATCCACATCCCGGTCGGCTACCTCTACTGCATCGGCAATCCGCGCACCGACTGGCTCTACAGCACCGAGCCCGACGCCGGCCTCAACGGGCGCGTGCTGCGCTATCCGCGCGGCAAGACGCTGGGCGGCTGCTCGAGCATCAACGGCATGATCTACATGCGCGGCCAGTCGCGCGACTACGAGCAGTGGGCATCGCTCACCGGCGACGAGGACTGGCGCTGGCAGAACGTGCTGCCGGCCTTCAAGAAGCACGAGGACTTCTACCTCGGCGCCGACGAGATGCACGGCGCGGGCGGCGAATGGCGGGTCGAGAAGCAGCGGCTGCGCTGGGACATCCTCGACGCCTTCGCGGCCGCCGCGGTCGAGGCCGGCGTGCCGCACACCACCGACTTCAACCGCGGCAGCAACGAGGGCGTGGGCTACTTCCAGGTCAACCAGAAGAACGGCTGGCGCTGGAACACGGCCAAGGCCTTCCTGCGGCCCACCTGCTACGGCCGGCCCAACTTCGAGCTCTGGACCGGCGCGCAGGTCTCGAAGCTGGTGATCGAGCGGCAGGCCGACGGCACGCAGCGCTGCACCGGCGCCCGGATCTGGAACGGCCACGAGATGGTGACGGCGCACGCCACGCGCGAGGTGATCCTGAGCGCGGGCAGCATCGGCTCGCCGCAGATCCTGCAGCTCTCGGGCATCGGCCCGGCCGAGTTGCTGCGCCAGCACGGCATCGAGGTGGCGGTCGACGCGCCCGGCGTCGGCGCCAACCTGCAGGACCACCTGCAGATCCGCGCGGTCTACAAGATCGACGGCGCGCCCACGCTCAACGTGCTGGCCTCGTCGATGGTCGGCAAGGCGCGCATCGGCCTCGAGTACCTGCTCAGCCGCAGCGGCCCGATGAGCATGGCGCCCTCGCAGCTCGGCGCCTTCACGCGCAGCTCGCCCGACCGCGAGTGGCCCAACATCCAGTACCACGTGCAGCCGCTGTCGCTCGATGCCTTCGGCGAGCCGCTGCACGCGTTCCCGGCCTTCACCGCGAGCGTGTGCAACCTCAACCCGACCAGCCGCGGCACGGTGCGCATCCGCTCGAAGCGCTTCGAGGACGCGCCGGCGATCGCGCCCAACTACCTGAGCACCGACGCCGACCGCAAGGTGGCGGCCGACTCGCTGCGCGTGACGCGCCGCATCGCCGAGCAGCCCGCGCTCGCCAGGTACAAGCCGCAGGAATGGAAGCCCGGCGTGCAGTACCAGAGCGACGAGGACCTCGCGCGCCTGGCCGGCGACATCGCGACCACCATCTTCCATCCGGTGGGCACCACCAAGATGGGCGCCGACAACGATCCGATGGCGGTGCTCGATGCGCGGCTGCGCGTGCGCGGCGTGCAGGGGCTGCGCGTGGTCGATGCGGGGGCGATGCCGACCATCACGAGCGGCAACACCAACAGTCCGACCTTGATGATGGCGGAGAAGGCGGCGGGCTGGATTCGCGCCGAGGCGCGCTGAAAGAGCCTCAGCGCCGCGGCGCCGGACCGCGCCGTTTCGCCTGCGGGGCCTGGGCCGCCAGGCGCACCTTCGCCCCCTCGAGCATCAGGTCCACCCCGATCTCGAACAACGCATCGGGCCCCGCCGCGCGGTAGCTCGCGAAAGCCTCCGCCAGCAGCGGCCGCGAGGCCGCGGCGGCATCGAGCGTCTGCTGCTGCATCGCCGCGTCGGCCGGTGTCGCCTGCTGCTCGAGCACGCAGCCCACGGTGTAGCGGCCCAGCGCGATCAGCAGGGTCATCGCCTGCGCGGGCGGCACGCCCAGACGCACCACGGCCGCGAGCTGGGCCTCCACCATGTCGAGGTCGCCCGGATCGGGCTCGGAGCCCGCGTGCAGGCGCGCGCCGTCGCGCCGCGCCAGCAGCGCGCGCCGGAAGCTGCGCGCGTTCTCGCGCAGGAAGCTCTCCCACGATTCGTCGGGCAGCGGCAGCTTGCGGTGATGGCTGCGGCGCAGGATCTCGCCGTTCATCGCGTCGAGCAGCGCGCGCTTGTTCTTGAAGTGCCAGTAGAGGGCGGGCTGCTGTACGCCGAGCCGCTCGGCCAGGAGCCGGGTGCTGAGCTTGTCCATGCCGACCTCGTCGAGCAGCGCGAGCGCCGCCTGGAGGATCACGTCGCGGTCCAGTTTCATTCAGTTGTCGTGCTTGCCGGTGTCGATCCGGGAGGGTACTTCACGGCCCGGAATTTATCGCTGATAATTCCTTATCAACGATAAATTAACCATGTCCTCCATTTCCCTCCCATTCGCCGGAAACCGCCACGCGCAGGCGGTGATCCTCGCGATCGTCACGCTCGATGCCATCGGCATCAGCCTGGTCATGCCGATCGTGCCGAGCCTGCTGCGCGAGGTCGGCCACAGCGGCGAGCTCGGCTGGCACTTCGGCGCCTTCCTCTCGCTCTACGCGCTGATGCAGTTCCTCTGCGCGCCCGTGCTCGGCGCGCTCAGCGACCGTTTCGGCCGCCGGCCGGTGCTGCTGATCTCGGTGCTGGGCGCGGCGATCGACGCGCTGTTCATGGCCTTCGCGCCCTCGCTGTGGCTGCTGTTCGTGGGCCGCGCGATCGCCGGCATGACGGGCGCGAGCATGGCCGTGGCCTCGGCCGCCATCGCCGACCTCACGCCCGAGCACCAGCGCGCGCGCTGGTTCGGCCGCATGGGCGCCTGCTTCGGCCTGGGCTTCATCGCCGGGCCGGCGCTTGGCGGCGTGCTCGGCGACCACGGCGTGCGTCTGCCCTTCATCGCGGCGGCCGT
Organism: Variovorax sp. GW821-FHT09B05; assembly: GCF_059418265.1. Classification (NCBI taxonomy): domain Bacteria; kingdom Pseudomonadati; phylum Pseudomonadota; class Betaproteobacteria; order Burkholderiales; family Comamonadaceae; genus Variovorax; species Variovorax sp. GW821-FHT09B05. Next base: position 138,195 of record NZ_JBWKPN010000017.1, read on the forward strand.
GCTCAACGGCCTGACCTTCCTGGTCGGCCTGCTGGTGCTGCGCGAATCGCGGCCGCCGGCGCTCGCCTCGCAGCCCTTCGACCGCGGCGTGCTGCATCCGCTCGCGCCGCTGCGCTGGGCCGCGAGCTTTCCGGCGCTGCTGCCGGTGCTCGGCGTGTTCCTCGTGCTGGTGCTGGTGGGCGAGGTCGCGGGCACGACCTGGGTGCTCTACGGCGAGGACCGCTACGCCTGGAACGCCAGCATGGTCGGCATCTCGCTCGCGGTCTTCGGCCTGCTGCAGGCGCTGGTGCAGGGCTTCGTCGCCGGGCCGCTGGTCGAGCGCTGGGGCGAGCGCACGGCGATCGCGGTCGGCACCATCGCCGACGGCACAGGCTATGCGCTGATCGCCTTCGCCTCGCACGGCTGGATGGTGCTGGCGCTGCTGCCCTTCCTGTGCCTGGGCGGCATCTGCGCGCCCGCGCTGCAGTCCACGCTGTCGGCGCGCGTGGGCGAGGCGCAGCAGGGGCGGCTGCAGGGCGTGCTCGCGAGCATCGCCAGCCTGGCCTCGGTGTTCGGCCCGCTGCTGATCAGCCCGCTGTACTTCGCGTTCCGCGCGCGCTTCCCGGGCATCGTGTGGCTGGCCGGCGCGGTGCTCTACCTGCTGTGCCTGCCGGTGCTGCTGCGCCGCACGCGCTGAGCACCCTCGCCAGCGCGGTCACTTCTCGATCGACTTGTTCCAGCGCGCGTTCCAGGCCGGCCGGTTGGCGTTGATGCTCTCCCAGTCGATGGTGACCGCGGTCTTCATCCACTGGTTGATCTCGGCCACCTGCGTCGCGCCCTCGCCCACGGCCGGCGCCTTGGGGTTGGTCGGGATCTGCGCGCCGTACTGCAGCACGTTGGCCTGCGCCAGCGGGCTCAGCAGGAATTCGGCGAGCTTCTGCGACAGCTCGGGCTCGCTGTTGTTGGCGATCACGCACTGGCCCACCATCAGCACCACCGCGCCTTCCTTGGGCGGCGCGTATTCCACCGGAATGCCCTTGACCTTGAGCGCGGCCACGGCCGTCGGCGTGAGCGGGAAGATCGCGGCCTCGCCGGTCTGCACCATCTCCGAGAGCTTGGCCGAGCTCGGGATGTACTCGAGCACGTTCGGGCCGATGGTGGTCGGCCAGGCCTTGAAGCCGGGCTCCACGTTCTTGTCGTTGCCGCCCTGGATGCGGTTGAACATCAGGAAGCCGTGCAGCCCGAAGGACGAGGACGACATCGACTGGAACACCACCTTGCCCTTGAACTTCGGATCGGCCAGGTCCATCCACGAGGTGGGCGCGGCCCAGCCCTTCTCCTTGAACATCTTCGCGTTGTAGGCCAGGCCGGTCATGCCCAGGCTCACGCCGCTGGCCATGTCGTCCTTGAAGCGCGCGGCCGGGTAGATCTCGGCCAGCGAGGGATTGGGCTTCTGCTTCTGGCACAGGCCCATGCCGATGGCGCGCACCATGATGCCGTCGTCGAGGAACATCACGTGCATCTGCGGCCGGTCCTTGTTGGCCTGCGCCTTGGCGAGGATGTCGGAGGAGGTGCCGGGCACCACCACCACCTTCGCGCCGTAGAGCTTCTCGAAGGCCGGGAAGACGTACTGCGTGTACGCCTTCTCCATCGTGCCGCCGTTCATGCCGATGTAGAGCGTCTTCGTCTGCGCGTGGGCCGCGCCGCCGAAGCCCGCGAGGGCGGCCGCCGCGGTGGCGGCGAAGGTGAGGAAAAAGGAAGTGCGGTCGCGTCGTGCCATGGTGGGACTCTCCGTTCAGTGTCGAGGGTGGATCTGCGGTTGCGGTGGGTTGCTCTTGTCGGGTTCAGTGCGAGGCCGATGCGGCGGCTTCGACGGGTCGCTCGGCCTTCGCGTCGGTAAAGAAGCGCTCGATCGCGAAGGCCTCGATCGGCGTGGTGCTGCGGCCGTCGCGCGCCAGCTCGGCCAGCACCTCGCCCGCGGCCGGGCCGATCTGGAAGCCCGCGCCCGCGAAGCCGAAGCCGTGGAACAGGCCGGGCGTGGTGCGGCTCGGCCCCAGCACCGGCTGGCGGTCGGGCAGGTAGCCCTCGGTGCCGCTCCAGGTGCGGATGAAGTGCGCATGCGCGAGCCGCGGCAGCAGCTCGATCGCCTGTGCCGACAGCGTGGCGATGGCATCGCGCTCGGAACGCGCGCGCTCGGTATCGAGGCCGATGCCGGCGCCGCCGCCGAGCACCAGGTTGCCGCGCGCGACCTGGCGGCAGTAGATGCCGCCGCCCTCGACGCCGAGGCTCCAGTCCATGAAGAAGGGCAGGGGCTCGGTCACCGCCATCGCGGGATGGCCCGACTGCAGCGGCACGGCCTCGCCGAAGTGGGTGGCGATGGGGCCCGACCAGGCGCCCGCGCAGTTCAGCAGCACCGGCGAGCGCACCTCGAGCGAGCCCTCGGCATGCGTGGCGCGCAGCCGGAACAGCGTGCCGTCGTGCGCGACCTCGTCGACGCGGTGGCGCTCGAACACCTGTGCGCCCGCCTGGCGCGCCGCGAGCGCGAAGGCCGGCGACACCAGCCGCGGATTGGCCTGCCCGTCCTCGATGCACAGCGAGCCGCCGAGCGCGCGCGCGCCGAGCCAGGGGCAGTGCTCGCGCAGCCGCGTGCCCGTCACCAGCTCGAGCCCGAGGTCGAAGCCGGCGTCGCGCACGCTCGCGCGGTAGCGCTCGAGCGCGGCCATGTCGTCCTCGCAGCGGCCGATCTTGAAATGGCCCGAGCGCTGGTACTCGCCCTCGGTGCCGATCAGCTCGCCGAGACGGCCCCAGATGCGGTGCGCGCGCTGCGCCAGCGGCAGCTGGCTCAAGGGCCGGCCCTGGCGCCGCACGCCGCCGTAGTTGACGCCGCTGGAGCGCGAGCCGCAGAGGTCGCGCTCGAGCAGCACCACGTCCAGGCCCATGCGCCGCAGCGCGAGCGCGGCCGACGAACCGACGATGCCGCCGCCGACGATCGCCACGTCGCAGCGCAGGGTGCGGGTGGTGCTCATGCGTTCGCTCCCTCGGCAGGAGCCTGCGTGACGAGCCGGATCGGTATCGGCTTGACCGGCGCCTGCCCGCGCAGCCGGCCGACCTGTGCGAGCGGCTGGCCCGTCGCGTGCGCGAGGATCTCGGCCGCGGCCACGCCGCACATGCGGCCCTGGCAGCGGCCCATGCCCACGCGCGACAGCGCCTTGAGGCGATTGAGTTCGTCGGCGCCGTTGACCGCGACGGTCTGGCGCAGCGTGCCGGCCGTGATGTTCTCGCAGCGGCAGACGACGAGCTCGTCGGGTGCATGGGCGGCCCAGTCCCGCGGCAGCGGAAACGCGCGTTCGAGTCCGCGGCGAAAGCCCGCAAGCGCATCGAGCTTGCGCTCGAGCAGCGCGGCACGTGCGCCATCGACGGCCACGCCCTGGTCCGCGAGCAGCGCGAGCGCCGCGCGTTCGCCGGCCCACTCGGCCGCATCGGCGCCCATGATGCCGGCGCCATCGCCCGCGAGGTACACGCCCGCCACGCTCGAGCGGCCCGCCGCGTCGCGCACGGGCAAGTGGGCGCGATGCATCGGCGCGAATTCGAAGCGGCAGCCCAGCAGGTCGGCCAGTTGGGTCTCGGAACGCAGCGCGTAGCCGAAGCCGACGGCATCGCAGTCGATGCGGCGTTCCTCGCGTCCGTCGTGCCAGGCGACGCCGGTGACGCGGCTCGCGCCGTCGTCGCCAATCACGCGCAGCGGCCGCACGCCGCCATGCAGCGGCACGCCATGCGCGCGCAGCCAGGCGACGAAGTAGACGCCCTTCGCGAACACCGCGGGCTGCCGCAGCATCGCGGGCGTGGCCGCGACCTGGTCCGCGAGTCGCGCGGTGTCGAGCACGGCCGCGACCTGCGCACCGGCCTTCGCATACTGGTAGGCCACCAGATAGAGCAGCGGCCCCGTGCCCATGAACACCACGCGCTGCCCGATGGCGCAGCCCTGGAACTTGAGCGCCACCTGCGCGCCGCCGAGCGTGTAGACGCCGGGCAGGGTCCAGCCCGGCAGCGGCAGCACGCGGTCGGTGGCGCCGGTGGCCACGATCAGCGGGCCATGCGGCACGCGCGCGGTGCTGCGCGTCGGGCCGTGCAGCACGTCGAGCACGCCGCCCTGCGCGTTCCATACCAGGCTGTCGGGCCGGTAGTCGATGCGATCGCGCAGGCCGTCGAAGGCCGCGTGCACCGCGTTCGCGCGCGCGGCCTCGAAGCCGTAGAGCGTGGCCGCCGCGCGTTCGACGAAGTTGGTGGGCGGGCGGCGGTAGATCTGTCCGCCGGCGTGCGCGGCCTCGTCGATCACGATCGGGCGCAGGCCATGCGCGACCAGCGCCTGTGCCGCGCGCACGCCGGCCGGTCCGGCGCCGACGATCACGGGAGGAAGTGCCGCCGTCGTCATGCCTCGCCCCGCCCGGTGACCAGTGCCATGCCCGGCGCGATGAAGGTGGAGCAGGCGCGCAGCCGCTCGCCCTCGGCGGTCGCGATCCAGCAGTCCTGGCAGGCGCCCATCATGCAGAAGCCCGCGCGCGGCGCGTCGCTGAACTCGTTGCGGCGCAGCTGGGCAGCCTGCGTGAGCACGGCGGTCAGCACCGTGTCGCCGGCCAGCGCCGACGCGGGCGCGCCGTCGAGCGTGAAGGGCACGGTGGCGCGGCCGGTCTCGGCCACGCGGTGCAGCAATGCATGGGTCGCCATCTACTTGCGTCCCACCAGCACGCGGTCCAGGCCGTAGAGCCGGTCGAGCACCACCATCGCGACGGCGGTCACCGCCACCATCAGTGCCGACACCGCGGCCATCAATGGGTCGATCGACTCGGTGGCGTACATGTACATGCGCACCGGCAGCGTCACCGTGCTCGGCGAGGTGACGAAGATCGACATCGTCACCTCGTCGAAGCTGTTGATGAAGGCCAGCATCCAGCCGCCCGTGACGCCCGGCAGGATCATCGGCAGCGTGATGCGGCGGAACACCGTGGCCTGGTTCGCGCCCAGCGAGAGCGCGGCCTGCTCGGCGCTGCGGTCGAAGCCCACCAGCGCCGCCACCACCAGCCGCAGCGTGTAGGGCGTGACGATCAGCGCATGCGCCATCACCAGCCAGCCGAAGCTGCCGGTGCCGCCCACCAGCGCGAACAGCCGCAGCAGCGCGACGCCGAGCACCAGGTGCGGAATGATCAGCGGCGACAGGAACAGGCCGTTGAGGAAGTCGCGGCCCGGGAAGTCGTAGCGCGTGATCGCCATGCCCGCAGGTACCGCGAGCAGCGTCGCGATGGTGGACGCGCTCAGCGCGAGCCACAGGCTGTTCCAGAACGACTGCATGAAGTCGGGGTGCGCGAACACCGCCTCGAACCAGCGCAGCGAGAAGTGCGTGGTCGGGATGGTCAGCGTGTTCTCGGGCGTGAACGCGACGATGCAGACCACCAGCAGCGGGGCCAGCATGAAGGTGATGACGAGCGCGTTGAACGCGAGGGCGATGGGGCCGTTCCTGCTCATGCGATCACCCCAGCGCTTTCTTGTAGCGGCCTTCGACCAGGCGGTTGTAGCTCAGCATCACCACGAGGTTGGCCACCAGCAGCGTGAGCGCCACCGCCGCGCCCAGCGGCCAGTTGAGCTCGCTCAGGTACTCGTCGTAGACCACGGTCGCGACCATCTTGAGCCGGCGCCCGCCGAGCAGGCCGGGAATCGCGAACGAGCTTGCCGCGAGGCCGAACACGATCAGGCTGCCCGAGAGGATGCCGGGCATCACCTGCGGCAGCACGATGCGGCGCAGCGTGGTGAAGGGCGTGGCATTGAGCGAGAGCGCCGCGTTCTCCACGCCGGGATCGAGCTTCTGCAGCGAGGTCCAGACCGGGATCACCATGAACGGCAGCATCACGTGCACCAGCGCGATCACCACGGCCGCGCTGGTGTAGAGGATCTTCACCGGGCCGATGCCCACCAGCTGCAGCAGCGCGTTGACCGCGCCCTCGGGGCCCAGCAGCATGCTCCAGCCGAAGGCGCGCACCACCACCGACACCAAAAGCGGCGCCAGCACCACCAGCAGCAGCACCGAGCGCCAGGGGTTGCGCATGCGGCTCAGCACATAGGCCTCGGGCGCGCCGATCAGCACGCAGATCAGCGTGACCAGCGCCGAGATCCAGAAGGTGCGCCAGAAGATGCCGTGGTAGTAGTCGTCGCCGAACACCTGCGCGTAGTGCGCGAGCGTGAACTCGCCGGCGCGCGGGCCGCTGGCCGGGTCGTAGACGTTGAAGGACAGCACGGCCGTGAGCAGCAGCGGCACCACGAGCAGCGCGATGAACAGCACCAGCGCGGGGCCCGAGAGCCACCAGGGCGTGGCCTTGCGGGAGATGCCGCTCATGCCGCCACCGCCTCGTCGTCGCGCAGCAGCCGCGTGCAGTGCGCGGGCCAGTCGATGCCGGCCGCGTCGCCTTCGTCCAGCGCGGCGCGGCCGTCGTTGGGGCTCAGCACCATCAGCTCGCCGGCCGGCGTGGCGAGCCGGTAGAGCCACTGGCTGCCGAGGAAGAAGCGCTCCTGTACCGTGCCGTCGAGCCGGCCGCTGCCCGCGGGCACCAGCTGCAGCTTCTCGGGGCGCACGCTCATCAGCACGGCGGCGCCGCTGTCGTAGCCGCCTTCGCCAACTTCGACCGCGAGCGGCCCGACCGCCACGTTGCAGCTGCCGGTGCCGCAAGCCGTGACACGGCCCGGCAGCAGGTTGGCCTTGCCCACGAAGGTCGAGATGAAGCGCGTGCTCGGATGCTCGTAGACGCGGTGCGGATGGTCGATCTGCGTCGCGCGGCCGCCTTCCATCACCACCACGCGGTCGCTGATCGACATCGCCTCGCTCTGGTCGTGCGTGACCATCACCGTGGTGGTGCCGACCTTGCGCTGGATCTGGCGCAGCTCGAACTGCATCTCCTCGCGCAGCTTGGCGTCGAGGTTCGACAACGGCTCGTCGAGCAGCAGCACCGGCGGCTCGATCACCAGCGCGCGCGCCAGCGCCACGCGCTGCCGCTGGCCGCCCGAGAGCTCGCGCGGGTAGCGCGCGGCGTGGGCCTCGAGGTGCACCAGCGCCAGCGCCTGCTGCACGCGTTCGCGGCGCTCGGCCTTGGGCATCTTGCGCATCTCGAGGCCGAAGCTCACGTTGTCGGCCACCGTCATGTGCGGAAACAGCGCATAGCTCTGGAACACGATGCCCAGGCCGCGCGTGTTGGCCTTGGCATGCGTGATGTCCTGGCCCGCGAGCTCGATGCGGCCGCTGGTCACGGCCTCGAAGCCCGCGATCATCTGCAGCGTGGTGGTCTTGCCGCAGCCCGAGGGGCCGAGCAGCGAGACGAACTCGCCCTTCTCGACCGTGAGGTTCATGGCCGTCACCGCGCGGGTGCTGCCATAGGACTTGGACACGTCGCTGAGCCGCAGGAATGACATGGAACGCCTTTCGTCGGAGATCGGAATCCACGGCCGGCGCGCCTGCGCCGGGGCCATGAATGCGTGAGTGCTTTCGATTCACTCTATTGCAACGATCGCGCCAGACCGCCACGGGTATTCCATTAATCAGAATATTTCTTTAATTTATTCCGTTCAATGGAATATGATGGCTCGAGCAAGATCGACGTATTCCAAGGAAACGGGACATGGAAACCACAACCGCGGCCAGCGGCGGCGTGCCGCGCATCTTTTCGGTGATCCGGGCGCTCGGCGTGGTGCAGGCCGAGGGCGGCCGCGTCACCCAGATCGCGCGCGCCGTCGGCCTCACGCAGGCCACCACGCACCGCCTGCTGCAGTCGCTGATGGCCGAGGGCGTGGTCGAGCAGGACGAGCGCAGCAAGCTGTACCGGCTGAGCATCGAGTTCTTCGCGCTCGCGGCCAACGCCGGCAATCCCGGCGACCTGCGCACCCTGTGCCGGCCCGCGCTGCTGCGCCTGTGCGCGAGCCTGGGCGACAGCATCTTCCTGCTGGTGCGCAGCGGCTTCGACGCCGTGTGCCTCGACCGCAGCGAGGGCCCGTTCCCGATCCGCTCGTTCACCGGCGACATCGGCGGGCGCATCGCGCTCGGCGTGGGGCAGGGCGCGCTCGCGATCCTGGCCTTCCTGCCCGAGGGCGAGCGCGAGGAGGTGATCCGCTTCAACCTCTCGCGCGTGCGCGAGTACGGCGTGTACGACGAGGTCTACCTGCGCACCGAGATCGAGCGCGTGCGCCAGAGCGGCTTCGCGGGCCGCAACACCGGCCTGCTCGAGGGCATGGCCGGCGTGGCCGTGCCCATCCTCGACCGCGAGGGCCGCGCCGTGGCCGCGCTGAGCGTGGGCACCATCGCCGACCGCCTCAACGCCGACCGGCTGCCGACCGTGGTCGACCTGCTGCAGCGCGAAGCGGTGGCGATCGGGCCGAGGATCAATCCCTTCGATGCCTCGCTGCGCCGGCCGGCGCAGAGCCTGGCGGGGTCGCCGGCGGGGCAGAAGATCACTGCTTGAGCTTGCGGTCCTCGTTCTTCGCTTCCTGCATTGCCTCGGGCTCCAGTTCCTCGGCGTAGCGGTTGAGCCGGATGAAGAGGCCCCAGCCGGCCATCATCAGCCCGACCGCGCCCAGCATGGCGGCAGCGTGCAGCATCAGTTCCGGCGCCTCGCGCGCCTTGAAGGTCGCGACCAGCCCTTCGACCGCGACAGCCACCACGATCACCACCATGAAGCGCGACAGGAAGCGCCGCACCCGGGTCGGCGCGCCGATGTGGGCGTCGCGCACCACCTCCTCTTCGACCACGGTCTGGGAGATCTGCAGCGCCACGACGGCGGCCGCGAGCAGGCCCACCGCCTCGATGATCGCCTCGGCCGCCGGCAGGTCGAGGTCGTGCACGACCGCGCCCCAGCCGGCGCGCGCCGCGATCACGATCAGAACCAGCGACGCGATGGCGAAGGCGAGCGCCATCAGCGCGTGGACCGCGGCATAGAGGGTGTGGATCAGCTTCATGGCAGGGGCGGCGAAGTGAGGGTGCCGCATCGTCGGCGCCGCGCGCAAAGCGGTGCGTAGGCGCGCGAGCCGTTTCGAGGAACGCGCGCGGCGGGTGATGCCTGCGGGGAGTCAGACGACCGAGTTCCTTCGCCAAACGCATCAAGTCCTTCCATATTTTCACTAGCCAACCCCGCCCACTTCGCAGATATTGGCGCGGTTCCCCCGACCCCGGTCGCCTTCCTTCTTCTTTCTTCCCGACTCCCCCGCGGAGCGCGCCCATGTCCGAAGTCCACACCTCCGTTTCCCTGCCCTCCGAAGTCGAACAACTGCTCCAGCGCCTGGGCGTGCCGCGCGAGTCCCACGTCGGCGGCACGCTGACGGTGCGCTCGCCGCTCACGGGCGAGGTGATCGCGCAGGTCGCGCAGACCACGCCGGCCGCGGCCACCGAGACCATCGCGCGCGCGCATGCGGCCTTCAAGGCCTGGCGCGCGGTGCCGGCGCCGCGGCGCGGCGAGCTGGTGCGGCTGCTCGGCGAGGAACTGCGCGCGGCCAAGCGCGACCTCGGCCGGCTGGTCACGCTCGAGGCCGGCAAGGTGCCGTCCGAGGGCGCGGGCGAGGTGCAGGAAATGATCGACATCTGCGACTTCGCGGTCGGCCTCTCGCGCCAGCTCTACGGCCTCACACTGGCCACCGAGCGCGCCGAGCACCGGATGATGGAAACCTGGCATCCGCTGGGCGTGTGCGGCGTGATCTCGGCCTTCAACTTCCCGGTCGCGGTGTGGTCGTGGAACGCGGCGCTGGCGCTGGTGTGCGGCGACCCGGTGGTGTGGAAGCCGTCCGAGAAGACGCCGCTGACCGCGCTCGCGGTGCATGCGATCGCGGCGCGCGCCATCGAGCGCTTCGGCGCCGACGCGCCCGAGGGCCTGCTCGGCCTGCTGCTGGGCCAGCGCGACATCGGCGAGCTGCTGGTCGACGACCACCGCGTGGCGGTGCTGTCGGCCACCGGTTCCACCGCGATGGGCCGCCAGGTCGGTCCCAAGCTCGCGGCCCGCTTCGCGCGCGCCATCCTCGAACTCGGCGGCAACAACGCGGCCATCGTCACGCCCTCGGCCGACCTCGACCTCACGCTGCGCGCGATCGCCTTCGCGGCCATGGGTACGGCGGGCCAGCGCTGCACCACGCTGCGCCGCCTGTTCGTGCACGAGAGCGTGTACGACAAGCTGGTGCCGCGCCTGATCAAGGTGTATGGCGGCGTGAAGGTCGGCGATCCGCGCGAGGCCGGCACGCTGGTCGGTCCGCTGATCGACCGCGCGGCCTTCGAGGGCATGCAGAAGGCGCTCGACGAGAGCCGCGATGCCGGCGCGATCGTGCATGGCGGCGGCCGCGTCGACGGTATCGGCGGTGCCGAGGCCTACTACGCGCGCCCGGCGCTGGTCGAGCTCAAGGCGCATGCCGGCGCGGTGCTGCGCGAGACCTTCGCGCCGATCCTCTACGTGGTGCGCTATGCCTCGCTCGACGAGGCGATCGAGCAGCACAACGCAGTGGGCGCGGGCCTGTCGTCGTCGATCTTCACGCTCGACATGCGCGAGGCCGAGCGCTTCCTCTCGTGCGCCGGTTCCGACTGCGGCATCGCCAACGTCAACATCGGCCCGAGCGGCGCCGAGATCGGCGGCGCCTTCGGTGGCGAGAAGGAAACCGGTGGCGGCCGCGAGGCCGGCTCCGACAGCTGGAAGGCCTACATGCGCCGTGCGACCAACACCATCAACTATTCGACGGCACTGCCCCTGGCGCAAGGCGTGACCTTCGACATCGGCGACTGATTTCCCGCGACGCAGGCATCGGCCGCGGCGGCGCATGAGCGTCGCCGCGGGCGGATGCCTGCGCGAGCGCCAGACCCATCACCACAACGACGAGGAGACGACGACATGAACTTCATTCCATCCCTGCACCCGCTCAAGGCCGCAGCCGCCACGCTGCTGCTGGCCCTGGCCGCCACGGCCGGTGCACAGCAACCGGCGCCCGCGGGCACGCTCGAGAAGATCGCCGCCAGCGGCAAGGCGGTGCTCGGCGTGCGCGAGGCCTCGCCGCCCATGGCCTACATGCTGGGCGCGGGCGAGAAGTACGTGGGCTACCACGTGGAGCTGTGCGAGCGCGTGCTCAAGGACATCGTGCCGGCCGCGAAGCTCGAGTACATGGCGGTCACCGCGCAGAACACCATTCCGCTGGTGCAGAACGGCACGCTCGACATCGGCTGCGGCCCCACCACCAACAATCTCGCGCGCCAGCAGCAGGTGGCCTTCGCGCTCACCACCTACGTGAGCGAGGTGCGCATGGCCACGCGGGTCGACTCGGGCATCACCACGCTCGACCAGCTCGCTGGCCGCACCGTGTCGGCCTCGACCGGCACGACGGCGGTGCAGCTGCTGCGCAAGCGCGAGCGCAGCAACAACGTGAGCATCAACACCATGCTCGGCAAGGACCACCTCGAGAGCTTCCTGCTGATGGAGTCGGGCCGCGCCGATGCCTTCGTGCTCGACGACAACCTGCTGGCCGGGATCATCGCGAACTCGAAGAACCCGACGGCCTACCGCATCGTCGGCGAGCCGCTGGGCTCGGAGCCGATCGCGCTGCTGTTCCGCAAGGACGACCCGGCCTTCAAGGCAGCGGTCGACGGCGCGCTGCGCCGCCTCATGAAGAGCGGCGAGCTCGAGCGCATCTACACCAAATGGTTCGTGGCGCCGATCCCGCCGAAGAACACCAGCCTGAACCTGCCGATGAGCGCGGTGCTCAAGCAGCTGGTGCTCGAGCCCAACGACAAGCCGCTGGAGAGCTACGCCAAGTGAGTCCCGCTACCGCCGCTTCTTCCTCCTCGGACTTCGTGCCGGCGCAGCGCGTGCGCGCGCTCGGCGTGTCGGAGATCCTGCGCATCACCGACCATGCCAATGCGCTCAAGCGCGCGGGCCGCCCGGTGATCGTGCTGGGCGCGGGCGAGCCCGACTTCGACACGCCCGACAACGTGCGCGAGGCCGCGGTGCGCGCCATCGGGCGCGGCGACACGCGCTACACGGTGCTCGACGGCAGCCCGGCGATGAAGGCGGCGGTGCAGCTCAAGTTCAGGCGCGACAACGCGCTGGACTTCGGCCTCGACGAGATCAGCGTGAGCGCGGGCGCCAAGCAGGTGATCTTCAACGCGCTGATGGCCAGCCTGGATCCGGGCGACGAGGTGATCCTGCCCGCGCCCTACTGGACCTCGTACGCCGACATCGTGCGCATCTGCGGCGGCGTGCCGGTCGGCGTGCCCTGCGGCGACGCGCAGGGCTTCCGGCTCGAGGCCGCGCAGCTCGAGGCAGCAATCACGCCGCGCACGCGCTGGCTGTTCCTGAACTCGCCCTCGAACCCGAGCGGCGCGGCCTACGGCGCCGATCAATTGAAGCCACTGTGCGAGGTGCTGCTGCGGCATCCGCGCGTGTGGGTGCTGGCCGACGACATCTACGAGCACATCCTCTACGACGGCCTGGCCTTCGCCACGCCGGCGGCGGTGGAGCCGCGGCTGCGCGAGCGCACGCTGACGATCAACGGCGTGTCGAAGGCCTATGCGATGACCGGCTGGCGCGTGGGCTACGGCGCCGGGCCGCGCGCGCTGATCGCGGCGATGGCCGTGGTGCAGAGCCAGACCACCTCGTGCCCCTCGTCGGTGAGCCAGGCCGCGGCGATCGAGGCGCTGACCGGGCCACAGCAGATCGTGGCCGAGCGGCGCGACGACTTCCAGCGCCGGCGCGACTTCGTGGTGGCCGCGCTCAACCGCATCGACGGCCTGCATTGCCCGCGCCCCGAGGGCGCGTTCTATACCTTCGCGTGCTGCGAGGGCCTGCTGGGCCGGCGCACGCGCCGCGGCGCGCTGCTGGCCAGCGACGCGGACTTCTGCCGCTACCTGCTCGAGGATTTCGAGGTGGCGGTGGTGCCGGGCAGCGTGTTCGGGCTGGCGCCTTATTTCCGCATCTCGTACGCGACCTCGATGGCGCAGCTCGAGGAGGCCTGCGCGCGCATCGCGGCGGCCTGCGCGGCGCTCGAATGAATCCGTCCTTCTTTCTTCTTCTCCCTCGCATCGGAGCCCTCTCGTGACCCCCACCTCCCGCACCGGCGGCCAGCTCCTGGTCGACCAGCTCGTCCTGCACGGCGTCGAGCAGCTGTTCTGCGTTCCCGGCGAAAGCTTCCTCGCGGTGCTCGATGCGCTGCACGACGCGGCCATCGCCGTCACCGTCTGCCGCCAGGAAGGCGGCGCCACCATGATGGCCGAGGCCCAGGGCAAGCTCACCGGCCGGCCCGGCGTCTGCTTCGTCACGCGCGGCCCGGGCGCGACCAATGCCTCGGCCGGCGTGCACATCGCGCACCAGGATTCGACGCCGCTGCTGCTGTTCGTGGGCCAGGTGGCGCGCGAGGCGCTGGGGCGCGAGGCCTTCCAGGAGCTCGACTACGGCGCGGTGTTCGGCACCATGGCCAAGTGGGTGGTGCAGATCGACGACCCCGCGCGCGTGCCCGAGCTGGTGTCGCGCGCCTTCCACGTGGCGACCTCGGGCCGGCCCGGCCCGGTGGTGATCGCGCTGCCCGAGGACATGCTGACCGAGGCCGCCGCGGTGGCCGATGCGCTGCCCTACGCCGTGACCGAAACCCATCCGGGCGCGGCGCAGCTCGCCGAGCTGCAGCAGCGCCTCGCGCAGGCCGAGCGGCCGGTGGTGGTGCTCGGCGGCAGCCGCTGGTCGGCCGAGGCCACGCGGCAGTTCGCGCAGTTCGCCGAGGCCTTCTCGCTGCCCGTGTACTGCTCGTTCCGGCGCCAGATGCTGCTGTCGGCCGAGCATCCCTGCTACGCGGGCGACCTGGGGCTGGGCGCCAATCCGCGCATGCTGCAGCGCATCCGCGAGGCCGACCTGGTGCTGCTGGTCGGTGGCCGGCTGTCGGAGGTGCCGTCGCAGGGCTACGAGCTACTGGCCATTCCGCAGCCCGCGCAGGCGCTGGTGCACGTGCACGCCGATGCCGACGAGCTCGGCAAGCTCTACCGGCCCGCGCTGGGCATCCATGCCACGCCGCGTGCCTTCGCCGAGGCGGTGGCCGGGCTCAAGCCGGCGCAGGCGCCGGCCTGGAAGTCGCGCACGGCCGAGGCGCGCGAGGAGTTCCTGCGCTGGAGCGATCCGGCGCCGATCCGCGTGCCGGGTCCGCTGCAGATGGGCGAGGTGATGCAGCACCTGCGCGAGGTGCTGCCGCACGACACCATCTTCTGCAACGGCGCGGGCAACTTCGCGACCTGGGTGCACCGCTTCTGGCCGTTCCGCGCCTTCGCGAGCCAGCTCGCGCCCACCAGCGGCTCGATGGGCTACGGCCTGCCGGCCGGGGTCGGCGCGAAGCGGCTGTGGCCGCAGCGCGAGGTGGTGGTGTTCGCGGGCGACGGCGACTTCCTGATGCACGGCCAGGAGTTCGCGACCGCGGTGCAGTACGGGCTGCCGATCCTCGTGGTGCTGCTCGACAACGCCATGTACGGCACCATCCGCATGCACCAGGAGCGCCACTACCCGGGCCGCATCAGCGCCACGCAGCTCAAGAACCCCGACTTCCGCGGCTATGCCGAGGTGTTCGGCGGCCACGGCGAGCGCGTGACCAGCACCGCCGAGTTCGGCCCGGCGCTCGCGCGTGCGCGGGCCAGCGGCAAGCCCGCGATCCTGCACTGCGTGCTCGATCCGGAGGCGATCACGCCGTCGACCACTTTGCAGGCGATCCGCGATACCGCGCTCGCGAAGAGCGCCTAGCGCAGGCCGCCGATGTACTTCGGCGGCGGCTGCCGCCCGCTGCCGTCGGGCAGCCGCGCCGCGGCCTCGAGCCGCGCGGCGCGTGCCAGCGGCTCCATCGCCTGCTCGAGCCGCAGCGCGATGGCCGCGAGCTCGTCGTCGTGGGTCTCGGCCGCGTGCGCGCGCGCGAAGCGCACCATCTCGGTGGCGTACTCGGCATTGACGGCCATCCACTCGGTGTCGGTCACGCGGCCGTGCTTGCGGCGCAGCGCCACGTGCAGGCGTGCCGCGAGCGCGATGCGCTCGCTCTCGGACAGGACGTGGCCATCCATCTCGGTTCAGCCTCCGATGTGTTCGCGGTGCTGGGCCAGGTCGAGCCCCTGCACCTCGCTGTCGGGATCGACGCGCAGCCCCACCAGCGCGCGCACCAGGAACAGCACGATCGCGGTGCCGGCCGCGCTGTAGACCGCCACGCCGCCGACCGCGATCGCCTGCGTCAGCACGTTGCCGCTGGCGCCCGAGATGGCCTTGTCGGCGAACACGCCCGTGAGCAGCGCGCCCACGATGCCGCCGATGCCGTGCACGCCGAACACGTCGAGCGAATCGTCCGCGCCCAGCAGGCGCTTGAGGCCGGTGGCGCCCCAGTAGCAGGCCAGGCCGGCGATGGCGCCGATGGCCAGCGCCGAGGGCGGCGTGACGAAGCCCGCGGCCGGCGTGATCGCCACCAGCCCCGCGACCAGGCCCGAGCACAGGCCCAGCAGCGAGGGGCTGCGGCGCACCGTCCACTCGGCGATCATCCAGCTCGCGGCGCCCGCGGCGGCCGCCACGTGCGTGACCAGCATCGCGAGGCCCGCGCGCCCGTCGGCCGCCACCGCCGAGCCCGCATTGAAGCCGAACCAGCCCACCCACAGCAGGCTGGCGCCGGCCATGGTGAAGGCCAGGTTGTAGGGCTCGAAGGGCTCGCGGCCATAGCCGCGGCGCGGGCCCAGCGCATAGGCGCAGACCAGCCCCGCCACGCCCGCGTTGACGTGCACCACCGAGCCGCCCGCGAAGTCGAGCGCGCCCATCTGCGCGAGCCAGCCGCCGGGCTCCCAGACCCAGTGCGCGATCGGCGCATAGACCAGCACGCTCCACAGCAGCGCGAACCACAGCACGGCCGAGAAGCGCATGCGCTCGACGAAGGCGCCGAGCACCAGCGCGGTGGTGATGATCGCGAAGCTCAGCTGGAACATCGCGTAGACCGTCTCGGGCACGTTGGGCGCCACGTGGCTCACGGCCAGCGTGCCGGCGTCCTTCAGGTAGTCGAAGCCCGCGAACCAGAAGCGCCCGGTGCCGCCGAGCCAGGGCCAGCCGGGCGTGAAGGCCAGCGAGTAGCCGAGCGCGAACCAGGTCAGCGACACCACCGCGGCGATGGCGACCACGCAGGCCATGGTGGCGAGCACGTTCTTGCGCCGCACCATGCCGGCATAGAAGAGGGCGATGCCCGGCAGCGTCATCAGCAGCACCAGCACCGTGGAGGTCATCATCCACGCGGTGTCCGCGGCGCTGATGGAGGCTTGCGGTACCAGGGCCATGGCGGCGGTCTCTTCTTGGAGTGGTGGTCCGGACTCTGTGCACAAGTCGTGCCACCATCGTTAACCGCATGAAACACTTTGGTTTGCTACGCCGTGCGCGAAAGTAAGGCAAAGCGGGTAATTCCCAATGCACTGCGGCGGTGCACCCCCTAAAGTCCAGCCACTCGCGAACGGGCCCTGCTCGTGCTGCCGAGGGCCGAGGAGACAAATTCCCGATCGACAAGAACAATCATCCAAAAGGCTACATTCGAGAGCCTGGTTCACAGATTGAAAAGCGCCGCTGGTCGGCGCTTTTTTTTTGCCTGTCGCTGTCGCATCGGTGCCCCGAATTCTTGTGGTGAAAAGTGGCGGAGCGGCTCGCGGCATCTCTGTTTGTAGCTACTCTTTTGATAGCGATTCCGGTGCGACAATCGCGGCCATGGAAATGTGGCTGATGACCGCGGCCTCGCTGCTCGCGGGGTTCGTGGATGCGATCGTGGGTGGGGGTGGACTGATCCTGGTGCCGGCGCTGTTCGCCGCTTTCCCCGGCGCGCCGCCGGCCACGTTGCTGGGCACCAACAAGAGTGCGTCGATCTGGGGCACGGCCGCTTCGGCGGCGCAGTTCAGCCAGCGCGTGCAGATGCGCTGGGGCGCGCTGTGGCCGGCCGCGCTGGCCGGTTTCTGCGGCGCGCTGGCCGGCGCCTGGGGCGTCACCCAGTTCCCGGGCGACTTCCTGCGCCGTGCGCTGCCGGCGATCCTGCTGGCGGTGCTGCTCTATACGCTGGCGCGCAAGGACATGGGGCGCCACCACGCGCCGCGCTTCACCGGCCGCGCCGAGACGCTCGCGGCCTGCAGCATCGGCCTGGGGATCGGCGTCTACGACGGCTTCTTCGGTCCCGGCACGGGCAGCTTCCTGGTGTTCCTGTTCGTGCGCTGGATGGGCTACGACTTCCTCAACGCCTCGGCCTCGGCCAAGGTCATCAACGTGCTCACCAACGGCGCGGCGCTGCTGCTGCTCGCGCTCAAGGGCCACGTCTGGTGGCACTACGGGCTGGCGATGGCGGTCGCCAACGTGGCCGGCAGCCTGATCGGCACGCGCGTGGCGCTCAAACATGGCGCGGGCTTCGTGCGGATCGTGTTCATGGTCGTGGTCAGCGTGCTGATCCTCAAGACCGCGTACGACGCTTTCCTCAAATGAAAAAGGCCCCGGGGCGAACCGGGGCCTTTGCTTTCGCCGGATGCGCGGTGGCGCTCAATCCTCGACGAAGGCTTCCTCGCGCTTCGACTTCACGGCCGGCAGCAGCACGATGCCCAGCAGCAGCGCCGCGGCCACCAGCAGGCCGGCCGACAGCGGCCGCGTGACGAACACGCTCCAGGCACCGCGCGACAGCAGCAGCGCGCGGCGCAGGTTCTCTTCCATCATCGGCCCGAGGATGAAGCCCAGCAGCAGCGGGGCCGGCTCGGTGCGCAGCTTGAGGAACAGGTAGCCGACGAAGCCGAAGATCGCGACCATCCAGACGTCGAAGGTGTTGTTGTTGGTCGAGTACACGCCGATGGCGCAGAACAGCACGATCGCCGGGAACAGGAACTTGTAGGGCACCGTCAGCAGCTTGATCCACATGCCGATCAGCGGCAGGTTCAGGATGATCAGCATCGCGTTGCCGATCCACATCGAGGCGATCAGGCCCCAGAACAGCTCGGGGTTGCTGGTCATCACCTGCGGGCCCGGCTGGATGTTGTGGATCGTCATCGCGCCCACCATCAGCGCCATCACGGCGTTGGGCGGAATGCCCAGCGTCAGCAGCGGGATGAAGGAGGTCTGCGCGCCGGCGTTGTTGGCCGACTCGGGCGAGGCCACGCCGCGGATGTTGCCCTTGCCGAAGGGCACTTCGCCCGGGCGCATCTTGATCTTCTTCTCGAGCGCATAGGCCGCGAAGGCCGCCAGCAGCGCGCCGCCGCCCGGCAGGATGCCCAGGGCCGAGCCGAGGGCCGTGCCGCGCAGCACCGCGGGCGTCATGCGCTTGAAGTCGTCCTTGGTGGGCCACAGGCCCTTGACCTTGTGCGTGAAGACCTCGCGCTCGTCGTCGGGCTGCGAGAGGTTGCCGATGATTTCGCCGTAGCCGAACACGCCCATGGCGATCACCACGAAGCCGATGCCGTCGGTCAGTTCGGGGATGTCGAAGCTGAAGCGCGCCACGCCCGAGTTCACGTCGGTGCCGACGATGCCCAGAAGCAGGCCCAGCACGATCATCGCCACCGCCTTGAGCAGCGAGCCCGAGGCCAGCACCACGGCGCCGATCAGGCCCAGCACCATCAGCGAGAAGTACTCGGCCGGGCCGAACTTGAAGGCCAGCTCGGTCAGCGGCGGCGCGAAGGCGGCCAGGATCAGCGTGCCCACGCAGCCCGCGAAGAACGAGCCCAGGCCCGCGGCCGCGAGCGCCGGGCCCGCGCGGCCCTGCCTTGCCATCTGGTAGCCGTCGATGCAGGTCACGACCGAGGACGACTCCCCGGGCAGGTTGACCAGGATGGCGGTGGTGGAGCCGCCGTACTGGGCGCCGTAGTAGATGCCGGCCAGCATGATCAGGGCCGAGACGGGCGGCAGCGCGTAGGTCGCGGGCAGCAGCATCGCGATGGTGGCGACCGGGCCGATGCCCGGCAGCACGCCGATCAGCGTGCCCAGGATGCAGCCGACCAGGCAGTACAGCAGGTTGGTGAAGGTGAAGGCGACGCCGAAGCCGGTCGCGAGGTTGTGGAACAGTTCCATGGCGGTGTGCTCCTCAACCGGCGATGAAGGTGGGCCAGACCTGGATCTGGAGCTTGAGCGCCCAGATGAAGGCCACGTAGCTGCCCGCCGCGAGGATGGTGGCGAGCACCAGCACGTCGCGCAGGTTGAAGTGTTCGCCCGCCATGCTCGAGATGATGGTGAGCGCGTAGATCGCGATGATCATTCCCATGGCCGGCAGGCCGATGCTCGGCAGGCCGCCCAGCAGCACGCCGAACGCGAGGTTGGCGCCCAGCACGTAGGCCAGCGGCTTCCAGGCCCATTTGCCGATCGGGTCGCCGTCGGTGGTCTCGACCACCATGGCCTGGAACATGATCCCCAGCCCGAGCAGTGCGAGCAGGATGCCCAGCATGAGCGGGAAGTAACCGGGACCCATGCGGGCCCCGTCGCCGATGTTGTATGCGGTGGCGCCGATGGCGAAGGCGCCGCCCACGGCCGTGAACATGACTCCTGAAAAGAAGTCGGCCTGGCTCTTGATTTTCATGTCTCTCGACCCTCTGTTTTGGAGGGATGAGGGTCGTTTCCGGCGGCTGACCGCTGGCTGACCTGACCGGTAGGGACTAATGCGTAGCGCTTACTACGGGTAAGCCCGCGCGGCCACGATGCCCGGGTGGCGCAGAAACGAAAAAAGCTCCCGAAGGAGCTTTTTCAGTGAAAGGCAGCAGGGCCGCCATTCGATGGGGTGCGAGGGCTTAGTAGCCGCCGCGGCCGTAGCCGTCGTCGCTGCCACCGCCGCCGCCGTAGCCGCCACCGCTGCGGCCACCGCCGCCGCCGCCGTAGCCGCCGCCACCGCCGCTGCGACCACCGCCGCCGCCGCCGTAACCGCCGCCGCCGCCACCACCGCCGTAACCGCCGCCACCACCACCGTAGCCGCCGCCACCGCTACGGGGCGGGCGGGCTTCCATCGGACGGGCTTCGTTCACGGTCAGGGCGCGGCCCTGGACCGGCTGGCCGTTCAGGCCGGCGATCGCGGCTTGCGCCTCGGCGTCGGTACCCATTTCCACGAAGCCGAAGCCCTTGGAGCGGCCGGTGTCACGTTCCATCATGACCTTGGCGCTGACGATGGCACCGTAGGCGCCGAAAGCTTGCTCCAGGTCGTTGTCACGGATCGAGTAGGCGAGATTGCCCACGTAAAGTTTCTTGCCCATGAAAGGGACTCCTCAACTCAAAAAAACCAAATAACAGAAAAAGCGATGGAGTCCCAGAATCACAACAAACAAAGGCGCTGTGCGCGAAACTGACCGATCACCGGATAACGTGCACGGGAGCCGATGGCTCACTGACACGTAGCGGCGATTATCCCGGTTTGGCCGGGAAATCAAGCTTTTAATTGCACATTCATCGGGAAACCTCTGATCCCGACGGGCGGTTTCGCAACGGTTTGAGCAGGCCGGAGAGCCCGTTGTGGTCTATTTCATGCATCAAGGCGAGCAACCGGCCGATCTCTCCCGGGGGAAAACCCTCGCGCGCGAACCAGGTCAGGTAGTTGCCCGGCAGGTCGGCGATCAGCGTTCCCTTGTATTTGCCGAAGGGCATCGCCAGCGTGACCAGGCGCTCGAGGTCCTCGGGCTTCATCAGCGGCCTCCCGCGCGCTTGACCGTGTGGCCCAGCTTCGTGAGCGTGGCGATCACCTGTTCGCGGTGGTCGCCCTGGATCTCGATCGTGCCGTCCTTCACCGTGCCGCCGGTGCCGCAGGCCGCCTTGAGCTGCTTGCCGAGCGAAAGCAGGGCCGCCGCGTCGAGCGCCACGCCCTTCACCACGGTCACGCCCTTGCCTTTTCTGCCCGCGGTCTCGTGCGACACACGCACAATGCCATCGGCGGCGCGCAGCCGCGCCTGCTCGGCGAGGTCCTTGCAGCGGCATTGCGCCAGCGGTTCGCCGCAATCGGGGCACATGCGGCCGCCGGCCTCGGTTGAATACACCAGCCGGGTGGCCGCCGGGTTGTCCTTGTGGGTTGCCATGTTCTTGCGTTCTCTTCGTTCCCGATTTCTTTTCCACCAGCCCAGACGAGCCTTTCCGATGCACCTGCCGCCCGCCTTCTTCCGTGGGGAGACCGCCGCTTGACCGCTGCGTCCACCCCGTCCTTCGCATCGCTGGGGCTGGCCCCGGCGCTCGTGCGCGCCGCCGCCGAACGCGGCTACGCCGAGCCGACCGCGATCCAGGCCGCGGCCATTCCCGCGATTCTGCAGGGACGCGACCTGCGCGGCTCGGCCCAGACCGGTTCGGGCAAGACCGCGGCATTCTCGCTGCCGCTGCTGCACCGGCTGGCCGCCGACTCGGCCGGGGGTGAGCGCCGGCTTCGCGCGCTGGTGCTGGTGCCCACGCGCGAGCTCGCGGCCCAGGTTGGCGAGACTCTGCGCGACCTGGCGCGTGCACTGCCCGACCGGTTGCGCATCGCGGTGGTGTTCGGCGGCGTGTCGATCAATCCGCAGCTCATGGGCCTGCGCGGCGGTGCCGACCTGATCGTCGCCACCCCGGGCCGGCTGCTCGACCTGGTCGAGCACAACGCGCTGCGGCTCGACGCCATCGCCACGCTGGTGCTCGACGAGGCCGACCGCCTGTTCGACCTGGGCTTCGCCGAGGAGCTGGGCCGCATCTTCGCGCAGCTGCCGGCGAAGCGGCAGAACCTGCTGTTCTCGGCCACCTTTCCCCAGGCCATCCAGGCGCTGGCCGACCGCATGCTGCGCGACCCCGAAACGATCGACGTGCAGGGCGAGCCCGGCACCGCGCCCGACATCGTGCAGCGCGCGATCGAGGTCGACAGCACCCGCCGCACCCAGCTTTTGCGCCACCTGCTCGAGCAGCACGGCGAGGCCTGGGGCCGCGTGCTGGTCTTCGTCGCCACCCAGCATGCCGCGCAGACCGTGGCCGAGAAGCTCTACCGCCACGGCATCTATGCCGTGCCCTTCCACGGCGACATCTCGCAGGGCGCGCGCACCGACATCCTCGACCAGTTCAAGCAGAGCCGCTGGGACGTGGTGGTGGCCACCGACCTGGCCGCGCGCGGCCTCGACATCGCGCGGCTGCCGGTGGTCGTCAACTACGACCTGCCGCGCTCGCCCACCGACTACGTGCACCGCATCGGCCGCACCGGCCGCGCGGGCGAGAGCGGCCTGGCGATCAGCTTCGTGACGCCGGCCTCGGAGGCGCATTTCCGCCTGATCGAGAAGCGCCAGGACCGGCGCGTGCCGCGCGAGCGCATCGAGGGCTTCGAGCCCACCGAGGTCGCGCCGCCCTTGGTCGACGCGAGCGGCACGGGCGGGATCAAGGGCACGCGGCCGAGCAAGAAGGACAAGCTGCGCGCGGCGCAGGCCGCGGAAGCGGCGAAGGCTTCGCCGTCACCCGGGAAGGATCACTGAAGCCTGGCACGCAGCGCGGCCACGAGGCGAGGTGGCTGTCCAGCTCTAGAAACTGTCCTCCGGCGATGTCGCCGTGAGGGAGAGAGCCCGCCAATTCCAGTCGCCGGGCTGGCGTGCGTCCATGCGCCAGTCGGCCACCAGGCGCTCGCCGCGCGCCAGTTCGTCGGCCGACATCCGGGCCTGGATGGTGTTTCGCCGCGGGGCTGCCCGGGGCTCGCCCGCGCGGTCGGACAGCGTGTAGAGCGCCCAGGCTTTCGCCAGGCCATCCGGCGCCGCCTCCAGCACGCTGCCCAGCAGAAGCAGGCCTTGCGGCTGGCCGCGGCTCGCTCCTTCGCGCAGCCAGTCCAGTGCCGCCTTGGGATCGCGCGGCGCATCGCGTCCGAACAGGTACATCTGGCCCAGGATCGTCTGCGACACCGGGTCGCCGCCGCGCGCGGAGGCGGTGCGCCACTGCAGCGCGCGTTCCGCGCTCTTTTCCACGCCGGCGCCCTGGGTGTAGATCTCGGCCAGACGGCGCTGCGCATAAGGGTCCCCCAGGTCCGCGGCGCGTCGGTACAAGGCATGCGCCTCGACCGGATCCGCCGGGACATCCTGGCCCGCCGACAGCATGTCGCCCAGGTTGTCGAGCGCGGTGACGTCGTCGAGATCGGCCGCCTTCCGGAACCAGCGCATGGCTTGCGTCGCATCCCTGGGCACTCCGTAGCCCTTGTCGTGATAGATGCCCAGCCACGCCATGGCGGGCGCGTCGCCGCGAGCCGCCGCCTGGCGCAGCCATTCCATGCCTTCCTTCGGATCGGCCGGGATGCCATCCCGCGCGCGCACGACGAAGGCGGCGATCGTTCGCTGGGCCTGCAGCAGGCCCTGGGCGGCAGCCTTGCGCCACCACGACAGGCCGAGGGCGCGATCGATCTTCACCGACACGCCATGGCAAGGCTGGCCACCGGCATACAGCATGCCGAGCAGGAACTGCGCACGCGGCTCCCCGGCCTCCGCCGCCCGCTGCAGCCAGTCGTGCACGTTCTCGTTGCGATCGACGGTTCTCTGGGGACCGCTTCCCTCGGCCAATCCCATGTGCTCGCAGTAGGCGACCGCGAGCCGCGTCAGGTTCTCCGTGCCGAGCGTGTCGAAGCGGCCTTCGAGCGCGGCCTGCCGAAGCGGCTCCAGCCCGGCCTTGTCCGCGGGGCGTAGCGCATAGCCTTCGAACATGAGGCTGACCTTGCCCTTGGCGCGCAGCAGGATCAGTGCGTCGCTGGCATCGACCCGGCCGGCGCGTGCCGCGCGCGACAGCAGCTTGTAGGCCATGTAGTCGTCCTGATGGCGGCTGTCGTCGCGGGCATGGATGCTGCCCAGGTAGAAGGCCGCATCCGGGTCGCCGAGCTCGGCCAGCGGCTGCAGTTGGGCCACGGCGGCATTGAAGTCCCGGGCCCGGTAGGCGCGCACGCCGGCATCGAGATCGGCGGCGGCGACGCCGAGGGACGCGGCGGCTCCCAGGATGAATGCGCAGACGCGGGCGGCAAGCAGCTTCATGGGCAAGGAGGGGCGGAGACGACAGGTCGGGCAGACGCTGCGCGATGGTAGTCGCCATCACGATGTGCTCGAACGGGGCCGCGGGTGCCGTGCCGCTCACCGCGCGGGCAAGCCGCCGGCGGAATGCCGAGCCCGCGCGCTCAGTGCCCGTGGAACTGCGCCGGCGGGTACGACGCCAGTTCCGCCAGCAGCAGCGTCCACGCGCGCGCGCCCTGCTGGATCGATGCGAGCCGGAAGAACTCGTTCGGCGCGTGCACGTCCTCGTCGGGCAGGTTGAAGCCGAACATCAGCGTGTCGATGCCCAGCGTCTCCTTGAACAGCGCGGTGACCGGCACGCTCGCGCCCAGGCGCACATGGATCGGCCGGCGGCCGCTCTCGCGTTCGAGCACGGCCTCGGCCGCGCGCACCAGCGGATGCGCGGGCGCGAGGGTGGAGGCCGGTGAGCCCTCGTGCAGCGCGACGGTCTCGAGCGTGCAACCCGGCGGGCAGTGCGCCTGAAGGTGGCGCAGCACGGCGCGGATGACGGCGCCCGGATCCTGGCCCGCGACCACGCGCGCGGTCAGCTTGGCGCCGGCCTCGCAGGGCACGATGGTCTTGCCGCCCTCGCCGGTGTAGCCGCCCCACAGGCCGTTGATGTCGAGCGCGGGGCGCAGCGTGATGCGCTCGCGCGCGCTGTAGCCGGGCTCGCCGTGGTCGCTGCCGCCCACGTCCGCGAAGAAGGCGGCCTCGTCGTAGGGAAAGGCCGCGGTGTCGGCGCGCTGCCGCGGCGTCAGCGGCTGCGCGCCGGCATGGAAACCCTCGACCGCCACGCCGCCGTCGGCATGGTGCAGCGAGGCGATGAGCCGCGCCATCTCGTGCAGCGCGTTGCGCACGCCGCCGCCGTAGCGGCCCGAGTGCAGGTCCTTGTGCGCGCTGCGCAGGCGCACCTCGAGCTGCGCATTGCCGCGCGCGCCGGTGTTGATCGTCGGCACCTCGGCGCTCGCGCGGCCGCCGTCGGCCGACAGCACCGCGTCGGCCCGCAGCAGCGCGCGGTGGCGCTCGACCAGGCGGCGCAGCGAGGGGCTGCCGGTCTCCTCCTCGCCCTCGAGGAAGACCTTGATGTTGACCGGACAGCCGCCGCGCACCGCGAGGAACGCCGCGATGGTCTCGAGCGCGATGGTGGTCGAGCCCTTCACGTCGGAACTGCCGCGCGCATAGAGCCGGCCGTCGACCGTGGCCGGCTCGAACGGCGGCGTGCGCCACAGCGCGAGCGGGTCGGCGGGCTGCACGTCGTAGTGGCCGTAGACCATCAGGGTCGGCGTGCCGGGCGCGCCGTTCCATTCGCCGTAGACCGCGGGCTCGCCGCCGCCATCGAGCAGCTGCACCTCGTGCAGGCCGATGGCGCGCAGCCGCTCGAGCAGGAAGCGGCGCGCCGTGTCCATGCCGGGCGCGAAGGCCGGGTCGGCACTCACGCTGGGAATGCGCAGGAAGTCCTCGAGCCAGGCCACGATCGGCTGCTGGCGCGCCGCGAGGTGGTCGATGACGGCCTGCGTGTCGGCGTCGGCGAAAGGGGAAGCGGTGGAATGCATGGTGGTGTTCATCAGTAGATCGGCGGGAACACGCTCGGCCCCCACAGCGTGTCGCAGCGGTGCGTGCGCTCGAAGTCACCGCGCGTGACGCCGATCGCGGGATAGCCGAAGGCGATCAGCGCGGGGTCGGCCGGGGAGGCGAAGCGCGGCCAGGGCGTGGCGACCGGCGTGCCCCGGTTCGGATCGCCGCTGCGCACGAAGTTGAGCAGGTAGCTGCTCATCTGCGCGGCGAGCGCCCGGCGCTGCGTGGCCACGACGGCATCGCCGCCCGCGGCCGTGGTGTCGGCGGCATCGAGGTACGGATAGCCCGCGAGCTGGTCGGCCATGTCGCCGAAATAGAAGCTGTCCATGCCGTGCGCGCTGCCGTAGTAGAAGGCCGAGGGCCTGGCGGGGAAGGACAGCACCGGGTCGGTGAACTCCCAGCCGTAGACCGGCACCCAGGCCGAGAGCGCGCCGCGCCGCGCGCTGTTGCCGCAGGCGTACATGCCGTCGCCGATGGCGCGCGCGACGCCCTGCGCCGGCACCGCGAAGCGAGAGAGCGGGTAGGCCGCCTCGATGGCCGTGGTGTCGAAGCCCGCGGGCGCGAGGCCGCGCAGGTAGAACGGGTAGATGTCGGCGCCGAGCTTGCTGTCGACGAACAGGGTGCCCTCGTCGTACACGCCGCCGATCATCACCGGCACCTGGTTGAAGTTGCCGCTCTCGAAGGCGCGCGCCGGCACCTGCGTGAGCACCTGCGCGTCGACCGTGGGCCGCCACTTGCTGCCGCCCACGGCCAGCAGCGCCGAGGCCGGCAGGCCGCGCAGGCAGGCGACGGTGGCGGCGTCGTCGGCCTGGCCGGCGCAGCCCAGCTTCGCGACCGCGGCATCGCCGATGCCCAGCGCCGTGTCCATGCCCTGGTTCGAGTACTCGCCGCCACCGCCGCTCTGCATCACGGCGCGGTGGAACAGGCCCCGGGCCTTCGGCGACTGCAGCAGCGAGAAGCTCTGCGTGGCGCCGGCCGAGGTGCCCCAGATCGTGACCTTGCCCGCGTCGCCGCCGAACGAAGCGATGTTGCGCTGCACCCATTCGAGCGCGGCGATCTGGTCCATCAGCGCGAAGTTGCCGAGGCTGCCGTCGCGGTTGAGCGCGCGCAGCGAGCGGTTGGCGAGGTAGCCGAGCGCGCCGAGCCGGTAGTTGAAGCTCACCACCACGACGCCGCCGCGCGCCGCGAGCGTGCCCGAGGCCTGCGAGCCCGAGCCGAGCACGAAGGCGCCGCCGTGGATGTAGACCAGCACCGGCAGCCGGTCGCCGGGCTTCGCGTCCGCGGGCTTCCAGACATTGAGATAGAGGCAGTCCTCGGCCGAGCGGCCGTCGACATTGGTCTCGGGCGCCTGCAGGCAGGCGGTGCCGAAGGCCTGGGCCTGCAGCGTCGCGTCGTGCGCGGCGGGCGGCCGCGGCGGTGCCCAGCGCAGGTCGCCGACCGGCGGGCGTGCATAGGGAATGCCCAGGAAGGCGACCAGCCCGTCCTGGCGCTGGCCCGCGACCGGGCCTTCGGTGGTGCTGGCGAGCGCGGGATCGGGCGCGGCCGGCGGTGGCGGCGCGGGCATGGCGACCGGTGGCAGCGCGAAGTTCGCGGCACCGCCGCCTCCGCCGCCGCAGGCCGCGAGGGCGGTGCACAGGATCGCGGCCAGGGCCAGCGGCAGGGCGCGACGAGGCGCCCTTCGATCGAGGGTCGTCATGAGTCTCCTTCGGGCCGGCGAGCGGCCTCTCTCGGTGGTTGGAGGAAGAAAAAAAGAAGCTGCAGCGCTCAGGGCGACTCGTAGCCCACGGTGCGCACCAGCTCGCGGTAGCGCGCGATCTCCGCGCGGTAGAACTTCTCGGCCGCCTCCAGGCTCATCGGCTGGAAGATCGTCTTGGCCTGCGCCTCGAGCTGGGCGCGCGCATGGGCATTGGCGAGCCCGCTCTCGATCGCGGCGTTGAGCCGCTCGGCCACCGGCTGCGGCGTGCCCTTCTTCACCGCGTAGGCGGTCCAGATGCTGAAGTCGAAGCCCTTCATCGACACCGAGTCCGCGCTCGAGGGCACGTCCTCGAACGGCGCCGGCAGCCGGCCGCCCGAGAGCGCGCCGATCACGCGCAGCTTGCCCTGGCGCGCGTAGTCGGCATAGAAGGCCTGGTAGGGCATGAAGGCGAAGTCGATCTGGCCGCCGAGCAGGTCCTGCAGCAGCGGCGCGCCGCCCTTGTAGGGCACGTGCGTGGCGTTCGCGCCGGCGCGCTTGGCGAACAGCTCGCCCAGCAGGTGGTAGAGCGTGCCCGGGCCGGTCGAGCCGTAGCTCAGCGGCGCGTCCTTGCCGCGGGTGCGCGCCAGCGCCACCAGCTCGTCGAGCGTGCGCGCGGGCAGCTTGTCGTTGACCACCACCACCAGCGGCGAGATCGCGACCGGCGCCACCAGCTGGAAGTCCTCGGGGCGGTAGCGCACGCTTCGGTTGACCATGCCCGAGAGGATCAGCTCGCTGGGCGAGCCCTGGAACAGGGAGTGGCCGTCGGCCGGTGCCGCGAGCACCTTGTTGGCGGCGATGGCGCCGGCCGCGCCGCCGAGGTTCTCGACGATCACCTGCCCACCCAGCGCCTTGGCCACCGGCTCGGCGAGCGCGCGCGCCGTGAAGTCGCTGGCCGCGCCGGCCGGGTACGGCACCATCAAGGTGACCAGCTTCGAGGGAAAGGCCGCGGGCTGCGCCCAGGCGCCGGTGCCCACGGCCGCAAGACCGGCGAGGGCCACGGCGAGCGCCAGGGCGCCGCGGCGGCGGGACAGCCCGGACGACAGCCGGGAGAAGCGTTGCGAGAAGCCGTGCATGGGGCGATTCCTTGGGTCGAAAGCAGTACGCGACGGATGCTAGAAATCGCCCCTCTATCTGTCCAATGCATTGTTTTTCTGCTTATCATGATCTGGACTCATGATCGGCACGCCATGAACCTGCAGCAACTCGAGCACCTGCTCGCGCTCGCCGAAACCGGCTCCTTCAGCCGCGCCTCCGAGAAGGTGCACCTCACGCAGCCCGCGCTCAGCCGCAGCATCCAGATGCTCGAGCAGGAGCTCGGCATGCCGCTCGTCGACCGCATCGGCAAGCGCAACGAGCTCACGCCCTTCGGCGCGATGGTGCTGGCGCGTGCGCGGCGCATCTCGAGCGAGGCGCAGGAGCTGCGCCGGGCCGCGGCGCTGTTGAGCGACGGGCAGGCGGGCCAGTTGCGGCTGGGCCTGGGCGCCGCGCCGGGCGCGCTGTTCTCGGCGCCGCTGCTGATCCACATGCTGCGCGACTACCCGCGCGTCGGCCTCGAGCTGCACGGCGGCGGGCCCGAGCAGCAGCTCGCGGCGCTGCGCGCGCGTGCCATCGATGCGCTGCTGATCACCTACCGCGCGCTCTCGCCGAGCGAGGACCTGCGTATCGAGGTGCTGCCCACCCTGCGCTCGGGCTTCGTCTGCCGGCGCGACCATCCGCTGGCGAAGCGCCTGCGCGAGGCAGGCGCGCTGGCCTTCGCCGAGCTCGCGCGCTTCCCGCTGATCTCCACGCGCGTGAGCGACGACGTCGCGCGCCGCCTGGTCGAGCGCTACGGCAGCGAGGCCAGTCCGCAGCGCTGGTTGCAGGTGTCCTCGGAAGAGATCGGCGTGCTGGTGGAAGCCGTGCGCAACACCGACGCGATCTTCCTCGGCGTGCTCGCGGTCACGCGCGCGCTGCGCGACGGCGGCGAACTGGTCGAACTGGCCGTGGCGCCGCAGGCCGGGCTCGATGCGCAGTTCGCCTTCGTCACGCTCGAGGGCCGCACCGAGGCGCCCGCGCTGCAGATCGTGCGCGGCTTCTGCATGGCGCTGGCGCGCAGGGAGTCGGCGGCCGAACAGGGGTAGCGCCGAGGTGCCGCTGTCAGCTGGGGTCGGCCGCGAAATCCACCTGGTGCCGCGCGATCCGCAGATCGCCGAGCGCCTCGCGCACGCGCAGGTGCGCCGGATGCGTGGCATAGCCGTCGAGCGCGGCCTGGCTGTCGAACTCCGAATAGAGCACCACGTCGCAGGCATAGGCGACGCGGCTCGAGTCGATGCCGACCTCGATGCGCAGCAGGCCCGGGATCCGGCCGCGCAGCGATTCGAACTGCTGCTTCACGAA
The DNA here is from genome assembly GCF_059418265.1 of Variovorax sp. GW821-FHT09B05. Taxonomy (NCBI): domain Bacteria; kingdom Pseudomonadati; phylum Pseudomonadota; class Betaproteobacteria; order Burkholderiales; family Comamonadaceae; genus Variovorax; species Variovorax sp. GW821-FHT09B05. The sequence goes on from NZ_JBWKPN010000017.1 coordinate 167,843, forward strand.
CTGCGTGGCGCGCGCCTTGTCCTCGGGCGTGTCGGCGCGCAGGTCCCACATCACGATGTGCTTGAACATGGCGCGGGGATGCTGGCCTGCTGCGGCCAGGGGGAATGGAAGACGAGGATCACGCGAGGGCTCCAGCTCCCGCGGATCAGGAAGGAGCCCGCGGCGTGCGGACGATGGTATGCAGGCGCGGCGCGAAAGACCGCGTCGCCGCTGGAGAACAGTTTTCCGCTGGCGGCGCTCCGGCTTCAGTCGCGCGGCGGCCGCTTCGCGATGCCCATGGTCTTCGCGAGGATGCCGAGCATCACCTCGTCGGCGCCGCCGCCGATCGAGGCCAGGCGGCCGTCGCGGTACAGCCGCGAGACGCGGTTCTCGAGCGTGAAGCCCATGCCGCCCCAGAACTGCAGGCAGGTGTCGGCCACCTCGCGCGTGAGCCGGCCGGTCTTGAGCTTGGCCATCGAGGCCAGCTCGGTCACGTCCTGGCCCTGCACGTGCAGGTCGCAGGCGCGGTAGGTCAGCGCGCGCAGCGCCTCGACCTCGGTCTTGAGCTCGGCCAGCTTGAACTGCACCCACTGCTGGTCGGCCAGCGTGCCGCCGAACAGCTTGCGCTGCTGGGCCCATTCGATGGTCTGCGCGATGCAGTCGTCCATCGGCTCGAGCGAGCTGGCCGCGCACCACAGCCGCTCTTCCTGGAACTGCTGCATCTGGTAGACGAAGCCCTGGCCTTCCTCGCCGATGCGGTAGCGCTGCGGCACGCGCACGTTGTCGAAATAGATCAGGCCGGTGTCGCTCGAGTGCATGCCGATCTTGCGGATCTTCTTCGCCTTCTCGATGCCGGGGCTGTCCATCGGCACGATCACCAGCGATTTGTTGCGGTGCACCGGGCCGTCGCCGGTGTTGACCAGCATGCACATCCAGTCGGCCTGCAGGCTGTTGGTGATCCACATCTTCTGGCCGCTGATGAGGTAGTCGTCGCCGTCCTTGCGCGCATGGCTCCTGAGCCCGGCCACGTCGCTGCCCGCGCCGGGCTCGGACACGCCGATGCAGCCCACGGTGTCGCCCGCGATCGCCGGCGCGAGGAACTCGTGGCGCAGCGCGTCGCTGCCGAAGCGCGCGAGCGCGGGCGTGCACATGTCGGTCTGCACGCCGATCGCCATCGGCACGCCGCCGCAGCTCACGTGGCCCAGCGCCTCGGCCAGCGCCATCGCGTACGAGTAGTCGAGGCCGGCGCCGCCGTAGGCCTCGGGCTTGTTGAGGCCCAGCAGGCCGAGGTTGCCGAGCTTCTTGAAGACCTCGTGCGCGGGAAAGGTCTCGGCCGCCTCCCACTCGTCGACGTGCGGATTGATCTCCTCGTCGATGAAGCGGCGCAGGGTCTTCTGGATCTCGAGGTGTTCGTGCGTGTAGTGCATGGTGTCCGTACGGGCGGGGCGCTCCCGGCCCCGATCGCAGGAACTCTAGGCGCGCCCCGGCCGTGGGGCTTGCGCCAACTAGCTGGTGCGCGCGCGGCGCGCGGTGGCCGGTGCCGGCCGCGCGTTCGAGGCGGCCGAGATCGGCGACTCGATGCTGTTGCCGGTGAGCACCCAGTAGATGAAGATCAGCACCGCGCCGGCCGTGCCGAACACCGTGAGGCCCATGTAGCTGCCGCCGATCGCGAGCGCGTCGACCGGGGCGGCGGCGGTGCAGACCATGGTGGCCGCGCTCATGCCCACGTAGTGCATGGTGCAGACTGCCAGGCCCATCACGGCCGCGGCGCCGATCTGCAGGCTCAGCTTGCGCACGTTGAAGGCCAGCCACAGCGCGGCGGCGGCGGCGCTGATGGCGATCAGCACCGACAGCCCGACCGCCATCGGATCGAACTGCATCGACGCGCGCATGTTCATCGCGAACATGCCCATGTAGTGCATCACGCACACGCCCAGGCCCGCCAGCAGGCTGCCCGCGAGCCAGCCCGCGCTGCTGAACTTGCGGCGCCCGCCCGCGAGGTAGAGCGCGATGCCCGAGATCAGGATCGCGGCCACCAGCGAGACCACGGTCAGCGGCATGTTGTAGGCGATCGAGACCGGCAACCGGTACGCCAGCATGCCGATGAAGTGCATCGACCAGATGCCGATGCCGCCGAGCGCCACCGCCGCGCAGGCCACGGCCGCGAGGTTCGGGCGGCCGTCGGCGCCGACCATGCGCCCGGCGCAGATCAGCGCGGTCAGCGAGCCGGCGAAGGAAATGAAGTACGACAGTGCCACCAGCCCCAACGAGTATTCGGGCGACAGCAGCTGGCCTGCGACGAGCGGTGTCATGGTTGTCCTTTCGACAGGAAGACGGCACCGCTCGCCCCCGGAAATCGGTGGTACCGGACCGTTCCGGGCGAGTTTGTAATGTTTGTTTTTAAAAGTAAACTGGTTTTTTACAATTCTGTTTAGATTACTTTTCTCTTAATTTTTCAGCGCTGAGGCCGGATCCGGTATATCGCGTTGTTCCGGTCCGCCGCCATGTAGACCGTGCCGTCGGGCCCGACCGCCACGCCGGTGACGACGTAGGGCGGCGGCAGTCCGGGCCCGGGCGCCAGCCCGATCGGCAGGTTCTCGGCGATGGTGCGGCGCGAGCCATCGGCCGGGTCGATCTCCACCAGCCGCCGCGCCGCGCTCTCGGCCACCACGAAGCTGCCCCAGGGCGTCTGCGCCAGGCCCTCGGGCAGCGCGAGCTTGTCGGCGATGGTGCGCAGCGGCGCGCTGGCATCGAGCGGGATGCGCAGCAGCTTGCCGGCCGCCTCGGTCACGTAGAGCGCGCCGTCGCGGCCGATCACCATCTGCACCGGCCCGTTGAGCCCGCTCGCGATCACCTGCCGCTCGGCGAACTTCGCGCCGCTCGCGCGTGTGATGCTGCCGGTGGCGATCTCGGCGTAGATCACGCTGCCGTCGGGCATCGGGATCGCATCGAACGGCGCCTTCAGGCCGTGGATCGTCTCCACCGTCTTCAGCGTCTGCCGGTCGACCAGCTGCACCGTGCCCGTGAACCACGAGCTCAGCGCGAACAGCCGCGCCGAGAGCCCGACCGCGAACGGGTACTCGAGCTCGGGCTCGCGCTGCATGCGGAACACGTCGCGCACCTCGCCGTTGCGCACGTCCACCCGCCGGAAGCCGAACACGTCGGCGACCCAGAGGTCGTTGCCGTCGAGCTTCATGCCGGCCGGCACCGCGAGCTTGCCGCCGGTGAGCGTGCGCAGCTCGCCGGTGGCGGGCTCGAAGGCCATGACCTCGTTGTCGGCCATGTTCGAGATGTAGATCGTGCCCTCGGGCGCGATCGCGAGGTTGTCGAGCGAGGGCTTGAGTTGCTTCGCGACCGTCTTGCGGCCGGTGGCGAGCTCGACCTTCACGAGCTCGCCGCTGCGCGCGTCGACCACCCAGAGATTGCCCTTGCCGTCGAGGTTGGCCGCGGCCGGGATCTGGAAACCGTCGGCGATCGGCGTGATGCGCCCGTCGGCCGGATCGATCTTCACCACCTGGTTCTTGAACCACAGCGGTCCGTAGAGCATGCCGTCGGGCCCGACCTCGAAGCCGTTGAAGCCGCCCATGTCCTTGCGGATCAGCCGCGGCGGCTTCTGGCCCGCGCGGTCGATCTCCCACAGCGCGTCGCCGAGGAACACCTGCGAGGCGTAGAGCTTGCCGTTGCGCGGGTCGAAGGCCAGGGAGTTGAGGCCGGGCAGGTCCTTGGCGAGGACGCGCATGGGGGCGGTGTCGTGCTCGCGGTAGCGCAGCATGCCCATGAGGTAGTTGGTCCAGGCCATCTCGCCTTGGGGACCGATGGCGATGTCGTCGGATTGGCCTTCGGGGGCGTCGATCAGGATCTTTGCCGCGCCGGTCTTTCGGTCGACTTCCCAGAGGGTGTTGCCCAGGACCGAGCCTGCGAGCAGGCGGCCCTTCTGGTCGATGGCCAGGCCGTGGACGCCGGAGAAGGAGGAGGGGGGGACCAGGGGCTCTGGGGGGTGCCAGGCTGTGGGTCTTGTGGTGATGAGGGGGGGTGCCGGTGCGGGTGTGGGCTCTGGTGTCTGTGCGACTGCTGGGGTCGTTGACGGTTGGCTCGTTGTGGTTGTTGTCGTGCTGCAGGCTGCGAGCCAAACGGCTGTGGCGGCGATCGCGAAGCGACGGAACAGGGGGCAGGTGGGCACGGGGTCTCCTTCTCTCTTCTCTTTGTTCGGCTTTTTTTTCGGGCGCGCGGGGGAGTCTAGGGAATGTGGAGGGGGAATTGGTCGCTGGTGAGACACGGGTTTTGGGTTTTCTTAAGGTGCTGTCTCTTGTGGTTAGGCCGTTGGCCGGGTCTCGCCCCGGCGGGCGAGTCACTTTCTTTTGCTTCGCCAAAAGAAAGTAACCAAAGAAAAGGCGAC
>NZ_JBWKPN010000018.1:0-155819 GCF_059418265.1 Variovorax sp. GW821-FHT09B05
ATCGACAGGCCGCTGTCGGCCACCATGTAGGCCAGCCGGTCCGCCGGGTACTCGGGGTCCAGCGGCACGTAGGCGCCACCGGCCTTCAGGATCGCCAGGATGGCCACCATCATCTCGACGGAGCGCTCCATCGCGATGCCCACGCAGCGCTCGGGCTTCACGCCGAGCGCGATCAGGCGGTGCGCCAGGCGGTTGGCCCGCGCATTGAGCTCGCCGTAGCTCAGCACCTCGTCGCCGAACAGCAGCGCCGTCGCATCGGGCCGTTGCCGCGCGTGCTGCTCGATCTGCTCGTGCACCGGCCGTGCCCCGGCATGCCGCCGATCGTTTTCGCTCCAGGCCTTCAGCTGCTTGCGTTCGGCCTCGTCGAGCAAGGCCACGTCGCCCACCGCCTGCCGCGGCGTCTCGGCCAGGGCCCGCAACACCGCCAGGTAGTGGCCGACCATGCGCGCCATCGTCCGCGCATCGAACAGCTCCGCCGCGTAGCGAAACGTCCCCCGCACGCGGCCGTCCGTGTCCTCGGTGGTGTCCAGCGCGAGCTCGAGCTGCGCCGCCTGCACGCCCAGGTCGTGCGCGGTCAACCGGAGGCCCGGCAGGTCTTCGAGCGAACGGAAGTCCGCGCGCTGGTGGTTGAACATCACCTGGAACAACGGATTCGTGACCAGGCTGCGCTGCGGTTGCAGCGCTTCGACGAGCTGCTCGAAAGGCAGGTCCTGGTGGGCCTGCGCGCCCACCGCCGCATCGCGTGCCTGCAGCAGCACCTGCGACAGGCTCGCACGCGCATCCACCACGTTGCGCAGCACCTGCGTGTTGACGAAGAAGCCGACGACGCCTTCGGTCTCCACGCGGTTCCGGTTCGCGATCGGAACGCCCACGCGAATGTCTTCCTGGCCCGTGTGGCGGCTCAGCAATGCCTGGAAGCCCGCGAGCAGCGCCATGAACAGCGTCGCGCCCTGGCCCTGGGCGCGGGCGCGAAGGCCCTTGGCCAGATCGCCCGGAAGCTCGAAGTCATGCCGCGCCGCGCGGTAGCTGCCGTCGGCGCGGCGCGCATGGTCCGCGGGCAGCTGGAGCACGGGCTGCTCGCTGCCCAGCTGCTGCGTCCAGTAGGCGAGCTGGCGGTCCTTTTCCCCCGCCTCCAGCCAGTTGCGCTGCCACATCGCATAGTCGGCGTACTGGATCGGCAAGGGCTGCAGGCCCGACGCCTCGGCGCTGGCGTGCGCCCGGTAAAGGGTGACGAGTTCGTCGACCACGAGCTGCATCGACCAGCCGTCCGACACGATGTGGTGCATCACCACCACCAGCATGTGGTCGTCGGCCGCCAGGCGGATCAGGCCCACGCGCAGCAGCGGGCCGGCCGTCAGGTCGAACGGCACCGCGCTCAAGCCGCGGGCGACCTCGTCGGCACGCGCTGCGCGCTCTGCCGGTGCCACGTCGCCAAGGTCCACCTGCTCGATGTCGAAATGGATGTCCTCGCGGATCACCTGTTCGGCCAGGCCGTCGGCTTCGGCGCGAAACACGGTGCGCAGCGATTCGTGACGCGCCACCAGGGCCGCGAAACTCGCGCGCAGGGCCTCCGTGTCCAGGGACCCCTCGAGCCTCAATGCGCCATGGATGTGGTAGGCCGTGCTTCGCGGGTCCAGCTGCCAGAGGAACCACTGCCGCAGTTGCGCGTACGAGAGATGGCAGCGCTCCAAGGTCGAGGCATCCCGCGCCAGGATCGGAAACTGCCCGATGGTCAGGCCTTCGGCGCGGATCTTCTCGTAGACCGCCCGGCGTTGCGTGGAAGTCAGTCGGGAAAAACGTTCTGCGATGCGGCGGGTTGCCGTGGTTTCCATCAGGCTGTCTCCATGCTGTCGATGAATGCGTCGATGTCCAGGAGGGACTCGTCGATGGGGGTTTTCTGTCCGGCCGCCGCGATGCTGGCGGCCATGGCGAGCAAGGTCGGGTGCAGGAAGATGTCCTGGATCCGCAGATCGGCGCGCATGGCGGCCTGCACCCGGGACACCACCCGAACGGCCATCAGCGAGTGCCCGCCGAGCTCGAAGAAGTTGTCGTTGCGACCCACGCGCGGCACGCCCAGCACCTCGGCCCAGATCGCCGCCAGCTGCTCTTCCGCCTCGCCCGCGGGCGCCTCGTAGGCCTGTTCGCTCGCGAACTCCGGCGCCGGCAGCGCCTTGCGGTCCACCTTGCCGTTCGCGTTCTGCGGCAGCGCATCGAGCACCACCAGCACCGCGGGCACCATGTAGTCCGGCAGCGTCTCGGCGAGCTTCTGCCGCAGCAGCGCGGTGTCGATTCCGCTGCCCGACACGTAGCCCACCAGGCGCGCACCCAGCGCGCCTTCGTTCGCCACCACCACCGCTTCTCGCACCTGCGGTTGCGCCAGCAGGCTGGCCTCGATCTCGCCGAGCTCCACGCGGAAGCCGCGGATCTTCACCTGGTGGTCGATGCGGCCGAGGTACTCCAGTTGCCCTTGCTCGTTCCAGCGCACCAGGTCGCCCGTGCGGTACAGCCGGCTACCCTCGCCATCGAAAGGATCGGCGATGAAACGCTCCGCGCTCAGCCCCGGCCGCCCCAGGTAGCCGCGCGCCAGCAAGGCGCCACCGATGCACAGTTCTCCGGCCGCGCCTTGGGGCACCAGATTGAAATCGCTGCCCATCACGCGCAGCGCGCGGCCGGCCAGGGGCACGCCGATCGGCATGCGCCGCGGCAGTTCGTGGCCTTCTTCGAGATAGGGGGCGCAATCGAGGATCGACGCCGTGACGGTCGCCTCGGTCGGACCGTAGGTGTTGAGCAGCGCCACCCCCGCCAGGCCCGCCTTGCGCCAGGCATTGAGCCCTTCGGGCGGCATGGCTTCACCGCCCACGTGCATCTGCCGCAACGCCCCATGGGGGCGCACGCCGTGCCGCGCGAGGTCCTGCACCAGCATCAGCCAGTAGGCGGTGGTGAGGTCGACGACGCTGATCTGCCGGTCGATCAGCTCGCTGTAGAAGGTGTCGCTGTCCCAGAGCACCGGTCCGCGCAGCACGATGGCGGCGCCCGCAACCAGCGGCGAAAAGGTCTGCTCGACGAAGCCGTCGAAATTCAGCGTCGAGAACTGCAGCATGCGATCCGCCGGCGTCAGGCCGAAGAAGCGCACCGACTCCTGCGCATGCTGCACCAGGGCCCCATGCGGAATGCCGACGCCCTTGGGCCTGCCGGTGGAGCCCGAGGTGTAGATCAGGTAGGCCAGATGGCCTCGATCGAGCGCGACGCGCGGATCGTGCGCGGGCAGCGCTTGCAGGTCCAGCGTGTCGAGTTCGAGGGTGACCAACGCGTGGGCGAACGGCAGGCGCGCCACCCGATGCGACTGCGTGAGCAGCATCCGGATGCCGCTGTCCTCGACCATGTAGGCCAGCCGGTCGCCCGGGTAGTCGGGGTCCAGCGGCACATAGGCGCCGCCGGCCTTCAGGATCGCGAGGATCGCCACCACCATCTCGATCGAACGTTCCACCGCGATGCCCACGCAGCTTTCGGGTCTCACCCCGTGGGCGATCAGGTGGTGCGCCAGCCGGTTGGCCCTTGCATTGAGCTCGCCGTAGCTCAGCGTCTCGTCGCCGAAGACCAGCGCGGCCGCCTCCGGCCTGCGCGCGGCGTGCTGTTCGAAGAGACCGTGCACGGGCAGCGCATCCGGGTAGCGCTGCGCATTCAGGCCCCAGTTCGACAGTTCGTCCTTCTCGTGCTCCGGGATCAGTTCCAGCTCGCAGGCCGGCTGCGTGGGTCGCTGCGCCAGCGCATCGACCACGCCGCGGATCGCCGCCTGCATGTAGCCGCAGACGCGCGCCGCGTTCACCGACTCGTGGACCTGCCCGACCAGCGTGAAGCCTTCGCCCTCGTCATCCACCGACAGGGCCACGGGATAGTTCGTGCGCTCCCTGCTCCCGAGTACCTCCATGCCCTCCCAGGCCGAAGCCTGCGGCCCACCGTCGCCGGCGGCCTCGGCCTTCGGCGTGTAGCGGTAGTTGAGCAGCGCCGAGAACAGCGGCGTGCCCCCCGGCAGGCCACTGCAGCGCTGCGCCAGCGACAGGCTCGCATGCTCGTGGTGCAGCAACCCCGTGAGCGCCGCATGCGTCTGCCGCAGGCACTGCACCATGTCCTGCGCGCCCAGCCGGATCCGCACCGGCAGCGTGTTGATGAACAGCCCCAGTGCCCGCCCGCCGCCCTCGCCGCCTTCCATGCGGCCGAACAGCACCGTGCCGAACACCACGTCGTCCTTGCCCGTGGTCTTGGCCAGCACCAGCGCCCACGCCAGGTGGAACAAGGTCGCCGCGCTCACTCCGTGGCGCTGCGCCTGGCCGCGGATCTGTGCCGCCAGCGCCGCCTCCAGCGGCACGCGCGCCTCCACCACCCGCGTGCCATCGCCCTGCACGTCCAGCAGCTCGAAGGGCGCCGTCGGCTCGTCCACGTCGCCCAGCATCTCGCCGAAGAAGGCCTCGTGCTCGGCCTGGCTCACGCCCAGGCGCGCCTGCGCCACGTAGCGCCGGAACGGCACCGGCTCGGGCAACTCCTGCTGGCGGCCCTGCTGGATCAGCGCGATCTCCTCGACCAGCAGCTCCAGCGTCGTGTGGTCCAGCGCCATGTGGTGGCTCGGAAGCTGCAGCAGCCAGCGCCCGTGCGCGCGATCGTGCGCCGCCACGGCGCGGATCATCGGCGCGCTGCGCACGTCGATGCGATAGCGGGACGGGTCCACATGCGCGTTCAGGCGCGCCTCGACGCTGGCGAATCCGTCGCTCGCCTCGTCGCCCGCCTCGTCGGCCTGCAGCCATTGCAACGGCAGCTTCGCCTGCCTGTGCACCACCTGCACGGCCGACTCCAGCCCTTCCCACAGCACGCCCGTGCGCAGGACGTCGTGACGCGCGATCACCTGGTCGAAGCTGTCGATGAACTGTTCCAGCCGTGCACGGCTGTCGAAGCTCAGCAGGTGCGGGATGACATAGGCATCGCCCGCACCCTGCAGCAGGTGATGGAAGAGCATGCCCTCCTGCAGCGGAGCCAGCGGATAGATGTCCTGGATGTTGGCCGCGCCGCCAGCCACCTGCGCCTCGATGCGCCGGATCTTCTGGGCGTCGAGGTCGACCAGCGTCAGCATCGCCGGCTCGATCGCCCCGCATCCCTCGGGAATGAGGTTCGGCGGCACGACCACCGCGCGCCGGCCCTGTTCCTGTGCCAATGCCTGCGCGAAAGCGGCCAGTTGCGGATGCCGGAACAGGGTGCGCACCTGCACCGACCAGCCCTGGTCACGCACGCGCTCCAGCAGGCGCAACGCGAGCAACGAGTGCCCGCCGAGCTCGAAGAAGTTGTCGTTGCGGCCCACGCGCGGCACGTCCAGCACCTCGGCCCAGATCGCCGCCAACTGCTCTTCCGCCTCGCCCGCGGGCGCCTCGTAGGCCTGTTCGCTCGCGAACTCCGGCGCCGGCAATGCCTTGCGGTCCACCTTGCCGTTCGCGTTCTGCGGCAGCGCATCGAGCACCACCAGCACCGCGGGCACCATATAGTCCGGCAGCGTCTCGGCGAGCTTCTGCCGCAGCAGCGCGGTGTCGATTCCGCTGCCCGACACGTAGCCCACCAGCCGCGCGCCCAGCGCGCCTTCGCTCGCCACCACCACCGCTTCCCACACCTGCGGTTGCGCCAGCAGGCTGGCCTCGATCTCGCCCAGTTCCACGCGGAAGCCGCGGATCTTCACCTGGTGGTCGATGCGCCCCAGGTACTCCAGTTGCCCTTGCTCGTTCCAGCGCACCAGGTCGCCCGTGCGGTACAGCCGGCCACCCTCGCCATCGAAGGGATCGGCGATGAAGCGCTCCGCACTCAGGCCCGGCCGCCCCAGGTAGCCGCGCGCCAGGCCCGCGCCCGCGACATGCAGCTCGCCGGGCACGCCGATGGGCGACGCGTTGAGCGCGTCGTCGAGCACGCGCAGGCCCAGGTCCGGGATCGGCACGCCGATCGGGCTGCGCCCGCCGTCGAGGTCGAGTCGGGTGATCGGCCTGTAGGTCACGTGCACCGTCGTTTCCGTGATGCCGTACATGTTGATCAGCCGTGGCGACTGGTCGCCGAAGCGGTCCATCCACGGCCGCAGCGTCTCGGGCTCGAGCGCCTCGCCGCCGAAGATCACGCAGCGCAGCGCGAGGCCGGCCGCCACGCCCTCGTCGTCCAGCGCCGGCAGGCGCGTGAGTTGCCCGAAGGCCGAGGGCGTCTGGTTGAGCACCGTCACGCGTTCGCGGCCGAGCAGCGCGAGGAAGTCCTCGGGCGAACGGCTGACCCAGTAGGGCACCACCACCAGCTTGCCGCCGGTGCACAGCGCGCCGAAGATTTCCCACACCGAGAAGTCGAAGGCATAGGAATGGAAGAGCGTCCAGACGTCGTCCGGTCCGAAGCCGAACCACGCGTCGGTGGCGGCCAGCAGCCGCGCCACGTTGCGGTGGCACAGCTGCGCGCCCTTGGGCCGGCCGGTGGAGCCGGAGGTGTAGATCACGTAGGCGAGGTTCTCCGGCCCCACCGCGACGCCCGGATCGCTCGCGGGCTCCGTCGACAGATCGAGCGCATCGATCTCGAGCACCGCCACGCTGCCGGGGGCCGGCACCTTCTCACGCACCGCCCGCTGCGTGAGCACCAGCGCGGTGCCGCTGTCCTCGATCATGTAGGCCAGCCGATCGCGCGGGTAGTCGGGGTCCAGCGGCAGGTAGGCCGCGCCGGCCTTCAGGATCGCCAGCAGGCCGACCACGGTGTCGGCCGAGCGCTCCACGGCGATGCCCACCAGTGTCTCGGGCTTGACGCCGCGCGACAGCAGGCGATGCGCGAGCCGGTTGGCGCGCGCGTTCAGTTCGCCGTAGCTCAGCACTTCGTCGCCGAAGGCCAGCGCGACGGCGCCGGGCCGCGTGCGGGCCTGGTGCTCGAACAGGCGGGGGATGGACTCGACCGGGTGCTGCCGGTGCGGCGCGCCCTCCCACGGCGCGCGCCGCTGGCGATCGACGGCGTCGGTCAGCGCGAAGCTGCCGAGCGGGCGTTCGATGTCGGCCGCCATCTGCCGCAGCACCTCGATGTAGGCCTCCACCATCCGCTCGATGCCGGCCTGGCCGTAGAGCGCGGTGTTGTATTCGAGCCGGCCGCGCAGCTGCGCGCCGGCGATCGTGAGGTCGAGCGAGAGCTCGAACTTCGCGCTGCGGTCGGGCGCGGGCAACGGCTCGACCTCCAGCCCTTCGAACGCGGGGCCCGTCGCGCCGTCCTCCATCTGCAGGCCGAACATGACCTGGAACAGCGGCGTGCGGCCCGGCTCGCGCCGGTCGCCGCGGCTGGCGAGCAGCACGTCGAACGGCAGGTCGGCGTGCTCGAGCGCGGCCAGCACGTCGCCGCGCACCTGGCGGCAGATGTCGCGCAGCGGCATGTGCGGCGCGAGCCGCGCGCGGAACACCTGCGTCGTGACGAAAAAGCCCAGCAGCCCGTGCAGCTCCTCGCGATGCCGGCCCGCCGACGGCACGCCCACCGCGAAGTCGTACTGGCCGCTGTAGCGCGCGAGCAGCACCTGCCAGGCGGCGAACATCAGCACGAAGGGCGTGCTGCGCTCGGCGCGGCAGCGCTGCAGCAGCGCTGCGCACAGCGGCGCCTCGAGCGCGAAGTGCACGGCCGCGCCCTCGAAGCCCAGCGCCTCGGGGCGGGCATGGTCGGTCGGCAGGTCCAGCGCCGGCACCTCGGGGCCCAGGTGCGCGTTCCAGTGGTCCAGGTCGCGCTGCATGCCGCCCGAGGCCTCGCGCTCGCGCTGCCAGCGCGCGTAGTCCGCGTATTGCAGCGGCAGCGCCGGCAGGCGTACCGCGCCGGGCGCGCGCCGCGCCGCCGCATAGGCATCGGCCAGGTCCCTGGCGAGGATCGGGTTCGACCACGCGTCGGAGACGATGTGATGCAGGCAGATCGCGAGCACATGCTCCTCGTCGCCGAGCCGCACCAGCCGCGCCACCAGCGCCGGCGCCGCGCCCAGGTCGAACACGTGCGAGACGGTGCGGCGGACCGCGTCATCGAGCCGTTCCGCTCGCAGCGCGGGCGTCTCGCTGCGCAGATCGATGCGCTCGAGGCCGAAGGCGGCCTCGGCCTGCACCTGCTGCAGCGCCGCACCGTCGCGGCCGAAGAAGCGCGTACGCAGCACCGCGTGCCGCTCGACCAGCGCCTGGAACGCGCGCTCCAGCGCATCGGCGTCGAGCGCCCCCTGCAGGCGGAACACCCGCGGCAGGTTGTAGGCCGTGAGCTCCGGCTCCAGGTTCTGCAGGAACCAGAGCTGCTGCTGCGCGAAGGACATCGCGACGGCCTCCCCGGGCGCCGTGCAGGCGGCAATCGCTTCAGGGTCCGCGTGCGTCGGCATCGTCGTCTCGTTCATCGGGCGTTTTCCGTTCAAGAGGGTGTGGCCTCGGCTTCGAGGCGCCAGGCATCGGCGAGCCGGTCGGTCTGCGCGGCATCGGCGCTGGCGGTGCGCACCGCGCGCGCCAGCGTGGCGACGCTCGGGTGGTCGAACACCAGCCCCGGCGCGATCTCCACGCGCAGCAGCCGGCGGATGCGCGCGGCCAGCTTGATCGCCAGCAGCGAATGCGCGCCGAGCTCGAAGAAGTCTTCGTCGGTGCCGATGGATGCACGGCCGAGCAGCTCGGCCATGGCGGCGGCCAGCAGTTGTTCGAGCGCATCGCGCGGCGCCTGCGTGTCCTGCGGCGTGACGGCTGGCGCGCCGGCGGGCATGGCGGCCGCCAGCGCGAGGCGGTCGATCTTTCCGTTCGCGAGGCGCGGGAATGCCTGGACCTCGACACAGCGCGCCGGCACCATGTGCGCGGGCAGCAGCGCGGCCAGGCGCTCGCGCAGCCCGGCCACCAGGCCGGTCTCGCCAATCACGCAGGCCACCAGCTCCACGCCACCGGCCGGCACGGCCACGGGCAGCACCACCGCCTGGCGCACGCCTTCCTGCGCCAGCAGCACCGCCTCGATCTCGCCCGGTTCGACGCGAAAGCCCCGCACCTTGAGCTGGTGGTCCGCGCGGCCCGCGATGCGCACCGCGCCGTCGGGCAGCACGCAGGCCAGGTCGCCCGTGCGATAGAGCCGCTCGCCAGGGGCGAAGGGGTCGTCGATGAAGGCCTCCGACGCGACGCCGCCGAGGTAGCCCCGGCACAGCTGCGCGCCGCCGATGTACAGCTCGCCCAGCGCGCCGGTGGGCACGAGCCGCCGCGCGGCATCGAGCACGCGCACGCGGTTGTTGGCCAGCACCCGCGACAGCGGCAGCTGGTCGGGGAAGGCCGCGCCGGCCTCGAGCCGGTGCACCATCACGCCGACCGTGGTCTCGGTCGGGCCGTAGTGGTTGTAGACCGTGCAACCGGGCGCCACGCGCGCGATGCGTGCCAGCAGCGAGCGCGATGCGGCCTCGCCGCCAAGCACCAGCAGCCGCGGCAGCACCGGCGCCTCGGCCTCGAGCAGCGCCTCGAGGTGCGAGGGCACGATCTTGAGCGCATCGATGCGCTGCGCGGCCATGAAGCGCGTGAAGGCGGCGGCATCGTGCGTCGCTTCCGCGCCGGCCACCACCAGGCAGGCGCCGTTGAAGAAGGCGCCGAACAGCGCGGTGTTGCCGAGGTCGGCCGCCACGGTGCTCGTGAGCGCCCAACGCCGGCAAGCGTCGAGCCCCATCGCCGCGGAGGCGGCCGCCACGTAGTTGAGCAACTGCGCCTGCTCGATCACCACGCCCTTGGGCTTGCCGGTGGAACCGGAGGTGTAGAGCACATAGGCCAGGTCGCGCGGACCGGCCGGTACGTCGAGTGCGCCAGCCTCGAAGGCCGACAGGTCGATCTCGCCGGCCGTCGCCACGCGCCAGCTCGAGGGCGCGGCGTCGCCCACCGGCTCGGCCTGCAGCAGCAGTGCCGGCCGGGCGTCGGCGAGCACCGCGGCGCGGCGCGCCGCGGGCCATTCGGGTTCCAGCGGCAGGTAGCCCGCGCCCGCACGCCAGGCCGCGAGCATCGCGACCAGCAAATCGAGCGATCGCGGCAGCGCGAGCGCGACCAGCGCGTCGCGCTGCACGCCCTGCGCCTGCATCCAGCGCGCCATGCGGTTGATGCGGGCGTCGAGCGCCGCATAGCTCAGGCAGTGCGCGCCCTCCTCGATCGCGGGGGCGTCGGGCGTCGCCCGTGCCCAGTGGGCGATGCGCCCGGCGATGCCTTGGGTGCCCACATCCAGCGCCGCGCCTTCGAGGGACAGCAGCGCCCGGCGCTCGTCCGCATCGATGAGCACCAGGTCCTGCATCGGTGTCGCAGGCTGGTCCGCCACCGCCTGCAGCAGCGCGAAGAGCTGTTGCAGCAGGCGCTCCATCGCGGCCTCGCCATGGCAGGCCTCTTGCGCATGCAGTGCGAACACGGCGCGCGCCGGCGACCATTCGACGTCGAGCGCGAGCTCGAAGCAAGGCAGCGGTCCGGGCCGCTGCGTCACCCGCCACGACGCGGGCAGGTCTTGCGGCGCACGCAGCGCGAAGCCGACGGCCGGAGGGACCGTGTCGGCCGCCGCCTCGAGCACCGCGTACTCCTGCGCCTCGACGTGCGCGCGAAGCTGCGCCGCGCAACGCGCGAGCCAGTCGGCGAACGGCTCCTCGGCGCCGATCTCCACGCGCAGCGGCAGCACCTTCTCGTAGACGCCGATGGCGCCTTGCATCACCTCGTAGTCGAGGCGGCAGTCGTGCTGCCAACCGCCGGCGAAGCGCGCGAAGCCCGTGAGCCGCGCGAGCAGCGCCCACCAGGCGGCCTGCAGCAGTTCGGCGGTGCGGACGCCCCGCGCTCCGGCCAAGGCCTCCAGCCGCGCCGACAGCGTCGCGTCGAGCACGCGCTCGACGACGCGGCGCGCCGACGGCGCATCCGTCGCATCGCCTTGCCGTGTCGCGAGACGCGGCGCGGCCGGCGCTTCGGCACCGGCCAGGTAGTTCGCCCAGTAGGCGCGCCCCTTCACCGCATCGTCCTCGTCGTCGTGCGCGAGCGCATCGCGCCAGGCCGCGAACTGCGTGTACTGGAACGGCTCGGCCGCCTCGGCCGCGGCCGCGTCGCCACAGCCCTCGGCGATGCGCGCGACCAGCCCCGCGAGGCTGGCCGCATCGGCCGCCAGCGGATGGGCGGACAGCGTCAGCCGATGCGTCGATGCGTCGACTCGGTCCAGCCCGATCCGTACCATGCCGCCTTCGCGTGGTTGCATCGGCGCATCGGCCTGCGCGTGGCTGGCGCTCAGCGTGGCGCGCGGCTGCTGGCGCCAGGCGAGCGGATCGGCCGCCTCGCGCACCGCGAGGCGCAGCGCCTCGTGTGCCTGCAGCACCTCGGCCGCGACGGCACGCAGGCGCCCTTCCTCGATCGCGCCCTCGATGGCCACGGACATCGCGAGCGGCCGCAGCGCGGCACCACGGTGCATCGCGAGCACGGCGCGCTGCTCGGGGCTCAACGGCAGGGCCGCCTCGAAATTCTCGAACCGGTCTTCCATCTTCATGCGCTCCCCACCGCCTCGGCGGCCCGCAGCGCAGAGCGCTCGAACATCGCGCCCATGGCCACGACGATCTTTCGCGGCCCCTCGTAGGGGTCGCGCGCATGGGCCGCGAGCATGTTGTCGAGCATCACCACGTCGCCCTTGCGCCAGTCGAAGCGCACCGCGCAGGCCTCGTAGGCGCGGCCCACGATGGCCATGGTCTCGTCGTCGATCGGCGTGCCGTCGCCATGGCAGACATGGCGCGGCATGCGTTCGGCGCCGACCAGCGCGAGCAGGTCCTCGCGCACGTCGGCTTCGAGGCAGGCGGGATGGTGCAGTTGCACCTGGTTGAAGAACACGCGCTCGCCGGTCAGCGGATGCCTCATGACCGCGGGGCAGTGGGTCCGCGTCTGCAGCGTGTCCTCGTCGAGCCAGCGCCATTCGATGCCACCGGCGGCCAGCCGGGCCTCGACCTCCTCGCGCCGGTCGGTCTTGAAGAAATCGCGCCAGCTCACGTCCAGGTGCGGCGTGAAGGTGCGCACGTAGGTCAGCGCCTTGCGCTCGAAGGCTTCCACGATGTCCGCCGGCAGGCGCCGCAGCATCTCGCGGCAGTCGACGATGGGCGTGGCGCCGCCCACGCGGGACGGCAGCTCGCAATAGAACCACTGCTTGCGCGGCCAGCGGTCCATGTGCGCGCTCTCGTTGTGGTACAGGATCATCTGCCGCTCCGGGTACGGCGTGGAACGGTAGGTGCGGCGCCCGCCTTCCTTCTTGGGCAGGTCGCCGTAGCTGCCGTAGAGCTCGGGCTCGACGTTCTCGGCGAAGGCCTCGAAGTCCTGCGGTGTCTCGAGGCCGAAATCGCGGAACAGCAGGCCACCGTGGTGCGCCAATGCGTCATCGACGAAGCCGCGGTGCTCGCGCACCCAGGCGAGGGCGTCGAAGCCGGCGCTCGCGGGCTCGATGACCAGCGGGAACTCGCGGCCCTCGGACAGGAAGGAGGTCTTGACCTGCGGCCGCGATGCGGCAGTAGCGCGGGCGACGGAAGCCGGGGCCGCCGATGGCCGGGCCGCGAATTTCTTGAGCTTGTCCAGCTTGCCGAGCTGGGGCGACGGCATCGGATTCATGGGCGATTCCTTGCGAACAGGTGTTGAGAAGAGTTGCTCGACCCGTGCATCGGGCGAGAGGACCAATTGCCGCAGCAGCGCGCACCAGTCGGCGGCCCAGCGCCGGATCGATTCGCCGCGGTACAGGGCGGTGTCGTAGACCCACTCGGCGGTCCACTCGCGCGCTCCCTCGTGAAGGAAGACGGCGATGTCGAACTTCGAATGCCGTACCTTCTGCGGCACCACGTCGATGCGCAGGCCCGGAATCTCGAAACGACTGGCCGGCGTGTTCTGCATCACGAACAGCATGCGCACGGGCGTTCCCTGCGCGCGGCCGATGCCGGCCAGGTCGAGGATGCGGTCGAAAGGCACGCCGCCGTGCGCGAACGCCGATTGCGCGCCCTCGTGTACCCGCGCCAGCCAGTCGCCGAAGCGTGCCGCCTCGTCGCGGCGCGAGCGCAGCGGCACCACGTTGACGAAGAAACCCATGAGCTTCTCGAGCTCGGGATGGTCGCGGCCGGCGACGTCGGTGCCGACGACCAGATCGTCGACACCGGCCTCGCGATGCACCAGCGCGAGGAAGGCCGCGAGCATCACGACGAAGCGCGAGGTCCGGTGCGCGCGCGCCAACGGCGCGAGCGCTTCCACCAGCGCGCCTTCGATCGGCACGCGCAGGCTGTCGCCCGCCTGTCCCGCGGCGCCCGGCGACGGACCGTCCACCGGCAGGCGCGAGCCCTTCGGCGCATGGTCCAGATAGCGCTGCCAGAAGGCCGCGTCCTGCGCGCGCGTGGCCTCCAGCATGCGGGCATGCCAGACCGCATAGTCGGCGTACTGCACGCGCAGCGGCGGCAGGGTCGAGGGACGATCGGCGCGCAGCGCCTCGTACGCGGCCACGAACTCGCGCGCGAAGATCGCGCCCGACCAGCCGTCGAAGGCGATGTGATGCACGCACAGCAGCAGCGCATGACGCCCGGGGCCGAGGTGCAGCAGCGAGGCACGCAGCGGCGCGGCCGCCGCCAGGTCGAAGGGCTGCGCGGCCATCGCCTCCAGCGCGGCGTCGATGCGCGCGGCTTCGGTCTCGGGCGCGACCGGCGACAGGTCGACCCAGGGCAGGTCGAAGGCGACCATCGGCGCGATGGTGGCGACCGGCTCGCCCTCGTCGTTCCCGGGATAGGCCATGCGCAGCACCTCGTGGCGCGACACCAGCGTCTCGAGCGCGCGGCGCAGCACGACCGGGTCGAGCGGCCCCTCGAAGCGCAGCGCGGTCGCCATGTTGTAGGCGGCGCGCGAGGCATCGCTCGACAGCCTATCGACGAGCCACAGGCGGTGCTGGGTGGGCGACAGGCTTATTTGCGCAGCACGCGCCACCGGCATCAGCGGCGGCGGCGACGACGCACCGGCGACCACCGGCACGAGGCGCGTGGCCATGTCGCGCAGCACCGGATGCTCGAACACCTCGCGCAGCGGCAACTGCAGTGCCGCGCCCGTGCGCAGGCGGGACACCAGCTGCGCGGCCATCAGCGAATGGCCGCCGAGCTCGAAGAAGTTCGCCTGCCGGCCCGCCTGCGCCACGCCCAGCAGCTCGCGCCAGACGCACGCCAGCGCTTCCTCGAGCGCGCCGCTCGGCGGCTCGTGCGCGCCGGTGTCGGCGGCCTCGATCGGCGGCAGCGCCTTGCGGTCGATCTTGCCGTTCGCGTTGAGCGGCAGGCCGGACAGCGTCATCAGCAGCGACGGCACCATGTACTCGGGCAGCATGCGGCCCAGCCATTCGCGCAGCACCTGCGCGTCGAAGGGCGGCGAGGCCTGGCCGCCGCGCAGCGAGACGTAGGCCGCCAGCCGCACGCCGCCGGCACCCTGCTGCGTCACCACCACCGCCTCGCGCACCTGCGGATGCGCGAGCAGTTGCGCCTCGATCTCGCCGAGTTCGATGCGCAGGCCGCGGATCTTCACCTGGTGGTCGAGGCGGCCGAGGTAGTCGAGCTGGCCCTCGGCGTTCCAGCGCACCAGGTCGCCGGTGCGGTAGAGCCGGCCGCCCTGGCCGAAGGGATCGGCCACGAAGCGCTCCGCGGTCAGGCCCGGACGCTTCGCATAGCCGCGCGCAAGGCCGATGCCGCCCAGGTAGAGCTCGCCCGCGACACCCGGCGGCACGAGGTTGAGTGAGGCGTCGAGCACGTGGGTCTGGATGCCCGAGACGGGCTGCCCGATCGCGACCTGGCTGCGGCCATCGTCGCGGCAGGTCCAGTGCGTCACGTCGATCGCGGCCTCGGTCGGGCCGTAGAGGTTGTAGAGGCCGACACCGGGCAGGCGCCGGAACACCTCGTTCTGCGCCTCGGCGGGCAGGGCCTCGCCGCTGCAAACGATGCGGCGCAGGCTGGTGCAGCTCTCCACCTCGGGATGGCCCAGGAAGGCCTGCAGCATCGAGGGCACGAAGTGCAGCGTGCTCACGCCATGCCGGCGGATCAGTTCGACCAGGCGCGCGGGATCGCGGTGATCGCCCGGTGCCGCCACGGCCAGCCGCGCGCCGTGCATCAGCGGCCAGAAGAACTCCCACACCGACACGTCGAAGCTGAACGGCGTCTTCTGCAGCACCGTGTCGCCGGGGCCGATGCCGTAGGCCTGCTGCATCCAGGCCAGCCGGTTGTGCAGCGCACGGTGCCGGTTCGCCGCGCCCTTGGGCTTGCCGGTGGAGCCCGAGGTGTAGATCACGTAGGCGAGGTTCTCCGCGTTCAATGCCACGGCGGGGTCGTGGTCCGGCGCGTCGTTCGCGTCCGGGGCATCGATGGCCAGCACCGCCACGCCCGCATCGGCCGGCAGCCGTTCGCGCAGGCGCTGCTGCGTGAGCACGAGCGCGAGACCGCTGTCCGCCAGCATGTAGGCGACGCGGTCGGGCGGATGGTCGGGGTCGATGGGCACGTAGGCGCCGCCGGCCTTCATGACCGCGAGCAGCGCGATCACGAGCTCGCTGCCGCGCTCCAGCGCCACGCCCACGAGGCTTTCGGGCCGCACGCCCTGGGCGACGAGCCGGTGCGCAAGGCGGTTGGCGCGGCGCTCGAGCTCGGCGTAGCTCAGCGTCTCGTAGCCGAAGACCAGCGCCTCGTCCTGCGGATGCGCGGCGGCGCGCCGCGCGATCAGGTGGTGCACCGGCTCGGCCTCGCCATGGCTGGCCGTGTTCACGCCCCAGGCCGCGAGCTGCGCTTGCTCCGCGTCGTCGAGCAGCGCGAGCGCGCCCAGCGCCTGCCGCGGATCGGCCGCGAGCGCCGCGAGCACGCGCTGGTAGTGGCCCGCGAGCCGCGCGATGGTGGCGGGCTCGAACAGTTCGGCCGCGTAGCGGAAGGCGGCGCGGATGCCGCCGTCCTCGCGTTCGATGGTTTCCAGCGTGAGTTCGAAGGGTGCCGCGCGTTCCTCCAGGTCGATGCGCCGCACGCGTAGCCGCGGCCAGCCGCGCAGCGGGCGGTCGCCTTCGCCCAGATGGTTGAACATGACCTGGAACAGCGGCGTGCCCGCGGAGTCGCGGTCGGCACGCAGTGCCTGCACCAGCCGCTCGTAGGGGAGTTCCTGGTTCGCTTGCGCCTCGAAAGCGGTGTCGCGCACCTGCGCGAGCAGTTCGGCCAGCGACATGCGCGCATCCGGACGCGCATCCATCACCACGGTGTTGATGAAGGCGCCCACGACGCCCGCCATCTCGGGGCGGGTGCGCCCCGAGACAGGAACGCCGACCCGGATCTCCGCCTGCCCGGTGTGGCGGAACAGCAGCGCATGGAAGGCCGCGAGCAGCGCCATGAACAGCGTGCCGCCCTGCGCGCGCACCTGCTGCTTGAGTTCGAGCACGAGCGTCGCCGGCAGGTCGAGCACATGCTGCACCGCGCTGTAGCCGTTCAGGCCCGAACGCGGACGGTCGGTGGCCAGATCGAGCGCCGGCGGATGGCCGCCGAGCCGCCGGCGCCAGTGCGCCAGTTGCCGCGCCCCCTCTTCGCTCTCGAGCCACCGGTGTTGCCAGCGGGCGAAGTCGATGTAGCGGATCTCGGGCTCGCCGCCCGCGAAGGCCGCGTCGCCATCGAGTTGCTGCGCGTAGAGCTGCGCCAGCTCGTCGAGGATGAGCTCGACGGTCCACGCGTCCGAGACGATGTGGTGCAGCGTCAGCAGCAAGTGGTGCTCGCCCTCCTCCATCTTCAACAGCTTTCCGCGCAGCAGCGGGCCGGTCGTCAGGTCGAAGGGCGTGCGGCAGACCTCGAGCACGGCCTCGCGATGGCGCAGCGCGCGCATCGCGGCATCCAGCGCACTGAGGTCGACGAAGGGAATCTCGATGCGCGCTGCGGCGTCGAGCCGCTGTTCGGGCAAGCCTTCGGCGTTCAGGCCGAACACGGTGCGCAGGCTGTCGTGGCGCTGAACGAGCCGGTGCACCGCGGCTTGCAGCGCGGCCACGTCCAGCGGCCCCGAGAAGCCGAGGGCGCCGCCGACGTGGTACGCCGTATTGCTCGCGTCGAGCTGCCACAGGAACCACTGGCCCTGCTGCATGAAGGAGACGGGTGCGGCCCCGCCATCGTCGATGCTCTTCGCGATGGCCTCGCGCGAGCGCGGCGGCGCGGCGGGACCGTGGCCGCCCTCGCGCCGCAGGCGGCGCTGCAGCAGGCTCAGTTGCGCCGGCGACAGCTTCGCGCGGCGGGCGGAAAGATCCTTGCTCTCGCTCATGATGAAAGACTCGTGGTGGTCGTTTCGGCCTCGCCGGCGGCCTCGCGCTCGATCTCCTCGATCAGGACGGTCTCGACCAGCACCGCCAGCTCGGCGATCGTGGGCGCCTTGAAGAACGCGGCGGGATGCAGCTCGACGCCATAGACCTTGCGCACCCGCGCCAGCAAGCGGATGGCGAGCAGCGAATCGCCGCCGAGCTCGAACAGGTTGTCGTTGGCGCCCACCGGCTCGATGCCCAGCGCCTCGCGCCACAGCTCGGCCAGCCCCTGTTCCAGGTCGCCTTCGGGCGCGAGATAGGGCGTGGGCAGCACGGGCCGCGCATGGCCGGCGCGGCCTTCGGCGGCGGCGGTGGGCGTGCCGTCGTCCAGCGCATCGAGCAGGCCCTCGAGCGGGCGCAGGCGCGCTGCCAGCGGCGTGATCGACACCACCGTCTGCGGCAGGTCGGGGCCGTTGGCGATCTGCTCGAAGGCCAGCACGCCGGTGCGTTCGTCGAGGCCCACGCCTTCGGGCATGTCCATGTCGGCGGCGATGCCGACGTCGCGCCAGGCG
This sequence comes from Variovorax sp. GW821-FHT09B05, assembly GCF_059418265.1. Taxonomy (NCBI): domain Bacteria; kingdom Pseudomonadati; phylum Pseudomonadota; class Betaproteobacteria; order Burkholderiales; family Comamonadaceae; genus Variovorax; species Variovorax sp. GW821-FHT09B05. The sequence goes on from NZ_JBWKPN010000018.1 coordinate 17,823, forward strand.
TCCCAGTTCACCGAGAACACCGCCAGCGACGATTCGCGGCGCCGTGCGTTCGCGAAGGCATCGAGGTAGGCGTTGGCCGCCGCATAGTCGCTGCGGCCGAGGCCGCCGATCAGCGCCGCCACCGACGAGCAGAACAGCACGAAGTCGACCGGTTCGTCGCGCAGCGCCTCGAACAGCGCGCGCGTGCCCTCGATCTTGGGCGCGAAGGCAGCCTGCACCGAAGCCTGCGTGCGCTGCGCGATCATGCCGCGGTCGGGCTGCACCACGGCATGCACCACGCCATGGACCGGGCCGAAGTGCGCGTGAACGGCGTCCAGCGCGCCGCGCAGCTGCGCGGCGTCGGTGACGTCGGCCTGCAGCGCGAGCAGTTGCGCGCCCTCGGCCTCGAGCGCAAGCAGTTGCTCGAGCCGGCGCCGCAGCGCGATGGGCTGTCCCGCATCCGATGCCAGGCGCTGCCAGTCGACGCGCGCCGGCAGGGGGCTGCGGCCCAGCAGCACCAGCCTGGCCTGCCACTGCCGGCTCAGATGGCGGGCCAGCGCGAGGCCCACGCTGCCAAGCCCGCCGGTGATGAGGTACACGCCGCCCTGGCGCAGCCGCTGCGTGCCCGGCATCTGCGCGGGCAGCGGCTCGTAGGCCTTGGTCCAGCGATGCGGTCCGCGGTATGCGACGACGAACTCGCCATCGGCTGCCGCGCTCTCCTCGACGATGCGGCGCGCGAGCGCGGCCTCGGCCGGGCTCTCGGGCGCGGGCCGCACCACGTCGACCACGCGGCAGGCGATCGCCGGGTACTCCTGCGCGAGCACCTTGGCGATGCCGAGCACCGTGGCCTTCTCGGGCGCGAGAGCCTCGGTGCCTGCGACGTCCTCGACGCCGTCGGTGACCACCGCGAGCCGCAGCGGCGGCCGGCTGGCGCCGTCGACCGCGTCGAGCGCCTGGGCCAGCGCGAGCAGGCTGAAATAGCCGGCTTCGAACACGGCGCCACTGGACGCCGCGGAAGAAGTGCCGCCATCGAGGCTCCAGAGGTGCAGCAGCTCGGTCACGGGCCCGGCTTCGGACTCGACTTCGCGCAGCAGCGCCTCGTGGTCGGCGCGCTCGGCCGGGCGCAGCGTGTACTGGCGCTCGGCGGTGCGCGCGAACTTCGTCCCGCGCAGTGCGAGCACCACGCGGTCGCCACGCGCGCGCAGCAGGCTGCCGAGGCGGTCGGTGAAGCTGTCGAGATCGCCGAGAACCAGCGTGCAGCCCTGGGGCGAAGCCTGCGCCGGCGTTGCGGCGGAGGCCACGGCCTCCGCGCGCTTCCAGACCGGGCGGTAGAACAGGCCCGGCGCCTGCGGCTCCACGGGCCGTGCGTTCTCGCCGGCCTCGATCCAGAAGCGCCGGCGCTGGAAGGCATAGCCGGGCAGCGGCACGCGACGGCGCGGCGCGCCCTCGCGCAGGGCGTCCCAGCCGATGTCCACGCCCGCGGTCCACAGGTTGGCGATCGCCACCGCGCGCTGCTGCGCATTGCGCGCATGTTGCTGCGGATGGGCCTGGCTGGCCCAAATGCCGAGGGCCGACTTCGCGTCCGGATGCTGGCGCGCGAGCGCGCTCAGCGATTCGCCCGGGCCGACCTCGAGCAGCACCCGGCCCGGCGTGGCGAGCAGGCCGCGCAGGCCGTCGACGAAGCGCACCGTGCCGCGCAGGTGCCGGCCCCAGTAGCCGGGGCTGGTCGCCTCCTGTGCCGTGATCGGCTGGCCGCTGAGGTTGGACAGGAAGGGAATGCGCGGTGCATGGCGCGGCACCGACGCGGTCAGGCGCTCGAGCTCGGCGACGATCGGATCCACCAGGCGCGAGTGCGAAGCGATCGACACATGCAGGCGGCGCGGCAGGTGCTGCCGCGCACGCAGCGCCTCCTCGGCGCGCTCGATCGCATCGATCGGGCCCGCCAGCACGCAGAGCTGTTCGCCGTTGACCACGGCCAGGTCGCAACCGGTCGACAGGAAGGGCGCGACCTCGGCTTCCGACAGCGGCACTGCGGTCATCGCACCCGGAACCAGCGTCTGCATCAGCCGGCCGCGCGCGGCCACGATGCGCAGCGCGTCCTCGAGCGAGAACACGCCGGCCACGCAGGCCGCCACGTACTCGCCAAGGCTGTGGCCGAGCATCATCGACGGCACCACGCCGGCATGCATCCACCAGCGCGCCATCGCGTACTCGACGGCAAACAGCGCGGGCTGCGCGAACTCGATGCGCGCCAGCCGCTCGTTGGTCGCCTGCTCGTCGCCAGCGGAAGGGAACAGCAGTTCGAGCAGATCGATGCCGCTGTCCGCGCGCAGCAGCGCGGCGCAACGGTCGAGGGTCTCGCGAAAGACCCGGCTGTCGCGATAGAGCGCCTGGCCCATCCAGGCGTGCTGGGTGCCGCCGCCCGGAAAGAGAAAGGCCACCTCCGGCGCCGAGCCCGGTGCGCGGGTGGCGGCGAGCGCCGGCGAGGACAGCATCTGCGCGGCCAGCGCCGACCCGTTCGCGACCACGGCGCTGCGCCATTCGAAGGCGCGGCGTCCGTCCTGCAGCGTGGCGGCCACGTCCTCGAGCGCGGGCGCGCCGGATGCCTGCGGCGGCGCCGCCAGCTCGGCGGCGAGCCGCGCGCGCGCCTGCGCCAGCGCGACCTCGTCCCTGGCCGACACGGGCAGCACCTGCCACGACGGCTCGCCCTCCGCGGGCCGAGGCGCGGGCGCAACGGGCGCCTCCTCGAGCACCACGTGCACGTTGGTGCCGCCGATGCCGAACGAGCTCACGCCCGCGCGGCGCGGCACCGGCCCTTCGGGCCAGGGCTTCGACACCGTGTTGACGTAGAACGGGCTGTGGGCGAAATCGATCTGCGGATTGGGTGCTCGGAAATGCAGGCTCGCGGGCAGCACGCGGTGGCGCAGCGCCTGCGCGGCCTTGATGAGGCCGGCCACGCCAGCGGCGGCGTCGAGGTGACCGATGTTGGTCTTGACCGAACCGACGGCGCAGAAGCCGCGCCGCTCGGTGTCGGCGCGGAAGGCCTGGGTCAGCGCGGCGATCTCGATCGGGTCGCCGAGCGTGGTGCCGGTGCCGTGGGTCTCGACATAGCCGATGGTGTCGGCCGACACGCCCGCGATCAATTGCGCCGCGCGGATCACCTCGGCCTGGCCGTCCACGCTGGGCGCGGTGAAGCCGACCTTGGCCGAGCCGTCGTTGTTGGCCGCGGTGCCCTTGATGACGGCATGGATGGTGTCGCCGTCGCGCAGCGCCTCGTCGAGCCGCTTGAGCACGACCACGCCCGCGCCGCTGCCGATCACCGTGCCGGCCGCCTCGGCGTCGAAGGCGCGGCAGTGGCCGTCGGGCGAGAGGATGGCGCCGGCCTGCCAGCGGTAGCCGCCTTCCTGCAGCAGGTTGAGCCACACGCCGCCCGCGAGCGCCATGTCGCAGTCGTGCGCCAGCAGCGCCTGGCAGGCGGTGTGCACCGCCGTCAGCGAGGTCGAGCAGGCGGTCTGTACGCTCACGGCCGGGCCGCGCAGGTCGAGCTTGTAGGCCACGCGCGTGCACAGCGAACCGCCCGAGTTGCCGCTCATCAGGCCCAGCAGGTCGGCGATGCCGCTGTGGGCGCCGAGGTCGAACGAGGGCAGCAGGTTGCGGATCAGGTAGACGTTGGCGCCCTCGCCCGCGTACACGCCGACCTTGCCCTGCCAGCGCGCGGGATCGCAGCCCGCGTGCTCGAGCGAGGACCAGGCGCATTCGAGAAAGATGCGCTGCTGCGGATCGAGGGTCTCGGCCTCGCGCGGCGCGTAGCCGAAGAAGGCGGCGTCGAACTGGTCGAAGCCCTCGAAGCGCACGCCGGCCTTGACGTAGTCGGGCTCCTCGAGCACCGACTGCGGCACGCCCCGCGCGCGCAGCTCCTCGTCGGAGAAGCGCTGGATCGACTCCACGCCGTCGCGGATGTTGCGCCAGAAGGCATCGACATCGTCGGCGCCGGGAAAGCGCCCGGCCATGCCGACGATGGCGATCTCCAGGCCGGTGGGTTCGCCGGGAACGGCGTCGAAGGACTCGGGCGTGGACATCAGTGGACTCTCTCTGCGGCCTTGCGGCGTTGAAGCATGGCGGCGCGCTGGCGCAGCGCGCGCTCGTCGATGGCGGCCGATGCGGCCGCGGCCTCGGCACGGCCACCGCCCTGCTCGATGGCGCGCGCCAGCGACTCGACCGTGGGGTGCTTGAACAGCTGGACCAGCGGCAGCTCGATGCGCAGCCGGTCCTGCAGCAGGCGGTGCGCGCGGATCAGCAACAGCGAATGGCCGCCGAGGTCGAAGAAGTTGTCGTGCTGGCCGACCTGCGGCACCTGCAGCAGCTCGGACCAGATGGCCGCGAGCGTGCGCGCCACCTCGCCCTGCGGCGCCTCGTAGGCGCGCGCGCCCGCCAGGCCGTCGGGCTCGGGCAGCGCCTTGCGGTCGACCTTGCCGTTGGCATTGAGCGGCAGCGCATCGAGCACGACGATGGCGCGCGGCACCATGTAGTCGGGCAGCGACTGGCCCAGGCGCTCGCGCAGCACGGCGGTGTCGACGGGCGCGTTGCCACGCGGCGAGACATAGCCGACCAGCGTGGCACCGGCCGGACCCTCCTTCGCGACCACCACCGATTCGCGAACCTCGGGCTGGGCCGCGAGCTGGGCCTCGATCTCGCCGAGCTCGATGCGCAGGCCGCGGATCTTGACCTGATGGTCGATGCGGCCGAGATACTCGATCTGGCCTTCGGCGTTCCAGCGCACCAGATCACCGGTGCGGTAGAGCCGGCCGCCATCGCCGAAGGGATCGGCCACGAAGCGCTCGGCGCTGAGGCCGGCGCGGTTCAGGTAGCCGCGCGCGAGGTTCACGCCGCCGAGATGGAGCTCGCCGGCCACGCCGCGCGGCACGCGGTGGAGCTCGGCGTCGAGCACCCAGGCCTGGGTGTCGCTGATCGGGCGGCCGATGGGCACCAGGCTTTCGCCGTCGTCGCGGCAGGTCCAGTGGGTCACGTCGATGGCTGCCTCGGTCGGGCCATAGAGGTTGTACAGCCGGGCCTGCGGCAGGCGGGCAAGCACCTCGTTCTGGACCTCGGCGGGCAGGGCCTCGCCGCTGCAGACGATGCGGCGCAGGCTGGTGCAGCTCTCCACCCCGGGATGGCTCAGGAAGGCCTGCAGCATCGAGGGCACGAAGTGCAGCGTGCTCACGCCATGCCGACGGATCAGCTCGACCAGGCGCGCGGGATCGCGGTGATCGCCCGGTGCCGCCACGGCCAGCCGCGCGCCGTGCATCAGCGGCCAGAAGAACTCCCACACCGAGACGTCGAAGCTGAACGGCGTCTTCTGCAGCACCGTGTCGCCGGGGCCGATGCCGTAGGCCTGCTGCATCCAGGCCAGCCGGTTGTGCAGCGCACGGTGCCGGTTGGCCGCGCCCTTGGGCTTGCCGGTGGAACCCGAGGTGTAGATCACGTAGGCGAGGTTCTCGCCATGCAGCGCCACGTCGGGGTCGGACTCGGGTTCGGTGCTGAGGTCGAGGCTGTCGATCTCGAGCACCGCAAGGCCGTCGCGCGCGTCGACGCAGCCACGGGTGGCGCGCTGCGTGAGCAGGAGGCCGATGCCGCTCTCGTGCGCCATGTGCGCCAGGCGCTGCGCCGGAAATTCGGGATCGAGCGGCAGATAGGCGCCGCCGGCCTTGAGGACGGCCAGCAGGCCGACGACCAGCTCGACGCTGCGTTCCATCGCGATGCCCACGCGCACGTCCGGCCGCACGCCGAGCGCGATCAGCCGGTGCGCGAGGCGGTTGGCGCGGCGATTGAGTTCGGCGAAGCGCAGCGTCTCGTCGGCGAAGAGCAATGCGACGGCATCGGGCTGCCGCCGCGCCTGGCGCTCGATCGTGCGATGCACCGGCTCGACATCGGCTTCGCGGTGGGCGTTGACGCTCCATTGCGCGAGTTCGGCCTGCTCGGCCGCCACGAGCAGCGGCACGTCGCCGACCGCGCGCCCGCCATCGGCGGCGATGGTTTCGAGCACCGCGAGGTAGTGGCCCGCCATGCGCTCGATGGTTTCGGCATCGAACAACTCGGCCGCATAGATCAGATCCATCCTCAATGGACCCTCGAGGCTTTCGCGTGCCTCGAGCACCAGTTCGAACTGGGCTTCCAGGTCGGGCTGCACGGAGCTCGCGGGCGCCTCCCATCCCAGTCGGCGCAGGGCACCCCAGTCCTCGACCAGGTGATTGAACATCACCTGGACCAGCGGATTGAGGCTCGTGCTGCGCTCGGGTTGCAGCATCTGCACGAGCTGCTCGAACGGCAGGTCCTGGTGCGCCTGCGCGCCGAGCACCGCGTCGCGGGCCTGCGCGAGCACACCCGCCAGCGGAGCACGGCCATCGATCCGGTTGCGCAACACCAGCGTGTTGACGAACAGGCCGACGATTCTTTCGAACTCGAGGCGACCGCGATTGGCGATGGCCACGCCGACGTGGATGTCCTGCTGGCCGGTGTAGCGGTGCAGCAGCACCTGCAGCCCCGCCAGCAGCACGATGAAGAGCGTGGCGCCCTCGGCCTGGGCCAGCGCGCGCAGCCGCGCGAGCAGCGGCGCGGGCAGCTCGAAGCCACGGCGCGCCGCGCGGTAGCTCGCGCGTGGCTGGCGCGGACGGTCGGTGCGCAGCTCGAGCACCGGGTGCTCATGGCCCAGCTGCGCGCGCCACCAGGCGGCCTGGCGCTCGGCCTCGCCGGCCGCGAGCCAGTCGCGCTGCCAGCAGGCGTAGTCGGCGTACTGCAGCGCGGGCACGGCGACCTCGGCCGCGCGGCCCTGCAGGCGGGCCGCGTAGCCCGCGGCCAGTTCCTCGAGCAGCACCTGCATCGAGGCACCGTCGGAGACGATGTGGTGCATGGCGACCACCAGCAGCTGGACCTCGTCGGCGGTGCGCAGCAGCGCGACGCGCAGCAGGCCGCCCTGCGTGAGATCGAAGGGGGTGGCCTTGATGCGGCGTGCTTCCTCGGCCAGCCTCGCATCCCGCGTGTCGGCGGGCCGCGCGCGCAGGTCGACGATCTCGACGCTCGCTTCGGAGGTTTCTTGAACCCATTGCATCGGCACGCCGTCCGCGCCCGCGCGGAACACGGTGCGCAGCGACTCGTGGCGCTCGACCAGGTCGCCGAGCGCGGCGCGCAATGCATCGGCATCGAGGGCGCCGCGCAGCTGCATCGCACCGCTCATGTGATAGGCCGCGCTTCGCGGGTCGAGCTGCCACAGGAACCATTGGCGCTCCTGCGCATGCGACAGCGGCAGGCCCTGCTGGCGCTGCGCCGCGGTCAGCACGGCGACGGGGGCGGGACGCTCGCGCCGGCCCTCGGCCAGCAGCCGGCGCACGGTGGCCGCGCACGCATGCAGGCGCGGCTGCTCGAACAGCAGCCGCACGGGGAAGTCGATCTGCCACTGCGAGGCGATGCGCGCCGCGGCCTGCGTGGCGGTCAGCGAACTGCCGCCGCGCGCGAAGAAGTGCGCGTCGCGCGGCAGCGCGGGCGCGTCGGCCTGGCGCAGCACCTCGCGCCAGATCGCATCGAGGGCGCGCTCGGTCTCGTCGAGCGCCGCCTCGACCGTCACGTCGGAGGCGGGGCCGCCCTTCACGAAGCGACCGCGCTCGTGGATCGCATAGGCATCGGCGCTGCGGTCGAGCCAGCCCGCGCGGCAGGCGCTGCGTTGCAGCTTGCCGCTGGTGGTCTTGGGCATGCCGCCCGGGTTGAGCAGCACCACGGCAGACAACGGCTCGCCGAACACCTCGCTGACCGCGGCGCTCAGCGCCTCGACCAGCACCTGCGGCGGCACCAGCTTCTGCATGCTGCGCGAGATCTCGGCGGCCGCGCCGATGCCCTCGCCGTCGGGGCCGTGGGCCGCGAAGACCGCGACGCGGCCCTTGCGCACCGCCTCGACCTCGGCCTCGATCACGCGCTCGATGTCCTGCGGATAGATGTTGTGGCCGCGCACGATGATCAGGTCCTTGATGCGGCCCGTGACGTAGAGCTGGCCGTCATGGAAGAAACCGAGGTCGCCGGTGCGCAGCCAGCGCAGGCCGTCGCGCTCGACGAAGGTCTCGCTCGAGGCGCGTTCGTTGCCCCAGTAGCCGGCGCCGATACTCGCGCCGGCGATCCAGATCTCGCCGATGGCGCCGCCCTCGAGCACCGCCTGCGTGGTGGGATCGACGATCTCCACGCGATGCTCGACCGCCACGCCGCCGCAGCCGACCAGCACCATGCCGCCCTCGCCCGGCAGGCTCGGCGTGCCCTGCCCCGCGGCCAGGCCCGCGCTCGAGAACGCGCGCGCGACCATGCCGTCGCCGCGCCGACCGCCGGTGACATAGAGCGTGGCCTCGGCCAGCCCGTAGCAGGGATAGGCCGCGCCGGCATCGAAGCCGGCGGCGGCGAAGCGCTCGATGAAGGCGGCCTCGGTGTCGGCGCGCACCGGCTCGGCGCCGGTGTAGGCCACGCGCCAGCTCGACAGGTCGAGCGTGGCGAGCTGCGCGTCCTTCACGCGCTCGAGGCACAGCCGGAACGAGAAGTCGGGGCCGCCGCTGAGCGTGGCGCGGTGGCGCGAGATCAGCTCGAGCCAACGCACCGGCCGCTCGAGGAAATGGCGCGGCGAGGTCAGCACCAGCGGGATGCCGCTGTAGAGCGGCTGCAGCAGGCCGCCGATCAGGCCCATGTCGTGATAGAGCGGCGCCCACGAGACGAACTTGTCGTCGGGCCCGATGCCCATGCCGACCTGGATCGCATGCTCGTTGGCCATCAGGTTGCCGTGCGTGACGATCACGCCCTTGGGCGCCGAGGTCGAGCCCGAGGTGTACTGCAAGAAGGCGATGTCGTCGTCGGCCGGATCGAAGGGCTGCCAGGCCTCGGCCAGCGCGTCGTCGACCGCGTCGACGGCGAGGATCGCGGCGCCGGCGAACTGCGTCGGCGAGGTTGCGGCGATGGCCGCTTCGAGCGCCGCGGTGGTCAGCACGCAGCGCGCGCCGCAATCGGCGGCCACGCCCGCGAGCCGCGCCAAGTGCTGGGGCCGGGCCGACTCGGGCGGGAAGATCGGCACCGCGATCACGCCTGCGTAGAAGCAGGCCAGCATGCCGATCGCATAGTGCTCGCCGTTGTCGAGCATGACCAGCGCGCGGTCGCCTTGGGACAAATCGCGCTGCAGCAGCGCGGCGAGCGCGCGCACGCGGCGCTCGAACTCGGCGTAGCTGAAGGCCTGCTCGCGATGGACGCCAGCGATCTCGTCGACGACGGTGAGCCAGACATCGTCGGCACGATGCCGCGCCAGTGCGCGCAGATGGACCACGAAATTGCGCGGCCTGCCTTGCGCGGGCCGTGCGGATGCGGATGCCGGCGCCACTGCCTTGCTTGTCATTTCTCTAGCCTCCAGACGATCGAAAAGCGGCATCGGGGCCGCGTCATTGGGATGCATGCACGCACCGCCGCCCAGCCGTTCGCTCCCGTGCCATGACCATCGTCAGGCCACCGAAGAGGCCACGCGGCCGCCGCTCGGCACGACCGGCCCGTGCCGGTACAGCCGCCGCAACAACACATTCAGGAATTCGCCTTCGCCGTGCCGCAGGAAGAAATGGCCGCCGTCGAACCAGTCGAGCGTGCAGCCCGCGGCGGCCTGTTGCGACCAGGCCTCGACACGGGGCGCGGCAATGTCGTCGTCGCGGCCCGCGAAGGCGTGGATCGGCAGCGGCAGCGGCGCTTGCTCGAGATGGCGGAAGCTTTCGCAGACGCGGTAGTCGGCGGCCAGCACATCGAGGGTGATGCGCATGAGCTCCTCGCTGGCGAAGACCTCCTCGGGCGTGCCGCCCTGCTTGCGCAGATCGGCGATCAGCGCCTGATCATCGTTCTTGTCCTTGAAGCGCTCGGTATCGCGGCACGAAGGCGCGGCGCTGCCGGACACCAGCAGCGCGAGCGGCAGCGCGCGTCGCTCGGCATGCAGGCGGCGCGCGATGCCATAGGCCAGCAGCGCACCCATGCTGTGGCCGAAGAGCGCGAAGCGCCCCTGCATCGACGCGGCCTGCTCGGCGCAGAGCCGAGCCACCAGCGCATCGAAGTCCTCGATGAACGCCTCGCCCATGCGCGCGCCACGGCCCGGCAGCTCCACGGGCACGATCCGCACCCATTGCGGCACCAGACGACGCCAACGCAGGTACATGGTGGCACTCGCACCGGCACAAGGCAGGCACAGCAGCGCAAGCTCCGGCGCGGCCACGCTCAGCCGATCGCGCCTTCGGCGGCCGCGGACCGACCTTCCTGCGCGACCATCCATTCGCGCAGCGAGCGGGGACGCATGTCGGTCCACGTCTGCTCGACGTAGGCCAGCACCGTCTTCTTGTCGCCCTTGACGCCTTCGACGGCGGTCCATCCGCCCGGCACGGCTTTCCAGTGCGGCCAGATGGAATATTGGTCTTCTTGGTTGACCAGAACGATAAAGGTTTCGTCGTCGCGGTCGAAGCAGCTGGTAGACATCGAGGCATCCTTGTGCGGTTGAACAGGAGGAACGCCGGCGATCGGCCCATGCGGCCATCGCTCTGAAGGACGCTCCTGCTCAACAGGACGCTTCAGCGGGTCATCTGTTCATTTCGCACGGGGTCGAAAGCCCCGGATGCGTGCACGGCGGCGGTGCGGCCGCCGCGCGAAGGTGCGTCAGTGCTTGCCGGGCTCGTTGCCGGTGTCGTCGTGAGGAATGTCGTCGCTGCCGATGTCGTTGACCGGCGGCACGATGCCGGCCAGCAACCAGAGGCGGGCCGCCTTGTCGTAGGCGCGCCGGTGGGCCAGATCGGCGGCCAGCCATGTCGTCATCTCGTCCCGCGCCGCGGCGTCGAAGGTGTCGCGGTCGTATTCCCGCTGCACCCACGTCCACGCGGCATTCCAGACGGGATCGTTCTTGTCTTGAGTCATGCCAGAGGGTGGTTCGCGTTGTTCTTGCCGGCGCCTCGCGGCGCCGCACTGCCATCGCAGCAGGCACGAACCATACCAAACCGTACCGATACCCGCCGGCATGGGCGGTCAGCGCGCCGTCAGTCGGCGTCCAGCAGGTGGGCGCAGCCCTTGATGGCGGCCGCGGCGTCGGCGATCAACCCGTTGACGAGGCCCAGCGCGCAGCCGAGCCGCACCGCGATCTCGCGTTGCGTGAGCCCCTCGAGGCGATAGAGCTCGAAGACCAGGCGCGTGCGCGGCGGCAGCTCGGCGAGCGCGCGATCGATCGCATGGATGACCTGGCGCTCGCGCATGCGGCGATCGGGCGTCTCGACGTTCGGGATCTCGAGCACTTCCACATCCACGTCGAAGGTGCGGTAGTTCGCTTCGACGCGATGGCGCCGGCAGTAGTCGAGCGCCATGTTGCGCACCACCTGGCAGCAATAGCCGATGGGCTTGTCGGCCAGTCGCTCCGAAGCGCCGTCGACGATCTTCAGATAGGCATCCTGCACCACGTCGTCCGCCAGATCGGAGGTATTGACGATCTTGCGGGCCACGCGCCACAACTGCGCTCGATGGGCGATGAAGACTTCTCCGAGCGAGGGCTCGGACAAATGCGATGGCATGTGCAACACCTCTGATGAGCGGGACGAAATGGGCGGCGCAAATCCTGCAGATCGCTGATTACTACTTTGGTAATCCAAAGCAGAATACGAATCATTCCTATCTATAACCATGTTTCCGGGCACCTCTGAACTCGCGTTCGGGCGAGGAATCAGGACGAAAAAAACTTGGGGGGGAACTGACGTTGCAGCGGGACCGAAACGATGTTCCGCGAAAGGAACATCAGGCCCGCATTGGCTTGCGCGGTGGCGGGCGATGATAGCTCAGATTGTTTGACAGACATGCGTCAGCGATTGCATGTCGGCCATTGCGCACGTCGATGATTCGACGCGTTGCGTCATTGCATGGAGGCGACTCTCGTTGCCAACCGCGCGACATCGGCGGCCCTCTAGAATTCCGCCCCTCAGTCCGATCGCGCCTCCATGAACATCGTCGTCAACGAAGAACTCAAAGCCTATATCGATCCCCTCACGCCCGAGGAGCACGAAGCCCTCGAGCGCAGCATCCTTACCGAAGGCTGCCGCGATGCGCTGGTGCTGTGGGGGGACGTTCTCGTCGACGGCCACAACCGCTATGCGATCTGCCAGAAGCACGGCCTGCCATTCCAGACCGTGCAGAACACGCGCTTCCAGTCGATCGAGGACGTGCACCTGTGGATGATCGACCAGCACCTGGGCCGGCGCAGCATCTCGGACTTCGTGCGCGGCGTGCTCGCGCTGCGCAAGAAGGACATCGTGACGGAGCGTCGCGCGCGCACGGCGAATGCGTCGTCCGCCACCGCGGATGCCGATGCGCCCACGAGCTCGGCCGCGAGCAGCGACGATGCAAGCGTGCCGCCGCCCGCGCCGCTCAACAGCCGCGAGGCCATCGCCAAGGCCGCGCGCATCAGCAGCACCCAGGTGCAGATGATCGAGAAGATCCAGAAGCAGGCCGCGCCCGAAGTGGTGGCCGCGGTGAAGTCGGGCACCATCTCGATCAACGCCGCCGCTGCCGTGGCGAGCCTGCCCGCCGAGGAGCAGGTGGCTGCCGCGAATGCGGGCAAGGACGAACTGAAGCTCGCGGCCAAGCGTGCGCGCGAAGCGAAGCGCAAGCCGCGCGAGGACGAAGCCGAAACCTCGTCCGACAATGAATCGCCTTTCGAGGCGCCCGATTCCGAGCAGGTTCAGGCGCTGAAGCAGCGCGTGGCGGCGCTCGAAACCGAGAACAAGGCGCTGCGCGAACAGATCGCCACGCTGCAGCTGCAATTGGCCGCCGCCTGAGCGCGCGGCGGCCGGCTTCGCGTCAGAGCGCGATCTCGGTCACCTTCGCGCCCTGCACCGAGACGCCGGCCTCGAGCCCCACGTTCGTCAGCACGAAGCCCACCACGGGCTGGCGGATCGTGTTGGTGTCGATGCTGCCATTGGCGCCGATGGTCGCGACGGCCACCGTGGCATCGGCACCGGCCGTCCATCCCTTGCTGCTGCGGAACTTGTCGAGCGCGGCCTGCGTGGTGAACAGGTAGATCACGGCCTTCGACTGCGCGCCCGCCTGGAAGCCGATCGACCCCGAGGTCGTGCTGTAGTAGGACTGCGTGCGGCCGTTCACGCGCAATGCGCCGCGGCCGTATTCCGCACCCACGCCCATGCTCGCGCCGACCACCGCCGGGAACACCAGCACGCCGCTCGACTTGGCAACGAGCTCGCGCGAACCGCGCACCGAGTCGTAGAGCTTGGACAGCGAGGCATCGACCTGCGCGTCGATCGATGCACGCGAGGACGCGCTGCTGGCCTGGTTGTCGGGACGCGTGGTCGTGCAACCGACGAAGGCGATGCTGCTCGCAGCCACTGCACAGACGACGGCCACCGCACGAAGCGAAGAGATGGGCATGGCGAACTCCTTTGCTGAAAACATGACGCAAACCGCGCCCGCGACGATGCGGGCCTGGCCATGCTACGGCGCGCACATCGCCCCATCGCGCGCTGTGGAAGACCGCCTACGCCAACTCAAGCCGATGCAGAAGGCGCGCTCGAACGGGCCAGCGCCACCGCGTCGGCGCCTGCCGGAAAGCGCAGTTGCCCCGACTCGTCGTTCGCGGCACGCCACACGGTCTCGGCCACGTCGGATGCCGTGGTCACTGCCGAGATGCCCGCGAAAGACGCGAAGACCTGCTGCGCATAGGCCCCATAGGCCGGCGGGATCAAGCCCTCCATGCGCGACTGGCCATTGCTCGTGAAGTTCGTGCTCGGCGCATAGCCGGGCTGCACCAGCTTCACGCGCACGTCGAAGGCTGCGAGCTCGTGCGCCAGCGAACCGGTGAATCCCTCGATGGCCGTCTTGCTGGCCGTGTAGATAGCGACCAGCGGCATCGGTGCCAGCGTGGCGCTCGAGGTCACGTTCACCACAACGCCGGCGCGGCGCGCGCGGAACTGCGGCAGCACCGCCTGCGTCATCGCCATCACGCCGAAGGTGTTGGTCTCGAAGACTTCGCGCGTGGTGCTCATCGGCGTCGCCTCGAAGGCACCGAGCAGTCCGATGCCTGCGTTGTTGACGAGCACGTCGATGGGTCCGCTCGCCTCGAGTGCGGCGGCGACGCTCTGCGGGTTCGTGACGTCGAGGGCCACGATGCGCAGCCCCTCGTCGCGCGGCAGCAGGTCTTCGCGCGGCGTGCGCATGGTGGCGATCACGCGCCAGCCCTGCGACAGGAAATGGCGTGCGGTCTCGAGGCCGTAGCCGGACGAACAGCCGGTGATGAGGACGGTTTTCATGGGTGCTTGCCGAGTGGTTGACATGGGAGCGAACGATATCCAGAGAAAACCGGACCATCTACAATGAAAAGTCCAGGATTCATTTGCGAACGTCCAGCCATGAACGATCCGCTCTCAGAGGTCATCGCGTTGCTCAATCCGCGCGCCGTGTTCTCGAAAGGCATCAGCGGCGCCGGCCGATGGGCGGTCCGCTATTCAGATTTCGGCCAGCCCAGCTTCTGCGCGGTGATCAGCGGGAGTTGCCGCCTCGCGGTCGAGGGCGAGGAAGCCATCGTCCTCGACGCGGGCGACTTCGTGCTCATGCCGGCAACGCCGGGCTTCACACTGTCGAGCTTCGAAGCGGCCGCGCCCGTTCACATCGATCCCAAGCTCGCGCCCGCTCCCGAAGGCGAGGTGCGCCATGGCAGGCGCGATGGTCCGCCCGACGTGCGCCTGCTCGGCGGCTATTTCGTGTTCGATTCGCCCGACGCGGCCTTGCTGGTCTCGCTGCTGCCGACGCTGGTGCACGTGCGCGGCGTCGAGCGGCTCTCGGTGCTGGTGCGGCTGGTCGGCGAGGAGTCGAGCGAGGAGCGCTCCGGGCGCGAGCTCGTGCTTACGCGCCTGGTGGAAGTGTTGCTCGTCGAGGCGCTGCGTTCGTCCTCAAGCGAGGATGCGCCCCCTGGCCTGCTTCGCGGACTGACCGACGCGCGGCTCGCGCTCGCGTTGCGCCAACTGCACGCGGATCCCGCGCGGCCGTGGACCGTGACCCAGCTCGCGCAGAAGGCCGCACTGTCGCGCTCGGCTTTTTTCGATCGCTTCACGCGCGCGGTCGGCCTGCCGCCGATGGAATATCTGCTGGCCTGGCGCATGGCGCTTGCGAAGAACCTGCTCAAGCATCACGACGTCGCGATCGCCGAGGTCGCCGAACGCGTGGGCTACAGCTCGGCGAGCACCTTCAGCACCGCATTCAGCAGGCATGTGGGGCTACCGCCGGGACGCTACGCACGACGTGCGTGATCCTCGCTCGCGGGATCGCATGCACGGGCCTGCTACAATGCGCCTTCGCTCGGAACGCCCGAGCGTTGCCTGGCCAGGCAAGCTGAATCTCACACCAGCGCGTCGAAGTCACTACGACGAGAAAAACAACAATGACTTCCGCAAAGGAATCTTTGCCGTAGCGTGGACCGCGTAAGAGTTCACGACCATATTTTCAAAGCCCGCCTTGTGCGGGCTTTGTTCGTTTGGGGGCGTCGCTAAGTTGTGGCGAGAGTAACTGAGCCCTGGGCGTTGCGAGAACGTGGCGCCGCTGCTGCAGCCCCGAGCAACGGAGCCCGCCAATTGGCCCGCGTTCCTGGAGCCCCCACGAACCTTGAGCTAGCTGTGGGTCACCTCACAACCCCCCACGGAAAACGGTGAAATTTGTCACGATTACAAGCAAATAATGAGTGCAACTTTCGCACTAATTGTTTGGCTATGTCCGTTTTTCAGGCCTGTGATTGCACCGTCGACCATCTCTACCGCGTAGAGCGCCGACCATGGATGCGACTTCTCCCTTGGCTGCGGCTGTACCAATGCGCGAACTGCAAGAAGCTGCAGTTGCACGCCGAGGACGACGTCACTCGAGCCAAAGTCGAGTTCGCGTCCCGATCGCTCAAGAACTCCTACCGCCGCCCCAAGCCCGGGTGAGGACGAGTCGCGATCGAAGACAGCGGCTACCGCACCGTCAGCGCGTCACCGACTCGCTCGCAGGTGGTGCCGGCAATGTGGGCGACGTCAGCGAAGCGCCCCAGCTCGACAAGAGCCGCTCCACTCCCGCCGGTGCCAGGTCGACGATGCCAACCAAATCCATGGAGGGTTCGGCTCGGATCCCCAAAAAGACAAACGGGCTACGCGATTGCTCGCGTAGCCCGTTGCTTTATGTGGCGGAGTGGACGGGACTCGAACCCGCGACCCCCGGCGTGACAGGCCGGTATTCTAACCAACTGAACTACCACTCCTGGTAGACAACGTTCACTCCTTGCGGAGCCGAGTGTTGACGACTCGTGCCTGCTTCACTTGCATGAAACTGGCGACCCTACGGGGATTCGAACCCCGGTAGCCACCGTGAAAGGGTGGTGTCCTAGGCCTCTAGACGATAGGGTCAAAACCTTAGGAACCGTGCTGCGATCAGCACTTCTTCTCTTCTCGACACTTTTGATGGTGGAGGTAAACGGGATCGAACCGATGACCTCTTGCATGCCATGCAAGCGCTCTCCCAGCTGAGCTATACCCCCTCTTTGACATTCCAGTGCTTCTTTTCAGAATCACCTTGTGTCGGTGTCGAGCCTCAAATTATAGACCGGTTTTTAGGCCACTTTCAAACGCTCGATGATTTTTTCTTTAGAAAAAATCGCGAGGACCGCATCGAGCGATGGCGTCTGTGGGGTTCCCATCACGAGAACACGCACCGGCATCGCCAGAGCAGGCATCTTGAGCGAATGCGCAGCCAGGGTTTCCTTGATGGCCGCGGCGATCGTCGCCTTGTCCCACGTCGGAAGGGTGGAGAGTTTATCCGCAAGCGTGGCCACCGCAGGCTTCACCGCATCGGTGATGTGTTGCGCACGATCCGCGTCGCTTGCGTGGACGTCGGCATAGAAGGCCGCGGCCCAATCGGCCAGCGCGACCGTGGTCTCGCAGCGGTCCTTGAACAGCGCGCAGATGGCGGCGAGCCGATCGTCGGCCTCGATGCCACGCTTCTTCAGTTGCGCGGCCACCAGCGGCACGAGCGCGTCATCGGGCTTGGCCTTGATGTACTGCGCGTTGACCCACGCGAGCTTGGCCGCGTCCCATTGCGCGGGGCTCTTCGACAGGTGCGAACCATCGAACCAGCTCACCATCTGCTCGCGCGTGAACAGTTCGTCGTCGCCGTGGCTCCAGCCGAGGCGCGCGAGGTAGTTGAGCATCGCCTCGGGCAGGTAGCCGTTGTCCTCGTAGGCGGTCACGCTCACGGCGCCGCGGCGCTTCGAGAGCTTCTGGCCGTCGTCGCCGAGGATCACGGGCACATGGCCGAACTGCGGCAGCGGCGCGCCGAGCGCGTGGAAGATGTTGATCTGCCACGGCGTGTTGTTGATGTGCTCGTCGCCGCGGAACACGTGCGTGATGTTCATGTCCCAGTCGTCGACCACCACGGCGAAGTTGTAGGTGGGCACACCGTCGGGCCGCAGGATGATGAGGTCGTCGATCTCGCGGTTGTTGATGGTGATCTCGCCCTTGACGAGGTCGTTCCAGGTCACGTCACCTTCGGGCGGGTTGCAGAAGCGCACCACCGGCGGCACGCCCTCGGGCACGGGCGGCAGCACCTTGCCGGGCTCGGGACGCCAGCGGCGGTCGTACAGGGTCTTCTCGCCGCGCGCCTTCTGCGCTTCGCGCATCTCGTCGAGCTCGGCGGGCGTGGCGTAGCAGTGGTAGGCCGTGCCGGCTTCGAGCATCTGCGCGATCACGGCGCGGTAGCGCTCGAGGCGCTGCATCTGGTAGATCGGGCCTTCGTCGTAGTCGAGGCCGAGCCAGTGCATCGACGCGAGGATCTGGTCGGTCGAATCCTGCGTGGAGCGCGCGACGTCGGTGTCCTCGATGCGCAGCACGAACTCGCCGCCGTGGTGGCGCGCATAGGCCCACGAATAGAGCGCGGTGCGCGCGGTGCCCAGGTGCAGGAAGCCGGTGGGAGACGGAGCGATGCGGGTGCGGACTTTGCCGGTCATGGAGGCGGGATTCAGAAATTCAGGGTGGAAAGGCCGCGCGACAGGTCGGCCTTGATGTCGTCGACGTGCTCGAGGCCGACCGCGAGGCGGATCAGGCCCTGGCCGATGCCGGCCGCCTGGCGCTGCGCTTCGGACAGCCGTCCGTGCGAGGTGGTGGCCGGGTGCGAGATGATGGTCTTCACGTCGCCGAGGTTGGTGGCGATGCTCACGACCTCGGTGCTGTTGATGACGTGGAAGGCGTTGGCGCGCGCGGTCTCGGGATCGCCGCCCTTCACGATGAAGGACACGACCGCCCCGCCCTGCCCGGCCTGCTGGCGCATCGCCAGTTCATGCTGCGGATGCGAGGCGAGCCCCGGGTAGTACACGCGCTCGATGCCCGGCTGGGCCTCGAGCCATTGCGCAACGGCCAGCGCGTTCGCGCAGTGCGCCTGCATGCGCACGTTGAGCGTCTCGAGACCCTTGAGCACGACCCAGGCATTGAACGGCGACAGCACCATGCCCGCGGTGCGCACCACCGGGCCGAACACGTCGACGATCAGCTTCGAGGGACCGCAGATCGCGCCCGCCATCACGCGGCCCTGGCCGTCGAGGTGCTTGGTGCCCGAATGGATGATCAGGTCGGCGCCGAGCTCGGCGGGCCGCTGCAGCGCGGGCGAGCAGAAGCAGTTGTCGACCGCGAGCAGCGCACCCGCCTCGTGCGCCACGTCGGCCAGCGCGCGGATGTCGCAGACCTCGGTCAGCGGATTGGTCGGCGTCTCGGCGAACAGCAGCCTGGTGGTGGGGCGCACCGCGGCGCGCCACTCGGCCACGTCGGTCTGCGAGACGAAGGTGGTCTCGACGCCGAACTTGCCGAACTCGCGCCCGATCAGGTTGATGGTCGAGCCGAACATCGAGCGCGAGCACACGACGTGGTCGCCGGCCTTGAGCAGGCCCATGCACATCATGAGGATCGCACCCATGCCGCTGGAGGCGGCGATCGCGGCCTCGGTGCCTTCCATCGCGGCGAGCCGGCGCTCGAAGCTGCTGACGGTGGGGTTCGAGGTGCGCGCGTAGGTGAAGCCTTCCTCGGTGCCGGCGAAGCGGCGGGCCGAGGTCTCGGCGTCGGGCTGCACGAAGCCGCTGGTGAGGTAGAGCGCTTCGGAGTGCTCGCCATGCACGCTGCGTTCGAGCGCGGTGCGCAGGGCCAGCGTGTCGCGGTGCAGGCCGGGAGGCAGGGGTCGATCGGTCACGGAAACTTTCGGGCGCGAGGCCAACGAGGAATGTCGGAAGAAGATCAGCTCAGGTTGGGCAGCGCGAGGCGCGAGGAATCCTCTTCGGTCTCCTCGATGCGCGGGCGGTTGCCGTTCATGCGCGAGATGGCTTCGGTGTCGATGTCGCCGGTGACGTAGACGCCATCGAAGCACGAGGCATCGAAGCCGTCGAGCTTGCCGTTGAGCGAGCCGATGGCGCGCTTCATCGCGTCGACGTCCTGGTAGATCAGCGCGTCGCAGCCGATGAGCTCGCGGATCTCTTCCACGGTGCGGTCGTGCGCCACCAGCTCGTCCTTGGTCGGCATGTCGATGCCGTAGACGTTGGGGTAGCGCACCGGCGGCGCGGCGCTCGCGAGGTAGACCTTGCGCGCGCCGGCGTCGCGCGCCATCTGCACGATCTCGCGGCTGGTGGTGCCGCGCACGATCGAGTCGTCGACCAGCAGCACGTTGCGGCCCTTGAACTCGCTCGCGATCACGTTGAGCTTCTGGCGCACCGACTTCTTGCGCACACCCTGGCCCGGCATGATGAAGGTGCGGCCCACGTAGCGGTTCTTGACGAAGCCCTCGCGGTACGGAATGCCCAGCAGGTGCGCGAGTTGCGTCGCGCTCGGGCGGCTCGATTCGGGGATCGGGATGATCACGTCGATCTGGTTCGGCGGCACGGTCGAGACCACGCGCTTGGCCAGCGTCTCGCCGAGGTTCAGGCGCGCCTGGTAGACCGAGATGCCGTCGAGCACCGAGTCGGGACGCGCGAGATACACGAACTCGAAGATGCAGGGATTGAGCGTGGGCGCCTCGGCGCACTGCATCGAATGGAGCTGGCCCTGCATGTCGACGAACACCGCCTCGCCCGGCAGCACGTTGCGTTCGAAGGTATGGCCAGAACCCTCGAGCGCCACCGATTCGCTGGCCACCATCACGGTGCCGTCGGCGCTGCGGCCGATGCACAGCGGGCGGATGCCGTAGGGATCGCGGAAGGCCAGCAGGCCGTGGCCCGCGATCAGCGACACCACCGCGTACGAGCCGCGCAGGCGCTTGTGCATGCTGCGCACCGCGGCGAAGACCTCGGCCGGGTTCAGCGGCACGCCGTGCGAGGACTGCTCGAGCTCGTTGGCGAGCACGTTGAGCAGCACCTCGGAGTCGCTGTCGGTGTTGGTGTGGCGGTGGTCGGTCGAGAACAGCTCGGCGCGCAGCGCATGGGCGTTCGTCAGGTTGCCGTTGTGCACCAGCACGATGCCGAAGGGCGCGTTGACGTAGAAGGGCTGCGCCTCTTCCTCGCTGTAGGCGTTGCCGGCGGTCGGATAGCGCACCTGGCCCAGGCCCACGCTGCCGGGCAGCGCGCGCATGTTGCGGGTGCGGAACACGTCGCGCACCATGCCCTTGGCCTTGTGCATGAAGAACTTGCGTTCCTGCAGCGTGACGATGCCGGCGGCATCCTGGCCGCGGTGCTGCAGCAGCAGCAGCGCGTCATAGAGCAGCTGGTTGACGGGTGCGTTGCTGACAACGCCGACGATTCCACACATGAAGCGATCCTCTCAGGGCAGGTAGCTTGCCAATTTTTCGGGCAATGCAGGCTTCAGGCTCTGCAATGCCACGTCGAGAACAACGGCGCTGCGCGATTCGTGCCACCAGGCACTGTCGCTCAACGCCAGCAAATGAACAACCACTGCCAACACCAGCAGCGCCACCGCGCCCCGGGCCGCGCCGAAGGCACCGCCCAGGATCCGGTCGACCGGACGCAATCCCACGGCGGCGATCAGCTTGCGCGTCAGCGAGGCCATCAGGCCCACGCCGAACGCGACCGCCACGAACAGCAGCACGAAGGCCAGCGGATAACGCCAGGACGCCTGCGGATCGCCGGCCGGCAACCAGGCCGCCACATCGGACGCGAACCACTGCGCCACCACGAACGCCACCACCCAGCCGATCAGCGAAATCACTTCGAACACCAGCCCGCGCACGAGGCCGAACAGCATCGACACCACGATGAGTGCGACGGCGATCCAGTCGAGCAAGGCCACGGCGACTACAGGCGGTGGCGAATTACAAGGTGAGGATCGCGGCCGACAAAGACAAGGCCTTCACCCGCTCGGCGGCCTTGTCGGCCTCGGCGCGCGAGCCGAAGGGACCGACACGCACACGCGTGCGTTCGCCGTCGGCCGTCTTCGCCACGTTCACATAGGTCTTGAGGCCGGCCTTCTCGAGCTTCTGCCGCACCTCGCGGGCCTTGTCGGCATCGGCGAAGGCACCGACCTGCACCACGAAGCGGCCGTTGTCGTCGGACGCGGCGGCGGGCTTGGGCGTGGCGGGCGCGGCGGCGATCGGCTTGCCTTCGAGCAGCGCGCGGGCACGCGCGCCGTCGTCGACCGCGGCGGGCTTGGGCGCGGGCTTCGGTTCCGGCTTGGCCTCGGGCTTGGGTTCGGGCTTGGGTTCGGGCTTCGGCTTGGGCTCGGGCTTGGCTTCGGGCTTGTGTTCCGGCTTGGGCTCCGGTTTCGGCTCGGGCTTGGGTTCGGCCGGCTTGGCCGGCGCGGGAGCCGGCGCCTGCGCGCTGTTGACCGGCCGGCCCGAGGCATCGATCTCGGTGCCGTCGGCGGTCTCGGTGATGATGCCGCCGCTCGATGCGGCCGGGGGACGCGACGGCGTCGCGGCGGCCACGCGGGTGTCGCCGTTGTCGCTGCCGCTGGTGGCGGCCGGCGCGGGTGCCTGGGGCACCGGCAGCGGCTTGACCTTGTTGCGGTCGGGAATCTCGATCGGGATGTCGACCGACACCGGGCGCGGCTGGGTGTCGAACAGCAGCGGGAAACCGATCACGCCCAGCAGCACCAGCACCGCGGCGCCCAGCAGGCGGTGGCGGGCGCGACGGCGCATGGATTCGACACTTTCCGCCGGCACCGCAGCCGGTGCGCTGCGTCCTTCGTTGCCTTGTGGGCCGCGCGCGCGGAACTTGAAAAACGCCATGAAGTTCGGTCCCTGAAGGAGTGCTGCGAGTGATGCGGGAAGCTGCGGAATCCGGCGCGATCGACCTGCGAATCAGCCGCCGGGCGACAAGGTTGAGGACAGGTGTTTGGCTTGCAGCCGGGGGGTGCCATGCTCGAGCACGCCGCCCACGGTGAAGAACGATCCGAAGACCACGATTCTATCAGCGGGGTCCGCGCGCTCGATGGCCGCCTGGAGCGCCTGCATGGGGTCGGCGAAGACCTCGCCGGCGGCGTCCTTGCGCGTGTTCTGCGCCTGCCATGTCGCCAGCAGGTCGGCCGCCTTGGCGGCGCGCGCGGTCGGCAGGTCGGTGAAGTACCAGCGGTCGATCAGCGGCCCGATGCGCGCGAGGATCGGCGCCAGGTCCTTGTCCGCCATCACGCCGAACACGGCATGGGTGGTCGGGTAGAAGCCCATCGCGTCGAGGTTCTCGGCCAGCGCGGCCACCGCGTGCGCGTTGTGCGCCACGTCGAGCACCAGCACCGGCTGGCCCGGCACGATCTGGAAGCGCCCCGGCAACTCGACCATCGCGAGGCCGCTGCGGATCGCCTGCGCCGTCACCGGCAGCTGCTGGCGCAGCGACTCGAGCGCCGCCAGCACGCCGGCCGCGTTGACCAGTTGGTTGGCGCCGCGCAGCGCCGGATAGGCCAGCCCGCTGTAGCGCCGGCCGCGGCCGCTCCAGCCCCATTGCTGCTTGTCGCCCGACACGTTGAAGTCGCGTCCGAAGCGCCAGAGGTCGGCGCCGATGGCCTCGGCATGGTCGATCACGCTCTGCGGCGGCATCGGGTCGCTCACGATGGCCGGCTTGCCGGCGCGCAGGATGCCGGCCTTCTCGAAGCCGATGCTCTCGCGGTCGGGGCCGAGGAACTCCATGTGGTCGAGGTCGATGCTGGTGATCACCGAGCAGTCGGCATCGATGATGTTGACCGCGTCGAGCCGGCCGCCGAGGCCGACCTCGAGGATCGCCACATCGGGCTTCTCCTCGATCATGCAGCGCAGGATGCCGAGCGTCGTGAACTCGAAATAGGTCAGCGGCATGTCGCCCCTGGCCTTTTCCACGGCTTCGAAGTTTGCTATCAGTTTGGAAGCATCGACGGATTGGCCCGACAGGCGCAGCCGCTCCTCGAAATGCACCAGGTGGGGCGAGGTGAAGACCGCCGTGCGATAGCCGGCGTGCATCAGGATCGACTCCAGCATGGCGCAGGTCGAGCCCTTGCCGTTGGTGCCGGCCACCGTGATCACGGGGCAGCCGAAGCGCAGCGCCATGCGCTGGGCCATCTCGCGCGCGCGCTCGAGTCCGAGCTCGATGTTCTTGGGATGCAGTCGCTCGGCGCGCTCGAGCCAGTCGTTCAGGGTTTCCATGGAGGCCGGGATTGTCGCCCACCCGCCGCTCGCGCATCATCGGCGCCATGACAACCCCTTCGACCACTCTGTACGGCATTCCGAACTGCGACACCGTCAAGCGCGCCCGCGCCTGGCTCGATGACCACGACATCGCCTACGGCTTCCACGATTTCAAGAAACAGGGCGTGCCCGAGGCCGAGCTCGACCGCTGGCTGGCCGCGCTGGGCTGGGAAACGCTGGTCAACCGCCGCGGCACCACTTGGCGCAAGCTCGACGACGCCACGCGCGAATCGGTGGTCGACGCCGCCTCGGCGCGCGCCGTGCTGCTCGCCAATCCCAGCCTGATCAAGCGGCCGGTGGTGGACTGGCACCAAAAGGCGCGCCAAGCCGACATCACCGCGGGTTTCGACGCCGAACAATGGGCCAAGACGCTGTAAGCGACTGTGAAAACCGTGCTGTGAACGCCGTGTAAATGCCGGAACCCGCCTGGCGGGCCGGCGTCGAACCCGGACCGGGCGCAGCTGGGCTCCCCTCGCAGCGCACCGCGTCCGATCCGCAGGAGTCTCCAACATGAATACCCAGACCATCCGTACCGTCCTCGGCCTCTCGCTGGCCGGCGTCCTCGCCGCCAGCGCGGGCATGGTCCATGCCCAGTCGGGCCAGACCGTGCAGGCGCGCGTGCTCTCGGCCACGCCGGTGCGCGACAGCACCGGCACCAGCTACAACGTCACCTACGAGTACAACGGCCGCCGCTACACCACGCGCACCGACTACCAGCCGGGCGCCACCATCCCCGTCGAGGCCAATGCCTATGGCGTGACCACCGCGCCGGTGACGCCGCAGAACCAGCTCACGCCCTACCCGGTCGAAACCGACAACCGCGGCTATGCGCAGCAACCGCCGCAGCAGCAAGGCCAGCAGTACGCCACGGGCTCGCCCTGGGACGACGTCGTGCCCGAGCCGGGCGTGGTGGTGTCGGGCACGCAGCCGGCCCCGGTCTATGCCCAGCCCGCCTACCCGGCCGCGGTCTATCCGGCGCCGGTCTACGTGCAGCCGGCCTATGCCTATCCGCAGCCCTACGTCTATCCGCCGGTCGGCATCTCGCTGAACCTCGGCTACTCGCGCGGCTGGGGCGGCGGCTACCGGGGCTACGGCGGTTACCGCGGCGGCTACGGCGGCTGGCGCGGCGGCGGCTACCACGGCTGGCACCGCTGAGGCGGCCGGCCGGCCAGGCGCCGCCGGCCAAGCCCCTAAAATCGAGGACTTCTCCAACCCCTGAGGGGTGCGCCGCCTGCGCGGTGCCGTCCTCGACCAGCCGAACGCCCCCGGCGCCGGCGCCATTCCATGACGATTACCGACACCCTGAACAGCGCCGCTGTGGCCACCAAGGCCAATGTCTACTTCGACGGCAAGTGCGTGAGCCACAGCCTCACGCTGGCCGACGGCACGAAGAAATCGGTCGGCGTGATCCTGCCGTCCACCCTGACCTTCAACACCGGCGCTCCCGAGATCATGGAAGGCACCGCCGGCAGCTGCGAATACCAGCTCGCGGGCACCACAGAGTGGATCGCCTCCGGCCCCGGCCAGAAGTTCGACGTTCCGGGCAACTCCAGCTTCCAGATCCGCGTGAGCGGCGAGCCCTACAGCTACATCTGCCACTTCGGCTGAACCGCACGGAGCCTCCCAGCATGTCGACCATCCTCCAAAACGTTCCCGCCGGCCAGAAGGTCGGCATCGCCTTCTCGGGCGGCCTCGATACCAGCGCGGCGCTGCACTGGATGCGCAACAAGGGCGCGATCCCCTACGCCTACACCGCCAACCTCGGCCAGCCCGACGAGCCCGACTACGACGAGATCCCGCGCAAGGCGATGCTCTACGGCGCCGAGAACGCGCGCCTGATCGACTGCCGCGCGCAGCTCGCCAACGAAGGCCTGGCCGCGCTGCAGGCCGGCGCCTTCCACGTCACGACGGCCGGCGTCACCTACTTCAACACCACGCCGCTGGGCCGCGCGGTCACCGGCACGATGCTGGTGTCGGCCATGAAGGAGGACGACGTCCACATCTGGGGCGACGGCAGCACCTACAAGGGCAACGACATCGAGCGCTTCTACCGTTACGGCCTGCTGACCAACCCGAGCCTGAAGATCTACAAGCCCTGGCTCGACCAGGTCTTCATCGACGAGCTCGGCGGCCGCGCCGAAATGTCGGCCTTCATGCAGCAGGCCGGCTTCGCCTACAAGATGTCGGCCGAGAAGGCCTACTCGACCGACTCCAACATGCTCGGCGCCACGCACGAGGCCAAGGACCTCGAGCACCTGAACAGCGGCATCCAGATCGTGCAGCCGATCATGGGCGTGGCCTTCTGGAAGGACGAGGTCGAGGTCAAGCGCGAAACCGTCTCGGTGCGCTTCGAGGAAGGCGTGCCGGTCGCGCTCAACGGCGTGAGCTACCCCAACCTGGTCGAGCTGATCCTCGAGGCCAACCGCATCGGCGGGCGCCACGGCCTGGGCATGAGCGACCAGATCGAGAACCGCATCATCGAGGCCAAGAGCCGCGGCATCTACGAGGCCCCCGGCCTCGCGCTGCTGTTCATCGCCTACGAGCGACTGGTGACCGGCATCCACAACGAGGACACCATCGAGCAGTACCGCGACCACGGCCGCCGCCTGGGCCGCCTGCTCTACCAGGGCCGCTGGTTCGACCCGCAGGCCATCATGCTGCGCGAAACCGCCCAGCGCTGGGTGGCGCGCGCGATCACCGGCGAGGTCACGGTCGAGCTGCGCCGCGGCAACGACTACTCGATCCTCAACACCGAGTCGCCGAACCTCACCTACAAGCCCGAACGCCTGAGCATGGAGAAGGTCGAGGGCGCATTCACGCCGCTGGACCGCATCGGCCAGCTGACGATGCGCAACCTCGACATCGTCGACACGCGCGAGAAGCTCGGCATCTACACCAAGACCGGCCTGCTGGCCTCGAGCCAGGGCGCGGCGCTGCCGAAGCTCACGAACGACGACAGCGGCAAGGGCGAGTAAGCCTTTCCAAGCCGCAACGAAAAAGCAGGCCTCGCGCCTGCTTTTTTTTCTTTGGTGCCACCGTTACGGGGCGCTCAGTCCCCGCCGCCTCCGCCCCCGCAACCCCCACCGCAACCGCCGCCATCGCCACCGCCCGAATCCCCGCCGCCGCCATCGCCGCCGCTCGATTCGCTGCCGCCGAAGCCGCCCGCGTCGCCGCCACAGCCACCGCTCGACGAGCCGCCTTCGCCGAAGCTCGTGCCGCAGTGGGCATCGGAGCCGGCCTGCCGGTCGATGTCGCGGCAGTCGGGCACGTAGTTGAAGCCGCCCTCGATGCCGAACTTGACGTCGAGCGCGAACAGCAGCGGCAGCCGCGCCGGCTTGCGCGGATCGATGCTCTCCTCCTTGCAGGCCCAGTACCAGCTGCGGCGCAGTCCGTCGTTGCGCTTGGGGTCGCGCCCCAGCACCTCGGCCGGCGTGTGGTGCAGCAGGCCACCGAAGGCCGCCTGGCACCAGTGCTGGTAGCCCTGGGTATGGAGGATGAACTCGTGCCAGGCGGTGTCGGCCACCTTCGAGGGCATGCCGACGAACTTGCGCCCGCTGCGCAGGTGGGCCATGAAGAACTGCCGCAGGCCGCGCAGCACCAGCTCGGCGTCGCGCCGGCTCAGTTGCGGATGGGCCGCGATCAGCTTGTGGACCAGGAAGGGCGGCAGCCGCGCCTCGCGGATGAACTGGCGGCGCAGGCTGGTCTCGAACCAGCCCATCACCGCCACCAGCAGGCCGATGCCGATGAATCCCAGCGCCACGCTCCACCAGCGCCCGCGCGAGAACACCAGCGCGGCGATCGCCGCCAGGATCACGAGCCGCCGCAGCCACACCAGCGCGGAAATGCGCCGGCGGTAGTTCAGGTGCAGGAAGTCGAGATCCATGCGGCCAGGCCGGGACGATGCCGGGTCAGACCACCACCGGCTCGGGCTCCAGCCGGATGCCGAAACGCTCGTACACGCTGGTCTGGATCGCCTTGGCCAGCGTCATCACCTCGCCGCCCGTCACCGGGTTCTCGTTGCCGCCGCGGTTGACCAGCACCAGCGCCTGCTTCTCGTAGACGCCGGCATTGCCCACCGACTTGCCCTTCCAGCCGCAGGCGTCGATCAGCCAGCCGGCCGCGAGCTTGATGCTACCGTCGTCCATCGGGTAGTGCACGATCTTCGGCTCGCGCGCGATGATGTCGGCGCACTGCTCGGGCGTGACCGTTGGGTTCTTGAAGAAGCTGCCCGCGTTGCCCAGCACCCGCCAGTCGGGCAGCTTGGCGCGGCGGATGGCGCAGATCCAGTCGAAGATGTCGTTCGCATCGGGCGTGAAGTTGCCGGTTTCCTCCATCCTGCGTTCCAGGTCGAGGTAGCCCGCCACCGCCTTCCAGGGCTTGGGCAGCCGGAAGCGCACGCGCGTGATCAGCGCGCGGCCCGCGAGGCCGAAGTCGTTGGCGCCACCCGCGCCGCGCACGTGCTTGAACACCGAGTCGCGGTAGCCGAAGGCGCATTGCGCCGCGTCGAGCGTGAAGCTGCGGCCGGTTTCCAGATCGAAGGCATCGAGCGAATCGAAGCGGTCCTGCAGCTCGACGCCATAGGCGCCGATGTTCTGCACCGGCGAGCCGCCCACCGTGCCCGGGATCATCGCGAGGTTCTCGAGCCCCGGGTAGCCCTGCGCCAGGGTCCACTGCACGGTGTCGTGCCAGACCTCGCCGGCGCCGGCCTCCACGATCCAGGCGCGCGGGGTCTCCTCGACCAGCCGGCGGCCCTGGATCTCCACCTTCAGGACCAGCGGCTTCACGTCGCCGGTCAACACGATATTGCTGCCGCCGCCCAGCACGAAACGCGGCGCGTCGCGCCATTCGGTGTCGGCATGCAGCGCGGCCAGGTCGGCCTCGCTCGCGATGCGCACCAGGTGCTGCGCGCGCGCGACGATGCCGAAGCTGTTGTACGGCTGCAGCGGGACGTTGTGCTCCACGATCATGGGAGAATTGTCGCATCCAGCTACCGTGACATCTGAGGAGAGCCCATGCCGTCTTTCGACACCGTCTGCGAACCCAATCTGCCCGAGGTCAAGAACGCCGTCGAGAACACCGCCAAGGAAATCGCCACCCGTTTCGACTTCAAGGGCACCGCGGCTGCCGTCGAGCTCAAGGACAAGGAAATCACCATGACCGGCGATGCCGAGTTCCAGCTCGTGCAGGTCGAGGACATCCTGCGCAGCAAGCTCACCAAGCGCAGCGTCGACGTGCGTTTCCTCGACAAGGGCGACGTGCAGAAGATCGGCGGCGACAAGGTCAAGCAGGTCATCAAGATCAAGAACGGCATCGAGGGCGACATCGCCAAGAAGATCCAGCGCCTGATCAAGGACAGCAAGATCAAGGTGCAGGCCGCGATCCAGGGCGACGCGGTGCGCGTCACCGGCGCCAAGCGCGACGACCTGCAGGCCGCCATGGCGCTGATCAAGAAGGACGTGCCGGATACCCCGCTGTCCTTCAACAACTTCCGCGACTGAGCCCCGGTCCATGAAGGCATTCGCCGTCGCCGCGCTCGTTCTGGCCGCGGTGGCGGCGCCGTCGGCCCAGGCGGCCGACTCGGTCATGCTGACCGGCACCATCGGCAGCCGCGCGATCCTGATCGTCAACGGCAGCGCGCCCAAGACGGTGGCGGTGGGCGAAAGCTTCCAGGGCGTGAAGCTGGTCTCGCTGCAGTCCGAGCAGGCGGTGGTCGAGTCCGAGGGCAAGCGCGTCACGCTGCGCATGGACACGCCCGTGAGCATCGGCGGCAGCGGCCCTTCGGGCGGCAGCGGCAACCGCATCGTGCTGCCGGCCGACAGCCGCGGCCATTTCATGACCCAGGGCCTGATCAACGATCGCCCGGTCACCTTCATGCTCGACACCGGCGCCACCACGGTCGCGATGTCGGTCGCCGACGCGCAGCGCATCGGCCTCGACTACAGCAAGGGCCGGCCAGTGCAGGTCAACACCGCCAACGGCGTGGCGCCCGGCTATCTGCTGCGGCTGCGCTCGGTGCGCGTGGGCGACGTCGAGGTCTACGACCTCGAGGCCATCGTCTCGCCGCAGTCCATGCCCTTCGTGCTGCTGGGCAACAGCTTCATCAACCGCTTCTCGATGCGGCGCGACGCCGACCAGATGGTGCTCGAGAAGCGCTATTGAGAAAGCGCGGCCCGATCAGGCCTGCGCCGCGGTCACCACGATCTCGATCTTGTAGCCGGCATTGGCCATCTTGGCCTGCACCGTCGCGCGCGGCGGCGTGTTGCCGGCCGGGATCCAGGCGTCCCAGACCTCGTTCATCGCCGTGATGTCGGCGATGTCGGCCAGGAAGATCTGCGTCATGAGGATGCGCGACTTGTCGCTCCCGGCCTCGGCCAGCAGCCGGTCGACCATGGCCAGCACCTGCTGGGTCTGGCCGCGGATGTCCTGCGTGGTGTCGTCGGGCACCTGGCCCGCGAGGTAGATGGTGCCGTTGTGCACCGCGGTCTCGGAAAGACGCGGTCCGACGTGGAAGCGGGTGATGGTGCCCATGGTGATCCTTCAGTCCTTTTTCTTTTTGGAGCCCAGTTTGGACTCGGTGCCGGCGGCGAGCCGGCGGATGTTCTCGCGATGCCGCCAGATCAGCAGCAGGCTCATGACGATGATGGCGACCAGCGCCGTGCGGCTCAATGGCCACGCGATGCCGCCGCCGATCAGGTAGTAGGCCGGCGCGAAGAAGGCGGCGACCAGCGAAGAGAGCGACGAGTAGCGAAAGAACACCGCGATGATCAGCCAGGTGGCGCCGGTCGCGAGCCCGAGCCAGGGCGCGATGCCGACCAGCACGCCGGCGGCCGTCGCCACGCCCTTGCCGCCCTGGAAGCCGAAGAACACCGGGTACAGGTGGCCGAGGAAGGCGGCCACGCCGGCCACCGCGGCCACGCCGTCGTCCAGGCCCCATTGCGCGCCCCAATGACGGATCACGAACACCGGCACCCAGCCCTTGATCGCGTCGAGCAGCAGCGTGGCCAGCGCCGCGCCCTTGTTGCCCGAGCGCAGCACGTTGGTCGCGCCGGGGTTCTTGCTGCCGTAGCTGCGCGGGTCGGCCATGCCGAGCGCCCTGCTCACGATGACGGCGAAGGACAGCGAGCCGAGCAGGTACGACGCCACGATGGCGATCAGGGTAGGCAGGTGAAAGGTCAAGGCGGGTCTCCGCGGATCGGTGTTGTTCTTCGGGGGACGCATCGCCGCGCCGATGCGCCCCGGGCGGGACGCGCAGCGCCGGCGATCGAATCGCAGGAGCCGGCTATTCTGCCAGCGCGCACTCCACCGGCGTCGCGCCCAGCAGCTGCACGCACACCTGCGGGTCGATGCCGATCAGGTAGCCGCGCCGCCCGCCGTTGAGCACGATGCGCGGCAGCGCGAGCACCGTCGCCTCCACGTACACCGGCATCTCGCGCTTGGTGCCGAAGGGCGAGGTGCCGCCCACCATGTAGCCGCTGTGGCGCTGCGCCACCTCGGGCTTGCAGGGCTCGACCGACTTGGCGCCGATCTGGCGCGCGAGGTTCTTGGTCGACACGGTGCGGTTGCCATGCATCAGCACCACCAGCGGCTTGGCGTCCTGGTCCTGCATCACCAGCGTCTTGATCACCATGAACGGATCGAGCCCCAGCATCTCGGCGCCGCGCTGGGCGCCGCCGTGCTCCATGTATTCGTAGGGGTGCTCGGTGAACGCGACCTGGTGGGCGCGCAGCAATTGGGTGGCGGGCGTCTCGGAGACGTGGGCGTTCTTCTTGGCCATGGCAAACGGTAAGGACAGCACCCCTTCAGGAGCGTTTCAGCAAAAAACTTATTGTTTTACGATAAACTCTTATCGATTCACAACCAACATGGGTGCGCCATGCAGCATACGCCAGCCCCGCCCTCGCTCCATCTCGCGCGGCATGCCCGCGTCGTCCAAGCGCTGGCCCTCGCGGGCGCGGTGCTGCTCGTCGTGCAGCCGCTGCTCCTGCTGCTGGCCCACCGCTGGGAATGGACCGGCTTCCTCGGCGCCGCGAGCTTCCTCGGCCTGCCCGGCCCGCCGCCCGACGAGGCCGCGCGCTGGCGCACCGCGCTGGTCAGCCTGCTGCCCGTGGGCGGCGGCCTGTACGCGCTGCGGCAGATCTGGCGGCTGTTCGGCGAGTACCGCCACGGCCGCGTGTTCGGTGCCGCCGCGCAAGACGCGCTGATGCGCTTCGCCTGGGCCGTGCTGCTGCTGTCGCTGCTGCTGCCGCTCGCGCGCGGCCTCATGACCGTGGCGCAGAGCCTGGGCAATCCGCCGGGCCAGCGCTTCCTGGCGCTGAGCTTCTCGTGGTTCGACGGCCTGCACATCCTGTTCGGCGCGGTGCTGGTGGCGATCGCGCGCGTCATGGTCGAGGCACGGCGCCTGGCCGACGACAACGCGGGCTTCGTCTGAGCGATGCCCATCGTCGTCAACCTCGACGTGATGCTGGCGCGGCGCAAGATGCGCTCGCGCGAGCTGGCCGAGCACGTGGGCATCACCGAGCAGAACCTCTCGCTGCTCAAGAGCGGCAAGGTGCGCGGCGTGCGCTTCGACACGCTGGAGCGCATCTGCGAGGCGCTGCAGTGCCAGCCGGGCGACCTGCTCGAATGGCGGAGCGACGCGGGCGACTGATGCGGCGGCTGTTCCTGCCGGCGCTCGTGCTGGCCGTGGTCGCCGCGCACGTGGCGGTGCTGTGGCTGCTGCTCGTGGCGATGCGGCCGCACGCGCGGCCGGTCTTTCCGGTGCAGCGGGTCGTCGAGATCGCATGGGTCGATGTGCCGAAGCCGCGCGCAGCGCCGGTGCGGGTGGAGCCCAGGGCATCGCCCCCTGCAACGCCACGCGTCCGGGCTGCGCCCACACGCAGCGCGACAAGGCCCGAACCGGCACCGCGCGATGCCATCGCCGCCCCGGCCGAAGCGCCCGCTGCAGTGGCATCACCGCCCACCCCGCTGATCCTGAATTCCGAAGCCACCCGCCGCGCGCTGCGCGACAGCGATCGCGCACCCTCGTTCGCCGAGCGCGCCAACCAGGCCTTGAACCCGGCCGGCACGCGCGCCGCGCTCGATACGCGCCTGAGCGCGGGCCTGTCGAGCGCCGCGCGCGGCGACTGCATGAAGGGCCAGTTCAAGGGCGGCGACATGGGCCTGCTGAGCCTGCCCGCGCTCGCGCTGGCGGCCGCGCGCGGCGAATGCGCGCGCTGAACGAGAAGATCAGGCCGCGGGGTCGCGGATCTCCCAGCGGATCGCGTCGATCTGCGCCAGCAGCTCGGGCGACAGCGTCGTGCCCCAGGCATCGATGTCCTCGTCGAGCTGCTCGACCGTGCGCACGCCGATGATGGTGCTCGCCACCTGCCACTTGGTGTAGCAGAAGGCCAGCGCGAGCTTCACCGGCGTGAGGCCGTTGTCGAGCGCGAGCTGGTTGTAGCGGCGCGCGGCCTTGAGCGCGTCGGGCCGGCCCCAGCGCAGCTTGCGCACCGATTCGTAACGCGTGATGCGCGCTTCCTGCGGCGCGTCCGGCCCGGTGATGCCGCTCTGGTCGTACTTGCCGGTCAGCAGGCCATAGGCCAGCGGCGAATAGGCCAGCAGCGACACGCCGAGCCGGTGCATGGTTTCGTCGAGGCCGTTCTCGGCGCCGCGGCTCGCGAGGTTGTAGACGTTCTGCACCGTCGCCACGCGCGGCAGCCCGTGCTCCTCGGCCAGCCGCACGAACTCGTGCACGCCATAGGGCGTCTCGTTCGACAGGCCGATGGCGCGGATCTTCCCGGCCTTCACCAGCCCGGCCAGCGCCTCGAGCTGTTCGCGGATCGGGGTCTGCGAGACCTCCTTGGCCGGGTCGTAGTAGATGTTGCCGAAGGCCGGCACATGGCGCTCGGGCCAGTGGATCTGGTAGAGGTCGATCACGTCCGTCTGCAGGCGCTTGAGGCTCGCCTCGCACGAGGCCACGATGTCCGCGCCCGTCATGCCCACGCCTTCGCGCACCCAGGGCGTGTTGCGCAGCGGGCCCGCGACCTTGCTCGCCAGCGTCAGCTTCCGGCGCGCGCCGGGGTTGGCCGCGAACCAGTTGCCGATGATGGTTTCGGTCGCGCCGTAGGTCTCCTGGCGCGTGGGCACCGAGTACATCTCGGCCGTGTCGATGAAGTCGACGCCGCGCTCGAGCGAGCGCGCCAGGATGGCGTGGGCCGTGGGCTCGTCGACCTGCTCGCCGAAGGTCATGGTGCCGAGGCAGATGGGCGTGACGTGAAGGTCGCTCTGACCGAGTCTGATTTTTTGCATGCGCGGAAATGTACCGCCGGGCTCCGCGGCGCGCTGGCGGTGGCGCCAAACCCGAGCGGCGCGGCCGTCACGCCACTGTCGTCTGGCGGACTGTGCGCTTCGACCCGGCTCCTTATCATCGGAGCCATGTACCACGCCCTCCGTCCCTCGCGCAGCGAATTCGTGCCCGTGCGCAACCTCCGCTACCACGTGCGCCTCTGGGGCCAGCCCTCGGCCGAGCGGCCGCCGCTGGTGCTGGTGCACGGCTGGATGGACGTGGCCGCCTCCTGGCAGTTCGTGGTCGACGCGCTGGCCGAGGAACGCTTCATCGTCGCGCCCGACTGGCGCGGCTTCGGCCTCACCGACGGCGGCGGGGTCGACAACTACTGGCTGCCCGACTACCTGGCCGACCTCGAATGGCTGCTCGACCACTACGCGGGCGAAGGCGAGGCCGCGCGCCCGGTCGACCTCGTGGGCCACAGCATGGGCGGCAACGTCGTCATGCACTACGCGGGCGTGCGGCCCGAGCGCATCCGCCGGCTGGTCAACCTCGAGGGCTTCGGCATGCCCGCGCGCCAGCCCGAGGAAGCGCCCGCGCGCTACGGCCAGTGGATCGACGAGCTCAAGCGGCTGCACCGCGGCGAGCTCGAGCTCGCGGGCTACTCGGCCGTCGACGGCGTGGCGCGCCGGCTCATGAAGACCAACCCGCGGCTGTCGCAGGACAAGGCCGACTGGCTCGCGAGCCACTGGTCGGCCAGCCGCGCGCAGCCCGATGGCAGCGCGCGCTGGCAGATCCTCGGCGAGGCCGCGCACAAGGTCATCAACGCCAACATCTTCCGCGTCGACGAGGTGCGCGCGCTCTATGCGCGCATTGCCGCGCCCACGCTGATGATCGAGGCGGCCGACGACAGCCTCCAGGGCTGGTGGAAGAACCGCTACACGCTCGAGGAGTTCCACCAGCGGCTGGCCTCGGTGCCCTCGGTGCGCATCGAGCAGCTGGCCGATGCCGGCCACATGCTGCACCACGACCAGCCGCAGCGGGTGGCGAAGCTGATCGAGGATTTCCTCGCCTAGTCAGGCCGGCTGCACCGCCCGCCGCAACGCCGCGCGCGCCAGCAGTCGCGTCGAATCGAGCGTCGGCAGCGCCGAGTTCGCATCGCTGATGATCAGCGGGATCTCGGTGCAGCCCAGCACCACCGCGTCGCAGCCCTCCTCTACCTTCATGCGCTCGATCACGCGCTGGAAGCTCGCCACGCCCTCGGGGCTGAAGATGCCGTTGACCAGCTCGTCCATGATCACGCGCCCGGTCTCGTCGCGCTCTTGCGCGTTCGGCCGGCGGTACTCGAGGCCGCGCGCCGCGAGCCTGGACGGATAGACCTCGCTGTCGACCAGCCAGCGCGTGCCCGTGATGCCGATGCGCCGGAAGCCGCGCCGCACGGCCTCGTCGGCCGCCACCTCGGCGATGTGCAGCCAGGGCAGCGGCGAACGCGGCGCCACGTATTCGAAGGCCTGGTGGATCGTGTTGTCGGGGCAGATCAGGAAGTCGGCACCCGCGGCCTGCAGCTTGCGCGCCGAAGCGAGCATCAGCTCGCCCACGCCGGCCACGTCGCCCGCATCGAGGCAGCGCACGTAGTCCGCGAGCGAGGGCGTGTGCATCGACACCTCGGGGTGCGCATGGGGCCCGAGCAGCGCGGCGCCCTCCACGCAGATGGTCTTGTAGCAAAGGGCCGCGCCTTCGGCGGAGCAGCCCACGATTCCGATGTGTTGGGTCATGCCAGCGATCCTATGGCCGCTGTCCGCATATGCAAGCTTACGAATATTCGTTCGCGCGCGCGACACCGGCTCCTAGAGTGCCCGGTTCAGTTCTGGAGCCCCTCCCTCATGCGCCCTCTCGCCCTTTCCCGCCGCCTGGCCCTGGCCGGCGGCCTTGCCCTCGCACTGGGCCTCGCCAGCGCGGCCCAGGCCGCCGACCTGCGCGTCGGCTTCATGCCGGGCCCGTACCGCGACGCCTTCACCAAGGGCATCGAGCCCCAGCTCGCCAAGCTCGGCTACACCGTCAAGTACGTCGAGTTCAGCCAGGGCGTGCAGCCCAACGACGCAGTCGAGCGCGGCCAGATCGACGCCAACATCTTCCAGCACACGCTCTACCTCAACGCCACCAACCAGCAGCAGAACTTCGACCTGGTGCCGATCGTCCACGTACCGACGCCGCCGATGGGCCTCTATTCGCAACGCCACAAGTCGCTCGCCAGCGTGCCCGACGGCGCCACCGTCACGCTGCCGGCCGACCCGGTGAACGCGGCGCGCGCGCTCAACATCCTCGCGGCCATCGGCTGGGTGCAGCTCAAGACCGGCGTGAACCCGCTGAGCGTGTCCGAGCGCGACATCGCGAGCAATCCCAAGCGCCTGAAGCTGGTGCCGCTCGATGCCGCCCAGGCACCACGCTCGCTGGCCGATGCCGACCTGGCCGCCGTGCAGGGCAACTTCGCCGTCGCCTCGGGCCTCAAGCTCACCGAGGCGCTCAAGCTCGAGGACATGACCCTGCCCTACGTCAACGTGGTGGCGGTCAAGCGCGGCAACGAGAACGCGAAGTTCGCGAAGGACATCGTCGCCGCTTACCAGTCGGCCGAGTTCCAGCGCGTCTTCCTCGCCAATCCCGTGTGGGCCGGCTACCGCCTGCCCGACTACTTCTCGAAGTGATCGCCCGATGAGCGGCTCCGCCACCCGCAGCGCGCCTCCCCGGCGGCTGCACCTGAACGTCAACATCCTGCACTCGGGCTTCGTGCCCTCGGCCTGGCGCCTGCCCGAGGCCGACCCCTGGGCCTTCGCCGACATCCAGCACTACATCCGCACCGCGCAGATCGCGGAAGCGGGCAAGCTCGACGCGATCTTCCTGGCCGACAACGCGGCCATCGTCGACCAGATCCACTTCCGCCCGATCACCGCGCTCGAGCCCACCATCCTGCTGGCCTGCGTGGCCGCGGCCACCACCCACATCGGCCTGATCGCCACCGCCTCGACCAGCTACAACGAGCCCTACAACATCGCGCGCCGCTTCTCCACGCTCGACCACGTGAGCAACGGCCGCGCGGGCTGGAACATGGTGACCACGGCCGACCTGCCCTCGGCGCGCAACTTCGGCCTCGAGGCCACGCCCGACCATGCGAAGCGCTACGCGCGCGCCTCGGAGTTCGCCGACATCGTGAAGGCGTTGTGGGACAGCTGGGAAGACGGCGCCTTCGTCGGCGACAAGGCCACGGGCAGCTTCGTCGACGCCACCAAGGTGCACGCCATCGCGCACCGCGGCGAGCACTTCGCGGTGCAGGGCCCGCTGAACCTGCCGCGCGCGCCGCAGGGCCATCCGGTGCTGGTGCAGGCCGGCGCCTCGGCCGACGGGCGCGAGCTGGCCTCGCGCCATGCCGAGGCCGTGTTCTCGGCCTCGCAGTCCTTCGAGGAATCGCTGGCCTATGCGCGCGCCCTCAAGACCCGCGCGGCCGAACTGGGCCGAGGCCCCGACGCGGTGAAGGTGCTCGCGGGCCTCACCACCATCGTCGGTGGCACCGAGGCCGAGGCGCTGCGTCGCCGCGACGAGCTGGTCGACCTGATCCCGTGGGACTACAGCCTCACGCGCATCGCGGGCACGCTGGGCATCACGCCCGATCGCCTGAAGCTCGACGAGCGCCTGCCCGAGAACCTGCCGCTGCCCGGCAATGGCAACGGCAACCACACCTTCTTCAACGCGGTGGTGGCGGCGGGCCGCACCCATGGCTACACGGTGCGGCAGCTGATCCGCGAACTCGCGGGCGGCGGCGGCCACCGCGTGATCGTGGGCACGCCCGAGCAGATCGCCGACGACATCGAGCACTGGTTCAAGGGCGGCGCGGCCGACGGCTTCAACCTGATGCCCGATGCGCTGCCGCACGGGCTCGAACATTTCGTCGACGGGGTGGTGCCGATCCTGCAGAAGCGAGGGCTGTTCCGCACCGAGTACGAGGGGCGCACCCTGCGCGATCACCTCGGACTGGCGCGGCCCGAAGGTCGGACGGCGCAGCGCCTGGCGGCCTAGAAAGAAGAAAGAGAAACGCCGCCGGGGGAGCGGCGGCGGCGGGCCTCAGCCCTCGTCCGCGTCGTTCCCCGTCAACGACAGCACCTCTTCGACGAAGGCCTCGAAGCCCGGCAGCGCCGCATGCGGCAGCACATCGTCCGCGCCCTCGCCGTCGTCGAAGAACACCCGGGCCCGCCCCACCGGCAGCGCGACCCATTCGCCGGCCTCGAGCAGCAGGCCCAGATAGCCCTCGCCCTCGGGCACGTAGAACAACCCGGCCTGCCCGAGCACGCGAACCTCCTCGCCCGCGAGCGGCGCGGGGGCGTCCTCGCGCCCCCATCGCACGCCCTGCGCGGCCAGCCGGTCGGTGATCCAGCCGTCGCACACATGGGTGTCGCTCCAGCTCGCTTGCGAATCGAACACGGCCAGCACGGGCATGGGAAGGTCCCTCTCAGGAAAGTAGTTGGTTTATTGCAGGAAGCTGGGCTTCGCGTAGCCCTGGAACTTCGTGTCGACCACCGTCTTGAACTCCTTCGAGTGGTAGGCCTCCACGAGGTCCTTGGCCCAGGCGGTGTTCTTGTCCGCGGTCTTCACGGCCACGACATTCAGGTAGTAGTCGGGCGTCTTCTCGAGCACCACCGCTTCGGTGAGCTTCAGGCCCGAGGAGATCGCGAAGTTGCCGTTGATGATCGCGTACTCGGTGTCGCCGAGCGAGCGCGGCAATTGTGCGGCCTCGAGCGGAATGAACTTCAGCTTCTTGGGGTTGTCGGCCACGTCCTTCTCGGAAGCGCGCAGCGGATCGACGCCCTGCTTGATCGTGATCAGCTTGTTCTGCTCCAGCAGCACCAGCGCGCGCGCCAGGTTGCTCGGGTCGTTCGGCAGCGTCACGCGGTCGCCTTCCTTCAGGTCGGCCAGCGTCTTGCGCTTGGTCGAGTACACGCCCAGCGGCGCGATCGGGCCCTGCACCAGTTCGGCCAGGTCCAGCTTCTGGTCGGCCGCGAATTTCTTCAGGTAGACCTGGTGCTGGAAGAAGTTGGCGTCGAGCGAGCCCTGGGCCAGCGCCAGGTTGGGCTGCACGTAGTCGTTGAATTCGACCAGCTTCACCTTGTAGCCCTTCTTCTCGAGGATCGGCACGATGCCTTGCTTGAGCTGGTCGATGTTCGAGCCGGCGGTGCCGCCGATCGTGAGGTTCTTCTTGGCGTCCTGCGCCTGCGCCGGCAGCGAGAGGCCGCCGAGCGACAGCGCGGCGAGGGAAAGGGCGAGGACGGAACGGCGCAGCAGTGCGGTGGTCATGACGGAAGGCTTTGCAGGAAAGAAAGAGAAAAGGGAACGGGAGAAGAAACGAATCAACGCTTGTCGAGCCTGCGCGCCGCGGTGTTGCCGACGAATTGCAGGATCTGTACCAGCACCACGAGCAGCGCCACGGTGAGCACCATCACGTCGGTCTGGAAGCGGTAGTAGCCGTAGCGGATGGCCAGGTCGCCGATGCCGCCGCCGCCCACCACGCCGGCGATCGCCGAGTAGGAGAGGAAGCTCACCGCGAGCACCGTGAGCGCCAGCACCAGGCCCGAACGGGCCTCGACCACCAGCACGCGCCAGACGATCTGCAGCTCCGAGGCGCCCATCGCATGGGCGGCCTCGATCACGCCGCGCGGCACCTCGCGCAGGCACTGGTCGACCAGCCGCGCGAAATAGGGAATGGCCGCGAAGGACAGCGGCACCGCCGCGGCCAGCGGCCCGATCGAGGTGCCCGCGATGATGCGCGTGAACGGCACCAACGCCACCAGCAGGATGATGAAGGGGAAGGAGCGCACCGTGTTCACGAGCCAGTTCAGGATCAGGAACGCGGGCCGGTTGGCGAGCGACTGGCCCGGGCCGAGCAGGAACAGCAGGATGCCCAGCGGCCCGCCGATCAGCACCGCGGCCGACAGGCCGATGGCCAGCATCATGAAGGTCTGGCCGGTCGCGACCCAGAGCTCGGGAAGGATGGGGGCGATGTTCTCAAACATAGGCCACCTCCAGCGCGCTGCGTTGGGTGGCAACCGGGGCGCTGGCCGAGGCGGCTTCGCCAGCCTCGCGCGCTTCGCGTGCATCGCGCTCGCGGCGCCGCACCAGTTCGTCGATCTCGCGGCCCAGCGCGGTCTTGCGCACCTCGCTCGGCGCGGCGTCGACCTCGAACTGCTCGACCAGCCGGCCCTTCTCGAGGATCGCCACGTTGCGGCACAGCACCTCGACCACCGACAGCTCGTGCGTCACGATCACGATGGTCACGCCGATCTTCTGGTTGATGTCGCGCAGCGTCTCGAGCAGCGAGCGCGTGGTCTCGCTGTCGAGCGCCGAGGTGGGCTCGTCGCACAGCAGCACCTGCGGGCGCGGCGCCAGCGCGCGGGCGATCGCCACGCGCTGCTTCTGGCCACCCGAGAGCTGGGCCGGGTAGGTGTCGATCTTTTCCGACAGGCCCACCAGCGCCAGGCATTCGCGCACGCGGGCATCGATCTCGGCGCGCGAATGGCGGCCGTGGATCTTCAGCGGGAAGGCCACGTTGTCGAACACCGTGGCGTTCTGCAGCAGGTTGAACTGCTGGAAGATCATGCCGATGTTCTGGCGCGTGTCGCGCAGCTCGCGGCGCGACAGCGTCGTCAGGTCGCGCCCACCGACCAGCACGCGGCCCGCGTCGGGCTGCTCGAGCAGGTTGATCAGGCGCAGAAGGGTCGACTTGCCGGCGCCGCTCTTGCCGATCAGGCCGAACACGTCGCCCTGCTGGATGTCGAGCGACAGCGATTGCACGGCGTCGAAGACCTCGCCGCTGGGCAGCGCGAAGGACTTCTGCACCGACTGGAGGCGGATGACCGGTTCCGCGCTGCCGCGGGCCGGGTCGGACGATGGGTTGCTCATGTCTGGGGGAACCAAGGAACGGATGCGTGCGGCCGCCAGGAAAAACCATCGGCCACGGATTCGCAAAAAGGTGCCGAGTATGAAAAGAAAGGCATCGAAAGGGAACGAACAAATCGGGCGATGCTTATTCCTGAAATCACATAAAGAGGCGCCGACGTTCAACCACATACACCATAAAGCGAGCAGGGGCTCCCATATGGATATGCGCATTGGTTCGTTCCCATCGCGCCCGCCTGCTGCCACATTCGCGCCTTTCTTTTTCGAGCGCGCAGCGCCACTCCAACCATGCACAGCATCCTTCGCCGCCGCGGCCTCCTTGCCGCCACCCTGGCGGCTTCCCTCCTCGGCGGCATCGCCGGCGGCGCCCAGGCCCAGGACAACAAGAACACCGTCAAGGTCGGCATCTCGGTCGGCAACGCCGAGCAGATCTTCGAGGTGGTGAAGAAGGTCGCCGCGAAGGACGGCCTCACGGTCCAGGTCGTGGTCTTCAACGACTACCAGCTGCCCAATGCCGCGCTCGCGGCCGGCGACCTCGACGCCAATGCCTTCCAGCACCAGCCCTTCCTCGACAACCAGATCAAGGCGCGCGGCTTCGACCTCGTGCCCGTGGGCCTGACCATCACCGCGCCGCTGGGCTTCTATTCGAAGAAGCTCAAGAGCATCGACCAGCTGCCCGAGGGCGCCGCGGTCGGCATCCAGAACGACCCGTCGAACGGCAACCGCGCGCTGTTGCTGCTGCAGCAGGCCGGCCTGATCACGCTCAAGCCCGAGGCCGTGAAGAACAACACCGCCACCCCGCTCGACGTGGTGACCAACCCCAAGAAGCTCAAGCTGGTGCCGCTCGACGCCGCGCAGCTGCCGCGCTCGCTCGACGACCTCGTGATCGCCGCCATCAACAACGACTACGCCGAGAAGGCCGGCCTCTCGTTCAACAAGGACGCCGTCATCAAGGAATCGCCCAAGGGCCCCTACGCCAACCTGATCGCCGTGCGCCGCGCCGACAAGGACAAGCCCTGGGCCAAGCGCCTGGTGGCGGCCTACCAGTCGCCCGAGGTCAAGAGCTTCATCGAGACCCAGTTCAAGGGCGCGCTGGTCCCCGCGTTCTGACGCCGCCGCTCCACGCCCTCCCGGCCCCCTGCGCGCGCCGCGCCCAGGGGGCTTTTCGCCTTTGGCGACACCGGAATGGCACTCCCCATGGGGTCAACCGCCACCCGTGAGAAAATGGCGGGTTCCCTGGAGGGCACGCCCCTCCTCCCCTCGCCAACCCACACAGTCAGGACCACCCCATGGACGCAGAACAAATCAACCAGATCGGCGCAACGCTTGCGGACCTGAGCGCGCGGACGGTGGATCTCCGGAGGTATCTTTGACTACGATGCCAAAGCCGAACGTCTGAGGACGGTCAACGCATCGCTCGAAGATCCCAACGTCTGGAACGACCCCAAGAAGGCCCAGGAACTGGGCAAGGAAAAGAAGTCGCTCGACGACGTCGTCGTCACGCTCGACCGCCTCACCAGCGGCCTGTCGGACAACACCGAGCTCTACGAGATGTCGAAGGAAGAAGGCGACGTCGACGGCCTGCAGGCCATCGCCGATGACGCCGCCACGCTCGAAGCCGACATCAAGCAGCTCGAGTTCCGCCGGATGTTCAACAACCCGGCCGACCCGCTGAACGCCTTCGTCGACATCCAGGCCGGCGCCGGCGGCACCGAGGCCTGCGACTGGGCCAGCATGCTGCTGCGCCAGTACACCAAGTACGCCGAGCGCAAGGGCTTCAAGATCCAGCTCGAGGACGAGACCCCGGGCGACACCGCCGGCATCAAGAGCGCGACCATCAAGGTCGAGGGCGACTACGCCTTCGGCCTGCTGCGCACCGAGACCGGCGTGCACCGCCTCGTGCGCAAGTCGCCGTTCGACTCCTCGGGCGGGCGCCACACCAGCTTCGCGAGCATCTTCGTCTACCCCGAGATCGACGACTCCATCGAGATCGAGATCAACCCGGCGGACGTGCGCACCGACACCTTCCGTGCCAGCGGCGCGGGCGGCCAGCACATCAACAAGACCGACTCGGCCGTGCGCCTCACGCACATCCCGACCGGCATCGTGGTGCAGTGCCAGGACGGCCGCAGCCAGCACAGCAACCGCGACGTGGCGTGGAAGCGCCTGCGCTCGCGCCTGTACGACCACGAGATGCGCA
Source organism: Variovorax sp. GW821-FHT09B05 (assembly GCF_059418265.1). Lineage (NCBI taxonomy): Bacteria > Pseudomonadati > Pseudomonadota > Betaproteobacteria > Burkholderiales > Comamonadaceae > Variovorax > Variovorax sp. GW821-FHT09B05. The sequence goes on from NZ_JBWKPN010000018.1 coordinate 60,887, forward strand.
AGCGCCAGGAAGAGCAGCAGAAGCTCGAGGACAGCAAGACCGACGTGGGCTGGGGCCACCAGATCCGCAGCTACGTGCTGGACAACAGCCGCATCAAGGACCTGCGCACCAACGTCGAGATCTCGGCCACCCAGAAGGTGCTCGACGGCGACCTCGACGTGTTCATCGAAGCCTCGCTCAAGCAGGGCGTCTGATCCTGCCTCTTCCTTTTCGTCACCACCGCAACCACCCGCGCAGCCCCGCATGAACCTCAACGGCAAGGTCGAAGCCCTGATCTTCGACATGGACGGCACCATGATCGACTCCATGCCCTGGCATGCGCGCTCGTGGGTCGAGTTCGTGGCGCGCCACGGCCTGGTGCTCGACGTGAGCGACATCCTCGCGCGCACCACGGGCCGCACCGGCGCCGAGTGCATGCGCGAGCTGTTCGAGCGCGAGCTGTCCGACGCCGAGTGCCTGGCGCTGGTGCACGAGAAGGAAGAGATCTACCGCGCGATGTTCAGCGACAACTTCACCGAAGTCGCAGGCTTCACCGCCTTCGCCAGGGCCGCCGTCGCGCGCGGCCTGAAGGTGGCCGTGGGCACCGCGGGCGACCGCCACAACATCGAGTTCGCCATGTCGCGCCTGAAGATGGACCCGCTGCCGCTGGCCATCGTCGGCGGCGACGAAGGCTTCAGCGGCAAGCCCACGCCCGCCATCTTTCTCGAGGCCGCGCGCCGCATCGGCGTGGCGCCCGAACGCTGCATCGTGTTCGAAGACGCCCCCTTCGGCATCGAGGCCGCGCGCCGCGGCGGCATGCGCGCCGTGGCCGTGTGCAGCACCCACAGCGCCACCGAACTCGCCGGCCCCCACGTGATCGCCGCCGTGCGCGACTACAACGAACTCGCCCATTCGAATTTTCTGGAGACCCTCGATGCCGTTGCTGCCTGATTTCAGCGGTGCCCAAGCCGCACCGAACGCCATCCGCCGCGAAGACTACGCACCGCCGGCCTTCTGGATCGACACCGTCGACCTCACCTTCGACCTCGACCCGGCCAAGACCCGCGTGCTCAACCGCATGCGCCTGCGCCGCAACCCCGACGTGCCGGCGCAGCCGCTGCGCCTGGACGGCGACGAGCTCAACCTCGCGCGCGTGCTGGTCAACGGCCAGGGCGCCTCGTTCCGCATGGAAGGCGACCAGCTCGTGCTCGACGGCCTGCCCGCGGCGGAAGAAGGCTCGTTCGAGCTCGAGCTCTTCACCACCTGCTGCCCCATCAAGAACACCAAGCTGATGGGCCTGTTCGTGAGCGAGGACACCTTCTTCACGCAGTGCGAGGCCGAGGGCTTCCGCCGCATCACCTACTTCCTCGACCGGCCCGACGTGATGGCGATGTACACCGTCACCTTGCGCGCCGCCAAGGCCGCCTACCCGGTGCTGCTGTCGAACGGCAACCTGGTCGAGCACGGCGACCTGCCCGAGGGCCGCCACTTCGCCAAGTGGGTCGATCCCTTCAAGAAGCCCAGCTACCTGTTCGCGCTGGTCGCGGGCAAGCTGGTGGCGCGCGAGCAGCGCATCAAGGCGCGCAGCGGCAAGGAACACCTGCTGCAGGTCTACGTGCGCGCCGGCGACCTCGACAAGACCGAGCACGCGATGAACTCGCTGATCAACTCGGTGCTGTGGGACGAGGCCCGCTTCGGCCTGCCGCTGGACCTCGACCGCTTCATGATCGTGGCCACCAGCGACTTCAACATGGGCGCCATGGAGAACAAGGGCCTGAACATCTTCAACACGAAGTACGTTCTGGCCAACCAGGCCACCGCCACCGACGCCGACTACAGCAACATCGAGAGCGTGGTCGGCCACGAGTACTTCCACAACTGGTCGGGCGACCGCGTGACCTGCCGCGACTGGTTCCAGCTCTCGCTGAAGGAAGGCCTCACCGTCTTCCGCGACCAGGAGTTCAGCCAGGACCTGTGCGCCGACGCCTCCGCGCGCGCCGTCAAGCGCATCGAGGACGTGCGCGTGCTGCGCACCGCCCAGTTCCCCGAGGATGCAGGCCCCATGGCCCACCCGGTGCGGCCCGACAGCTACATCGAGATCAGCAACTTCTACACCGTCACCATCTACGAGAAGGGTGCCGAGGTCGTTCGCATGATGCAGACCCTGGTGGGCCGCAAGGGCTTCGAGAAGGGCATCACCCTCTACTTCGAGCGCCACGACGGCCAGGCCGTGACCTGCGACGACTTCGCCCAGGCCATCGCCGATGCCAATCCCGATTCCGAACTCGCGCGCCTGCTGCCCCAGTTCAAGCGCTGGTACAGCCAGGCCGGCACCCCGCGCCTGAAGGCCAGCGGCGTGTACGACAGCGCCAACCGCAGCTACACCCTGAGCGTGCTGCAGAGCTGCCCGCCCACCCCGGGCCAGCCGAACAAAGACCCGTTCGTCATTCCGCTCAACCTCGGCCTGCTCGACGCCAGCGGCCGCGAGCTGCCCGTGCAGCTCGAGGGCGAGGCCGAAGGCAGCGCCGGCACCCGCACCCTGGTGCTGTCGCGCGCCGGCGAGCAGTTCACCTTCACCAACCTCGACGCCGAGCCCGTGCCCTCGATCCTGCGCGGCTTCAGCGCGCCGGTGATCCTCGACTTCGAGTACAGCGACGCCCAGCTGCTGACCCTGCTGGCCAACGACCCCGATCCCTTCAACCGCTGGGAAGCCGGCCAGCGCCTGGGCCTGCGCGCCGCGCTGCAGGGCATCGCCGCCCTGGCCACCGACACCACCCCGGTGCTCGGCGAGGCCTACCTCGAGGCCATGCGCAGCGTGCTGCGCCATCCGCAGCTCGACCCGGCCTTCAAGGAGCTGGTGCTCACCCTGCCGTCGGAAACCTACATCGCCGAGCAGCTCGACGTGGTCGACCCGCAGCGCGTGCACCTCGTGCGCGAAGCCATGCGCGCCCAGCTCGCCACCGCCCTGTTCAGCGACTGGCAGCAGGCCTACGAGGCGCACCACGACACCGGCGCCTACAGCCCCGATCCGCTGAGCTCGGGCCGCCGCGCCCTGGCCGGCATGGCGCTCAACTTCCTGTGCCTGGCCGCGCGCTCGTCGGGCGACACCGTCTGGCCCGGCAAGACCCTGCAGCGCTTCAAGGACGCGGGCAACATGACCGACCGCTTCAACGCGCTCAACGCCCTCGTCTCCTCGGGCCACACCCTGGCCGCGCAGGCGCTCGCGCGCTTCCATGCCCTGTTCAAGAACGAGGCCCTGGTCATCGACAAGTGGTTCTCGCTGCAGGCCGGTGCCAGCGACCGCGGCGGCGACATCCTGCCGCTGGTGAAGCAGCTCATGAAGCACCCCGACTTCTCGCTGAAGAACCCCAACCGCGCGCGCAGCGTCATCTTCAGCTACTGCAGCGCCAACCCCGGCGCCTTCCACCGCCCCGACGCCGCCGGCTACGTGTTCTGGAGCGAGCGCGTCATCGAGCTCGACGCCCTCAACCCCCAGGTGGCCGCCCGCCTCGCGCGCGCCCTCGACCGCTGGAGCAAGCTCGCCGAGCCCTACCGCAGCGCCGCGCGCGAAGCCATCGCGCGCGTGGCCGCCAAGCCCGACCTGAGCAAGGACACCCACGAGGTCGTGACCCGCGCCCTGGCCGGCAGCTGATCCGCACACAAGCAACGCATCGAAGAGAAACCGAAGAACCCTCATGGCTCAACAGAAGATTTCCCTCACCCGCTACCTCGTCGAACAGCAGCGCGCCGACGGCCTCATCCCCGGCCAGCTGCGGCTGCTGCTCGAAGTGGTTGCCCGTGCCTGCAAGAGCATCAGCCAGGCCGTCAACAAGGGTGCCCTGGGCGGCGTGCTCGGCACCGCCGAGAGCGAGAACGTGCAGGGCGAGATCCAGAAGAAGCTGGACATCATCGCCAACGAGGTGCTGATCGAGGCCAACGAATGGGGCGGCCACCTCGCCGCCATGGCCAGCGAGGAGATGGACAGCATCTACGTCGTGCCCAACCGCTACCCGCAGGGCGAGTACCTGCTCATGTTCGACCCGCTCGACGGCAGCAGCAACATCGACGTCAACGTCAGCATCGGCACCATCTTCAGCGTGCTCAAGAAGCCCGACGAGCACCCCGGCGTGCAGGAGGGCGACTTCCTCCAGGCCGGCACCCAGCAGGTGGCCGCCGGCTACTGCATCTACGGCCCGCAGACCACCCTCGTGCTGACCGTGGGCAACGGCGTCGCCATGTTCACCCTCGACCGCGAGCAGGGCAGCTTCGTGCTGACGCAGGAAGACATCCAGATTCCGCCCGACACCAAGGAATTCGCGATCAACATGAGCAACATGCGTCACTGGGACGAGCCCGTGAAGCGCTACATCGACGAATGCCTGGCCGGCAAGGAAGGCCCGCGCGGCAAGGACTTCAACATGCGCTGGATCGCCAGCATGGTGGCCGACGTGCACCGCATCCTGATGCGCGGCGGCGTGTTCCTGTACCCCTGGGACAAGCGCGAGCCCGAGAAGGCCGGCAAGCTGCGCCTGATGTACGAGGCCAACCCCATGAGCTGGCTGGTGGAACAGGCCGGCGGCGCCGCCACCAACGGCAAGCAGCGCATCCTCGACCTGCAGCCCACCAAGCTGCACGAGCGCGTCAGCGTGATGTTGGGTTCGCGAAACGAAGTCGAGCGCCTGACGCAGTACCACGCTCAAAAGCCCTGAAAACCTGGCTATAATCGCAGGCTTCGCCGGTGTAGCTCAGTCGGTAGAGCAGCTCATTCGTAATGAGAAGGTCGGGTGTTCGATTCATCTCTCCGGCACCAAAACAGAAAGCCCCTGATTCGTAAGGATCAGGGGTTTTTTTGTTCCTGAGAACTCAAAGAGTGCTCAAAAAGCGCCAACCTCTCAACATATCTGATAGATAACGTTCACTAGGGATAGATTTCCCAGTGGGCTTGATGATCAACCGCAGTATCGGGAGGGACAAGCAGCCGCATTGGAACATTTTTGATCTCACCGTGCGAGCCTATCCACCATTGGACTGTTTCGTCGACTTCCCAAGTCTTATCGATGACTTCGTTGTATTGAATTGAGTGAACAAATATCCCCCTCACTGGCCGATCAACTTTGAATACATTAAGCAGCCCACGAATTTTCTCATCTCTTAAACGATCGGACTCACGTCCTTCGTGCGTCTCTACTGCCACATGAATGATCGACGGCCTATCTGATGGCAACTGTCTAACAGCGTCCACGAGCAGCCTTTTAACATCGCGTGCTTTTGCTGCAATGGATTCCCGCGCATCACACGCTCTGGTCCCTCCCATAGCCCAAGCAATCGCTTCAACAAAGCGACCAGATGGCAGAGCCTCGCATCCAGCAACAGTTGAATATTTTGCAAGCATTGCTATAGGCCCATTCGAATTTCGCGGAGCCCAGTCTCCACCAAGAAGTGATCGAAGCATGGACGAATTTTTCTTGACCCTGTTAGATGCCATATGCCTCAAAACTGATTTTCGATCTATTGGCCTTACCCGAATTGCCGCACACTGGTTATCAATTAATATCCGTTCTCCTTGCCCAAGTGCTACCGTTTCGGCGAGGATTTGAGTCAAGAAATTCTTCGGCAATTGCGTTAACTCTTGATGAAATATCATATCTATCCAAATCCACTGACCTGTAGCCTGAACTAGCTCTGGGACTCCCTCCCACATTTGCAAGAATGCTTGATGCTCGCGCTCACTATAGTTTGGTTTCCGAGATTGCCGTTTACATTCAACAAAAAACTCAAGCTCACCACGTCGAATCCTAAGATCTGGGGATTTAGATGGAGGCCTTGTTTCGAGCATCTCCACGTCCCATCCTTCGGCGGCGTAGTTTAGTGCCACTAATATTTCAAAAAGCACCCCATCAGGCGAGCTTCGGAATTCCAGAAGCGCCTCGGTAATTTTTTCTTCGAGCCGCACAACTTTCTTCTTGTGCACCAACAATCTTCCAATTGCTGAAAGCACAGGAAGCGTTCTTGCCGCCTGATTGGTCTCCTGGCACAGAGGGTCAGTTAGCGCAAGCTCGGCAAGCATGAGGTACCAAACGATTTCGTCTTGCGTATCTCTTATTGGACGAGCCTCTGCTAGGGTTGGGCCAATTGTTTGCCCCAAGCGTTCAATAACGGCAGCCTTACGCCTCTCCCACTCGCCTATGTCTAGTCGAGCAAGGAATGCGTCCAATGCGGCGCGTAGTGACAAACTAATGGGATCATTTACATCAAATCCCATCTCGTCATATAACTTTTTCTTGTTGCGTGCTATTGCTTCTTTGATTCGCTGCTCGGCAGTCCCGCGACGACGCGCTTCACCCATAATTGGCCTCTCTATTTCGTCCCGTTTAATATGCCACTCTTTTCATCTTGAAGGTGACACCCTTCACAAAACATCAGTCATTCATCAGGTTTTAAAATCCCATTACATAGACCATCAGAAAGTAATGCTATTTTTAGCAAAATTTCGCCATGGCTCTGTCGATTTTAGAAAATCCCCTCAATTTCAGTCTAGAACTGAAAAATATACTCGGCACCTGATTGTGTGAACGAATTTCAGAAAACTGTCAATCACCCGGAGTGACGTTCACCTCCCGCCCTCTCCCTCCTACGATCCTCCCCAAGCAAAGGAGCCAAGAGGATCGAAATGCCACAGTACTGCGTCAACAAGACAGCACAACTCAATGGCGACCATGAGGTACACGCACAGGGGTGCATTTTTTGGCCGCATCCGGTGAGCACGCTGTCGCTCGACTGGCACGAGGACTGCCGTTCGGCGATGCAGACGGCTCGGGCGTTCTATCGGCAGGTCAACGGCTGCCGCTACTGCTCGCCGGCATGCAACACGGGGCCGCGCGCGTCGAACGACGACATCGGGCCGATCAGCTATCGCGGAGCATCCAAAGAAGATTCGCGGCCGGAATTTCTCTCGGCCCACTCGCTGCGCCTGCGCGAGATCAAGCAGCGCCTGAGCTGCTGAGCGCGCCCGGGCCGCGCAGGACCTGAGGCGCCACCTCCTGCAGCAGGTCTTCGGCATCGCGCGTGAGGTCCGAAGCGATCCACATCATCATGTCGCGCCGCTTCGGGCCTATCTCCTCGAACCAGTCGCTGCCCATGCCGTAGCAACTGCTCAGCAGCGCATGCAGCTGGGACAACTTGTTCTCGAGTAGATCGAATGCATCCGGCGTGGTGGGCGGGATGAACGCGGAGGGCGCGGGGGCGCCGGCCATAATCTCTTCAGCCATTTGGTGTGCTCTCCTGCAAGGTATGTGCACGTCACTTGGTTAGACGGCCGGGGTGTTAGCGCACCTCGGCCGTCGCCTTTTGTGCCTCGCCTTCGCGCTTGATAGGGATGCTTGCGCGGGGCGTGACCCCTTGGAATGTAGGGAGAGAACGAAGACTAGGCTAGGCCCTGGGGATGAACAATTGTGGGCCGGTCGATGTCGGTGCCATTGACATGGCAGAGGTCAAGTTTCACCCTTGTGTCTCACCAATGAGTGGGGCACGAACGTCGTCACGCTCAACTGGCGCCCACTTCCGGCTGTCCCCCACTCAGATCCAATATCTGCCGGGCTAGCTTCTCGGCCGTGGAGCGCGCCCTTGCCCCAGAGGAAAGTTCGCATTCCCAGACGACAAACACCCGCCACCCAAGCTCCTCCAAGGAAGCACGGTTGCGAATGTCCCGTTTTACGTTGCGCTCGAACTTGTCCGTCCAGAACCGAGTATTGGTCTTAGGTGTCGTCGCGACATTGCAACCCTCGTGCCGATGCCAAAAGCAGCCGTGCACAAACACGGCAGCCTTCCGCCTTGGGAAAATCATGTCGGGCCTTCCAGGTAGCCCGGTGGGGTGTAGACGGTAACGAAGGCCTTGTGCATGCAGCAGCTTCCGCAACACGAGCTCAGGCTTGGTATCCCGACTCCGGATTCGGGACATCCGCTCCGATCGCTCCGCCTTGGTCAGGAAGTCCGTCATCTCGCTCGCCCCGTGGCTACGAATTTCCCGTAGTTTGCTGCATCAGCTCATAGAACGGTAGACCCCGGATCACCTCTCCTGAGGTATCGAACGACTTGTAAAGGCAGTAATGATTGGGCAGTGACTTAACACGCTCCGAAAGTTCGCCTAGCTCCGACGAAAGGCCCAGGGCCCCCAACTCAGTTGGGGTCACATTCGGCACCTTGTGGATGCACCAAGTCAGCAATGGCTCACGATAGTCGGTTGCCCCAACCTTGAAGTGCCGGAGGTACTGCGACGCGAGAATCACACCGACGCCGAACTCACGCCCCTGCAGCAGCAGCTTGCGCAGGACGTCGAATTCATACCGCATGATGTTGTCTGCCTCGTCTACAAGCAGGTATGAGTCGACGACTCGAAGCTGGGGCGAGGTACCCACGAAAGGCCGCTTGGGCGTCTTTAGCATGTTCTCGTAGAACATGTTGAGCATCACCGCGACCAGCATGTTCTTGCTGCGGTCGTCCTGGCCAAGCGCGTCAAGCGACACCACGACGACCCCGTCAAGGAATTGGTCGAAGGGCAGCGCCTCCTTGGGATCGCGCGTGAACACTTCCATGTCTACCAGATCGTCGATGATTGCCATCGGCGAATCCGATTTACCGCCGAGCAGCGCACGATACTCGGCGTGGATGTCGTAGATCGTTGGTGCACGCCCTTCTGGAGCGCACCCTTCGTAGGCATTGCGCACCGCATTCTTGAGCTTGTCACGTTGGACGGGACCGATGCCGCTGTATACCTTGTCAAGCACGTCGGCGAAGAAGCGAAATCGATCTAGCCATGGCGCCGGAGATTCACCCATCGTCGAGGTGTCGAACAAGTTGAGCGGCAACCGAGCTGGCTTGACCACCCTAGCGCCAGTAGCTGCAACGAAGTCCGCGCTACTGTAGTCTCGCTTGTAGTCGAAGATGAGGAGCCTCGGCTTGAGGCCGCGGTTTTCCTCAGCCGATGCGACGATCTGGTGGATCAGGGACTTTAGCAACTGCGTCTTGCCCGTTCCAAGGTCCCCAACCACGCCCATATTCAGCTGGTTTAGGCGGGTATCGGAGACATTGAGCGACACCGCGCGCGACTCAAAGCCGTCGACGGTACGGCCAACCGCCAAATGGATGCCTGTGCAATCGGCAGCATCGCCGCCCGTAACTGCGCCAAGCAAGCCCCGCGGCGTGACGGACTGCGCCGGCTCTCCTTCGCCTACAAGAACGTTCTCATCGGAATTTTCCCCATCGGGGCCGGGCACTTCCTCGCACTCCTTATTCTGTTGAAGCCCTGCTTCGTCTGGCATGGGCATGAGCTGCCAGTCACTAATCTTCGCACGTGCTTGCTCATAGAAAGCCTGTGCGTCACCCACGACAATCCTTGCAGCGTCCTTAGCAGCGATCACCACTGATTCAGAAAATCCGTCTTGATCCCAATCATGGCAGTCGCTCGTGTCGGAGCCGCCGACGACGATGAGGCGGCCGGCGCTATCGACCACGATGGACGACTCATCGCCTAGGATCGCGGACGCGATGCGCTCGTGGTACTCTGCCCACCGCGCAGCCTGGGCTCCAACCGCCCCATGTTGGCTATACACGCGCAACCCGAATCCGATCATCGAAAGCAAGAGATGCTGGTACGCCAGGCGCCACGCGGTCGACTGCCTCGCCCGGGTAGCCATAGCACGAAACAGCTCGGACATCGCCCTGGCTTGTGCAAGCGCTTCCATTGCCTCTGCCCTACCGAATCCCCCACCTTGTCGACACTTCACCTCGACTGGTGTAAGCCGGATCCGTACAGCGGAACCTCCGAGCCGTGCACCGACAATTAACAAGTCGGGCCGGGAGAGGGACGCCTCTTTCCCGAACGAGCGCGCCATATCGGTAAGGTAGCCCCGGAAAGGATCAACAGGCACGATGATGGCAACCCCGACGTCGTCCGCAGTACCGCCGATGATGGGCAGCAGGCTGGAAGGGTTGCCTGCTTCCCGGAACTCATCCTGGAGGAACCGGCCGGCCACAAACAAGCCCAGGTCGCCGGTAGCGCCAGAGTTGTCGCCGGACAAGCCTCGAACGGTAGGAACTCCGCGGCGCGCTACTTCGAGGAGGAGCTTCCCAACGGCCTCGTCACCCATGCCATTGCAGCCCGGGAGGTTCGACAACACACGCTTAAGTCTGTCGCGGTCGGCATCCTTGACTGTCGACAACAAGTAGTAGCCACTCGTGTCGCCAGCGCGGCTCGAATATGAGGGCAAGTCGTAGTCCCAGAGGTAGGCGCCATCAATCCATCCGGAAAGGAAGCATGCCGGATCGACGGCCGAGGACGACACTGCGACGAAGTCGGCCTTCTTCTCCTCTAGCATCCCCTGGACGGCATGGACGTTAGGCGCGAACCGCAGCCCGGTTCGGCGATCGAGCAAGCACTCGATCGCCAGCATGCATGCCATGACCTTGTCCGCGAGCACATCGCCACTAAGAGGCATCTGCCTTCCCTGGCGGGATTCACTGAGAAATGCTCCTGGCAATTGGCGGCGAACACGATGCCGGATCAGGCCAGCGAATCCGAGTGGCGACCGCATGCCAACATCCGTGGCCTCCGGTTCCGCGGAGTCCAATTGGGCGATGATGCCCAGATCTGGCTTCACGTCAGATGGCTGTCCATTGAACCAGCGGACCCGCCCCCCCGTGTCCTCAGCAAGATTCGAGATCGTCGCTTCGTCAGGCTTCGACTCAGGCGGACGTGTATCAAACACTTCCAGCATGCGCGGACCCAACCCCCGGGCCACGCCGCCGTTCCCAAACCGCTTGGAGGACCACGCCACCAGCCCCTCGTTGCAAGCATCCGTCGCTCCCCCCGCACTCGAGACTACCAAGTTGACAAGGGGCTTGGCAGCTAGGAGATCAGAGACATCCTCAAGAGCCCTAGCTACTTGAGCGGAGCTGAATCCACTTGAGATTCCACCGACCGTGATCCCGAAGGCGTGGTCAAATGGCGGCTTGCTGCACCGGTCAGCAAGCTGCCGTAGACGCTTGCCGTTCCAGAGCACGGACCAGTAATCGGAGCTGCACTCGACCGAAATGAAATCCTCCCAGTCGATGCCACCGGGCGCCTGCAACGCAAGTGTCAGCAAATCAGGCACGCAGTCGGGATCGAGCACGCTCGCGGCAGGGCACGGCATCAGCGTGTCGCCCTCCACCGCTTCGTGCAGGACTTGCTGCGCAACGCAGTGCCACGCAAGGCGCAATGGATGCAGTGGCGATAGCAGGACAGCATCAGGGATGCGGGAGAGGGTCCGCCCGTCCGGCTCGACCGAGGCGACGGCGATCAGGTCGACCCAGCAGGCGATGTCCGGATCCGAGGAGATCCAAGCACCGTAAGAATCGAGGTAGGCCTCGACCCACCCTTTGAACTCAGGATCGCGAGAGATCCAAGCACCCAGCGTTGCCAACTCCAGCAGGCCGGATTGTTCGTCGGTCTCTCTGATACGCCTGGCAATCTCCTTTCTTGCCTCGATGAACTTCGCCGGTGGAACGAACAAGGCCGGCGCAGGACGGGGGTCGTGGAGGAAACGGCCCTTGGATAGCACCGTCCCGCCGTCCTCGCTCCAGTTAGGAGGAGCCCAAGCATCAGCATAGTCCTCTGCCAGAACCAGAGGCAAGAAAGAAAGCCCGACGCTTTGCTCGTCGAGGAGCCAAGACTGGAGACTGGATATCCGAGCATGCCTGTCCACTTGGACCACCGACTTTCCGTCAATGCGCTCCAGATGCTTGCGGTTGAGCTTGATGAGGCGCTCGAACTCGCTGCGACAGCCTTCCACTGCGATGTCCGTGCAGGTCACGTACACACGGCATGTCTCCGAGGTGCCTTCACCGGACCGACGATGGCGGATGTCAACCTGATACTTGCCATCCGCGTCGATCTCGATCTGATACTCCCCCTCCTTGACGAGAACGGCTTTGAGCTCCTCACGCGCCTCATCGACCTCAGTCGCATCGTCCCCGACCCCGGTCACACTTTCGATAGAGACATCTGTCGAGATAAATACAACGAGCTCGTAACGCCCGGAACCAGGCACAACAAGCGTGGTCTCGAGCTCGGGGCCTGATGCGAGTCGGCGTGCTAGCTTTTTTGGCGGCGACAGCTTGCTCGCCATACGGCAACACACCAGGATCCCCGGCGCCCAATGATCCAGCGAAATAACCTTGATCGATGCCGATTTAAAGTCCTCGGCTGCAGCCTTGTATGCAATGGGAGCTTTGTGGCCAGGCACTCCTTCATCATGATGGCTGAAGCTGCCATCTTGGCTGGCGGTAAGCACGGTTACCTGCTTGGTCCGCGCGTTTCCAGCATTCCGTTCCAAGCCTATCGCCCCGGGCACCGGCCTGCCCGCACCACCCGCAGTAATCGACAGCACCACACCATCACGAACGATCGCCGGCATGCCACGTCCGACAGGAAAGATGGCATTCGTACATTCGATGTGCAGGTCACCCGCTTCCAAGGGCTCTTCCGCCATGAGCTCCAACCACTTCTCCGCGGTGAGGATTTCCCACCAAGAAGGGGGCGGCGCAACTTCCGGGCCACTCCCGGGCAAATAGAATGCGGGGGTCGCACGCTCGAACGCGGTCGGCACGTCGCATCCATTGCGCAGATGAGCAAGGAACTCCTCCAACGCCGCACTAACCTCGGTAGGCGCCCCTTGTCGCAGCTGGGCGATGCCAGTCCCAAAACCATCGGCTAGGGTAGTCGCCAGTTGGCTGAGGACGTCGTGAAGAGTCTTCGCCGAGAGGCGGGTCGAGCTTGATGGCAAGCCACACGCGAGCGCGACGGCTTGCCACGGCTCCAGGCCAAGGCCTGCGGAACGGATCGAAAAGAGGCGCGACAGCAAGAGCCATGCGGCCGCGTGCGTCCCGTCACTCTCGTCTACGTCGTCGATAGCTTCGGCCGCAACACTTGCCAACTCACGCGCCTCCCTAAGGACATCACCGGCGAGCCCGACTCCCTCCAGCGCCTGAGTAAGCAGGTCCCGGATAAAAGCGTCCCCCCACCATTCGCTGAACGGGGCATGACTGCTGTTGTTCTGGGCGCCGACACCGAACTCGTCGGTTGTTGAGGCCACGGACTTATTGTGGTGCTGACCTGGCGGCACCAGCGCTACAAAGCTCGGGTTGTGCGGATCGTTGCGCAGGGTAAGCAAGTGACCTTCGTCGCAGATGCCCGACTCGCCGCCCCTGGGGTTGCTGACCCAATCGCCGCTAGGCGGGGCTTGCAGGAGGATGGGTAGCGCCAAGGACACGCCGTCTGCATTCCGGATTCCAATGCCACCTCCAGCGATCAAGGCCTCATAGGCTGAACGTAGGAGTGACAGCGGAGGCCCGTGGAATATGAAACGAGTCTCCAGACGTCCACCACTGCGCCCGGAAGTAGCATCGATGACTTTGTTGCGGATGTATGCGGCTAGCGCTTCGGAAAGTTTGTTCATTCTTAGCGGGCCTCGTTGGCCGGCGCGCTAGCTACCGGGAAAGGTGGGAGCAGCAACATTCCACTCTCGGCATCTGGACTGTCCAGCACCAGTCCCAACATCCTCAGTTGGTGCCCAAGGTCACTGCTGACGATGTCGTTCCGGTCAATGGATACGCCGTAGGCCGCGAGATGCCGGACCAATCGCTGTATCGACCGCGGTCCCTCCATCCCCGCGAGAGCACAATGCGTGAGCGCAAGGACTGAGACAGGTCCGAGGGACACTACCCAAGGGCTAGACTGACTGCTGCCCTTTTTCTTGAGAACGTATCCCTGGTCATATCCGCGCAGCAATGGGTTGTCGGCATCCCTCCTGCCTAGACAATGGCGCGCAAACTCCATTACGTTCGAGCCAATCCCCTTCTTGCATAGCAATGCACGAGCTTCGCTTTCTAGAATCTCAGGAATTGCTTTCTCGATTCCTGCCTTCACCAGGCCACCACGGTTTTGGCGCACATGGCTACATAGCGCGCGTACGTTCTCACTTGTCGAGATCGTGGTTTCGAAAGGCTTGCCCGCCTCTTCCAAGGACCAAAGGACTGCATTGATGCCGAGCCGAGCCTGCAAGTAGCCAGATACCAGGTCCTTGAGCCCCATCAGGGCCTTGCCACCATAGACCATGTACTGGGGAACCTCGGGGAACACTGGTATCGAGGGGGCCGCAGCAGTAGCCATTTGGCCGCTTACCGCCTCCCTGACATTGCGCCAGACCCTTGCCTGCACATCGCATATCCACGCAACATGGGCAACGGCTGCAAGCCTAACAACAGCCTCCAGCAAGCTGGTCCACTGGCGCCGCGTCATCACGTCCTTCGCCGCAATGATGGAGGCCAGATCCCTGGTGAACTGCCGCGCGGGCGACCCCGCTCCACCGAGACCTGCGAGCGCCCCGGCTTCATCAGACGGAGGGAAGTCGATATGCCACGGCGGGGATGGGGCCGCCCATGCACTGGCCTCCTGCTGAAGCCAGCGCGCAAAAACATCGTCGCTCTCGCCTACGCCCATTGCGATGAACAATGCCTCCCACAGCGATCTCGCGGAGGCATCGTCCACGGCACCCAGCCAGACCATGCGCCGCACGAGACTCCCTGCTGGCCACGAGTTGCTACTCAAGCGAGCGGAACCTGAAAAGGCTGCAAGCGCCGGCACTAGTGGCGAGACTTGGAGAAACCGCTTGGACGATTGATTGGGCAACTTGGGGCTCTCGAGCACCCCATGGATCACAGTGTTCCAAGTGTCCGCCCGAACCAAGGAGCCTGAAGGGGCGGAACGCCTCCGGCGGTGCTTTTGCACAAGCTTGTCGTGGTCCTTGCCGGCCTGCGGGACACCCCGCTCGCCAAGAGCTCCGAAACCGATGGTCCTGTACAAAGAAGAGACTAGAACGTCTGAGCTCGCGTATTCAGGCGCAGGGCTCATCGCCAGCGCTGACTTTTCGTAGCTGGAGTGAGAGGTGCGCCACGGACTATCCTTGAACTTGGCGAGCGTCATGCGCGAGTCCTTTCCGTCCGAGCCGTGAAACCGTCCCAGGTCTTGGCAACAACGGTACCGTCCATACCGATACGGATCTTGGAACGCCGCAGGACTTCGGCGTCACGGACAATGCGTCCCGCCAGCCGCGCGCGAGTGGTATCCAGGAGGGCAACGACAGTCCTAGGCAGGGATGCTGGAGATAGCCCGCGTTCGAGCTCACTGACAGCCTTGAACAGGTCGTAGGTTAGCGCGATGGACTGCGCGGACTGGCCGTTGCCTACCTCCAGGAAGCAGATGGGAGAGCTTGGCCGGCCTTCCTCCTGGCGCCGCGCGACGCCCACCCGCTGGCTTGACACGACGAGCGTCGCTTGGCGCTGGGCGGGCGGCAGCGGCTGGCCAAATGTTGTCGTCAAAGACACCTCGAAGTCCTGCCCGTTGTTTAGCAGTCGCTCAACTTGATCTGCAACGTCGTGAAGCGCGTTGCTCCTGTCATCCTCTACCACCTGCTGGAAGGCGGCGAGGACACCGGCATGCGGCACCACCGCGCAACGTGTGCATATGCTTCGACGCACCAGTCGCCCCGCAAAGTCGCGAAGCAATTGCTGGATGCGGCTGGCCACGGCTGGCCTCTTGCGACGCACCTCGGGATAGGTCAATTGGTCATCTGCAATTGCTAGTCGCTTGAGCAGGTCGAGTTCATTGGGAGCAAGCACCTGATATCGACGGATGAACTCAATCCCCTCTTGCACGGACCTGCTGAAGCGGATGTCGATTTCACGCAGCATGACCGTAGTGCGGCCGCTTACCGCGACTTCGCTATCCGGGTTTGCAAGGGCGGGGTCGAGCAGGTCTACCAGTCCTTCCAACAACGGGGCGATGGTCGCGGGAAGGTATGGCGCGCGACGCTCATGCAGAAATTGCTGAAAGCCCGCAAGGGTGCGGTCATTTTCGAGCCCCAGCTCCTTGAGATCCCTGCGGAGGGCCACGGAAGCCTCGCGGTCCCAACGGTGGAACAAGGCGTGCTGATAGCTCGACATCGTGACACGAAATGGGGCAGCCCATGCCTGCTTGGACAAGCGCTTTCCACCCGGCGCATCCTTGTCCAATTCGATGAGTCCAGCTGCCCATGCGCAGGGATCCCCGTGCACCGCATCGCGGGTCGACAAATGTCCCGCGAGCAAATAGGAAGTCAACGAAAACAAGTCTCGAAAGCTCCAGCGTTTGCCGCTAGCCAACTCGTTCCATCGCAAGATCTGCAGCAAAGCATCTCGCGGGCCTTGTTGCGACAGCAAAGACTGACTGTGGCAAAAGGGACATTTGTCACCCGCTGCGCAAGAGCCGAACGCTCGCCACGACTCGAATTTCGTAGCCTGCAGTAGGAGGGCCTCGGCGGGGGATATCGCTTGACCGGCCGGTTTCACAAGCAGCGATTCGGCGTCCATGGGCCACACCGCGATCCCCGGGTAGCCCTTGAGCGGCCAGCACGAAGGTGCATCCGCAGCAAGGCTGACCGCGCGGGTGATCGCCTCTAGGACCTTCTCGGATGCATCCAATCCATTTTCCAGCGCGTAGATCAGCGCATCGTCCAGCACGCCACGATTGACGCAGCACAGGTACACGCCGGCGGCGCCTCGCTCCGCAAGGCTGTCGAGCTCCTCGATAAGCAGGTTGGCGGCAGGCACCCCTTCCCTACCGACCGTAGTTGAGGCGTCCTGGACAACACTCAGATGAAGCTCCCGAGGAGGGTTCGCAAGCGCGCCCGCGTCTACCTCGACCACTCGTGGAATCCCACCCACGCGATGAAATGAATGGGTCAGCTGTCCTGCCAGACGGCCCTCACATCCTAGGCTCGCATCCAACCAAAGGATGGTCGATTCGATCGCTTCGGTCTTCCCATTACCCGGCCCGCCGACTAGAAGTACAACCCTCGGGCAGGATGAATCGCCCGAAGCCAGTGAACGGGCCCACGCCTCCAAACGCACTAGCAGGTTGGTCTTAAGTAAGTCCTTCGCCGGACGACCGCTGTTGCTATCGAAAAGTCGCTTGACCCCTCCTGAATGGCTCCCAGCCCAATCCACCAGCGCGCGCGGAAACACGGGTGCGGGCCCATGCTGAACACCCGATATTGTCGGCATGAGCCATCACTCCTATGCGAAGACCATTTCGTCGAGCACGGCCACCTCGCAATCTGCAGCCGCGGGCTTTTCTCCAAGACCCTGCTGGGAAGCATCGAGCACAGCCCTGATGGCAAGGCCGATGGCCCGCGCGAGCAACGGTGGCACCGCGTTACCCACCTGGGTATATCGAGGACATTCCTTCATTCGCCGATCCCCGCCAGTCGTGAACTTGCCCCGGAATTGGAACCAGTCGGGAAACGACTGCAGTCGGGCACACTCACGGACGGTGAGGATTCTGGGCTCGGCATAGTGCAGCACATCGTCGGGTAACGTGGTGATCGTCGGGGCAGGATCCAAGGGAGCCATCGGGAAGATCCGGTGCTTCTTGGTGCTGTACTGCTTGCGGTCCGCCTCGCTGACGCGAACTCCCCGCGGGCACTCCTTGAGTATCCGGGCAAAGCGTTCACGGACGACATCGCTATGCCGAGCCAATCGCATGCTGTCCATCGCATCCTTGCGGCAACCCTTGTGCATCAGTTCTTGATACCGGGTCAGTGGCTCGTTGTACTCGATCTCGACGAATCCCTTGGGCGACCTTGGGTCTACACACGCTTTCGTGAGACTGCGCTTCGTCGCCAGATCAGATATTGCCTCGCACGCCGCGACCGTCTCGGTTAGCCTCAGCTCCTTCAATTGATCGATGCGCATGCGCTCTAGCTCCTTGAAGGCTTGAAGGACTCCCCCCTCGAGCGAGGCAGCCACGTCTGCTCTCAAGCCAATCACTATGAGCCGCGTACGCCTCTGCGGCACGCCGAAGCGCGATGCATCGACCAACTCCGCATGAACGTGATAGCCGATGCCTTCCAGGCTCCTCTTTAGCTTCTCGTAGTAGGACTCCGTTGTAGCCGCGTCCTCCTCATCGGCGGCCCCTCTCTTTGAATGGGCGAACTTCATGCCAGGAACATTCTCGACCACTAGCGCGGAAGGCTTGATTGCCTTCACGACCTCGACGTACTTCTTGAAAAGCTGGTTGCGCGGATCGGCCTCATTGCGGCGACCAGCGAAGCTGAAGCCCTGACAGGGTGGCCCCCCCGCCATAACCTCCACGACACCTTCGAGCTGGGCTAGATCCTCAACATGCTTTTCAAGAAGCTCGTCGATCGGCCAAGCACGTTGCTCGAGCCATTCAGGCCAGGCGAACTTCCCGACAGGCAACTTGCGCTTGTCCAGGAAGTTCGCGGCAAAGGTTTCGAAGGCCATCGCGTCACGCTCGATGGCGAACTTCCCTTCTAGCCCAGCCATGGCGAGCCCAAGGGAAAGGCCCCCGCACCCAGAAAACAAATCAACAAACTTGTAGGTACTCATCTCGCTCTGCTTACTTCGTTGGCTAGGACACACCTGTATGCCTGCTGGTTGATTCAAGGAGACCACGGCGGCCCAGCGTGGTGGAGGCCCCTTGCCTAGGCACGAAAAATGTGGGGCACGTTCTCAAGATCTCCTCGCCTATACCCCGGGCCATCCAAGATGGCAGCGTCGACCGGCATGCAGCCAGCATTGACCAGTCCCTGCCGGAAAGAGCGAGGCGCAGCTTGGAAAACGTGGTGGACATGTTGCCTGGACCTCTCCACGCCATCGCGCGAATAGCAGAACCGGCCGGCTCGCCTGCCATCGCGAGCATCCAACTTGGTGCATGCGTTAGCACGACCTTGTCCCGTTCGAGCAACAGGATCCTGGATCGCCCTGAGGTAACGTAGCCCGAAGACCCGCGCGTTTGGCTAGCAAGCCCTAGAGAGACGGCTGACGCCATTCCATCAGGCACGATGATTTCGCCGGAGATCGCCGCCAGCGCCTCGACCACCTTCGAGACGGCCGGCGCGGTGTAGCGCCCTCCGGGTTGTGCAGGAAAAACGTAGGCACCTCTGTCAATACGAATGAGATGCCCATCCCTTGCTAGCCTGGAGAACGCCTGATCAACTGCCGTGCGACTCCCCATATGGAGGAACTCCTTCGGCGAGAGAACCCTGGCTTCGAGAGGATCATTTGCGTGCGCAAGTATTGCCTGAGGCAGGGTCATCATGATATTTAAGTGTCAGAATCATAGGGTCGTTTCTGACATCCTGGGAATCAGATGGCCAATTATTTCCAAGGACCTCGATGACCCGCGCCGCTGCCGCAGCGTACGGCAATCGCCTTCACCACGGCAGGTCATAGGCTCGTGACGGCATCACCTGCGACAGAAGGTCGGGCGCTACCTTGGGCTCGATACGCATCGAACGCTCCGCTAATGCATGCGCGCCGCCTGTCAGCCCGACATCAACGCCCAAAACCGCTCGAAGTAGTCCCCACTCCACCGCCCATAAACCTCCGCATCGAGGTTCTCGATCTTGTAGAGATCGTTCGCATCGAAGTGCGAGAACAGGCAGCGCAGCGTGCCCAGCATCACCCAGTGCGCGAGCCGGCGGTCCTGCACGCTCACCTCGTCCTGACCCAGCACGCATTCGATGTCGGCGATGAGCGGCACGAGCAGCGCCTCGTCGAACACTCGGTCCTCGAACAGCGCGTGGCAGAAGGTGCCTTCGATCTCTTCGTTCTTGTTGTTGCGCAGGTTCTCGCGCGCAGCCTCGACGGTTCGGCCCGGTCCACTCGGCGGCTTGCCTGCCTCGAAGCTCACTTCGCTTCAGCCAGGATACGCGCGGCGGTCACTCGGCGGCCTGCCATTCGACGATCCAAGGATGCGTGCGCAGCTCGGACGCCAGCCGCGCCAAGGCCTGCAGGAAGGCGTCGCGCACGCCGAGCAGCATGGTCGCGATGGCCTGCCCCTCGAACGCCTCGACCTCGGGCACGGGCTGCCAATCGGTGCGACTGACGCAGCGCACGGTATAGCCCGAGCCTTGCGGCTGCAGCTCGAGCGTTCGCTCGATGCCTTGTTCGTACAGATCGATCTCGGCCTCCTCGCCGCTTCGCACGGCCCTCAAAGCATCGGGCAGTTGTTCGAGAAACACGGCCAGATCGGTGCGCACATCCACGGGCCAGCGATCCTGGCCGAAGCCTGCAATCAGAAACTCCGCATGGCCTTCGAGCGCCTCGCAAGCATCCGCGAGGATCGAGCGCACGTCGTCGTCGTTCGGGTCGTAGGTGCGAGCTGCCAGCGCGCCGGCCGGCAGGTCGGTCCCCACTCTGAGTTCAATATGCATCGGGCGAATCTCTTTGCTTCCAGCATTCATTCGACGGGAAAAGCGGTGCGTATCGCATCGCCCCGGGGCACGACCATAGCCCATTGCGCCGGCACGACGGAACCGTCAGGCCGGATCACCTGTCCCATGCCTTCGGGGATAGCGATGCGCGTGGGTTCGGTGGCCTTCACGCCGGACAGCAGTTCGGCAGCCGCGGCGTTGTCGCGCCACTGGCCCTGCGACTGCCCGGTGCCGCGCGCACGGTCGGTGAGCTGCTTGGCGATCTTCGCGCCGGCACCGTGGCGCGAGAAGGCGTGGCCGAACTGCTTGACGCTCTTCCAGTTGATCTTCTGGTCGCCGCAACTCCACCCCCACGGATCGATCCACGACACCGGATTCGGCGCATACAGATGCAGGTTCGCCCCGCCCGCCAGCCCGATCGGATCGGGGCTGATGAAGCGGCCGATGTCGGGATCGTAGAAGCGGAAGGTGTTGTAGTGCAGGCCGGTGTCGCGGTCGAGGTACTGGCCCTGAAAGCGCAGGTTCTGCTCGGCCAGCGATGCGTGTCCCTCGTCGCCATGCGCCGCCGCCCGCAGCACGGGGCGGCCGTCGAGGGTGCTGGCCTCCCAGTGCTCCGACACGGTGGCGCCCCAGGTGCGGTAGCTGGCGCGCCAGCGCAGGGTGCCGTCGGGGCCGCTCAGTTCCTCGGGCAGGCCGGCCTGGTTGGTGTGGAAGTGGCAGATCTCGCAGCGGCTCGCGCGGTCCGCGTCGCCGCCCTCCCCGTTCGATGCCGGCGAGCGCTCCTCGATCCGGGCCATGGGCGCGTGGCCGCCGGGCTCGTAGACGTAGCTCAGCACCTGGGCACCGCGCCGCTCCTCGATGAGCTGCATGCCCTCCCAGATGAAGCGGGTGCTGCCGAAGGCGTCGTGGCGCGCGACGCGGCGGCCCAGGGCGTCGTAGTCGAAGCGGGTGGTCTGGGTGGTGGCGTGCTCGGTGCCAGGGCGGCGCGTGGTGCGCACGGCGACGAGGCGGCTCTCGTCGTCCCATTCGAAATGCTGCTCGGTGTGGCGGCCCGCGCGCTTGCGCACGAGCCGGCCATGGCCGTCGTAGCTGTAGCGCTTGTCCTCGAACACGCGCACGAGGTTGTCGTGCAGCCGGCCGCCGACGGCGCCTTGCGCGGCCTCGTTCGCGAGCGAGGCATCGAGCAGGTTGCCGGCGGGGTCGTAGGCAAAGCGTTCGTGGCTGGCGGCGCCACGCGGCGCCTGCGCGCTCGCGCCCAGGGGCACGCGCACGCTCTCCTCGATGCGGCTGGTGGCGTCGTAGCGGTGGGCGAAGGCGCCCTGCAGCGAATGGCGGCCGCGGCGCAGCTCGCCGACGGGGTCGTAGCCGTAGTCCTTCGCGAGGCCGTCGAGCGCGCCGGCCTCGGGCGTGCCGGCGCGCTCGAGGGCCTGGCGCCAGGCCGGGTCGTTGGGCGTGAAGGCTGCGGCCAGCGACGAGGGGCGGCACCATGCGGCGGCGCGGCGCCCGAGCGGATCGAGCGCGAAGCGGGTCGACAGCGCACCCTGGCTGCGCGCGATCTCGCGGTGCAGTTCGTCGCGCTCGATGTCGCTCACGAGCTGGTGCAGCGCCGGCGCGTCGCCGTGCTGGCGCGAGACGTTGACCTGGTGCAGGTGGCCTGAGCCGTAGTGCAGGTAGTTGAAGGCGCGCACGGTGTCGCGGTCGCCCGCGAGCGCGGGCAGCACGGTGCGCGTGCGGTTGCCGAGCGCGTCGTGCTCGTGCCGCAGCGTGTGTTGCTCGCCGGTGCGCTCGTCGATGGCGGTCTCGCTCGTCAACTGGCCGAGCAGGTCGTAGCCGAAGCGTGTGCGATGCAGCGGCTGCAACGCGATGGCGTCGCCAGTGCCCTTCACCTCGAGCTTCAGCGCCTCCACGAGGCGGTCGCGCAGGTCGTAGCGATAGCGGTAGTGGTGGCTCGCGGTGCGCTTCTCGATCAACCGGCCGACGGCATCGCGAACGAGCTCGGTGCGCAGCGGCTGCGCGCCCTGCGGCGAGGCCTCGCCCTGTGCACCGGCATCGCGCGGCTTCAGGTCGTCGTCGCCGATGCCCGGAAAGTGCGTGATGGCCACGGGCCGGCCATTGGCGTCGTAGGCGATGCGCACGCGCGTGCCGCCCACGCGGCGCTCCTCCACGATGCGGTCGGCGCGGTCGCGCACGAACTCGAAGCGCAGGCCGTTCTCGTTGACCAGCGCCTGCAGCCGCCCCGCGCTGTCGCGCTGCCAGGCGAAGCACCGGCCCTCGGCGTCCTGGCGCCACAGCGGCTCGCCGCGCGCATCGAGCGCGAAGCGGGTGGCGCGGCTCAGCGCATCGGTGGCGCCGACCAGGCGGCCGGCGGCGTCGCGCTCGAAGCCCTGGTGGCTGCCGTCGGGCAGCGACACCCCAAGCAGCCGGCCCATGGCGTCGTGCGTGAGCCGGGTCTGCTGGCCGGCGGCATCGGTCACGGTCTTCAGGTGGCCCCAGCCGTCGTAGTCGTAGCGCGTGGTCTTGCCCGAGCAGTCGATGAAGGCGACGAGCAGCGCGCGCTCGTTCCAGCGCAGGCGGTTGTGGCCGCCGTGCGCATCGGTCACGAGGATGGGCAGGCCGCGCCGGTCGTGGCTGTAGCTGCGGGTCCGGCCCAGCGGATCGGTCTCGCGCACGAGGTTGCCCTCGTCGCTGTAGGCGTAGACGTGGGCGCTGCCGTCGGCCTCGGTTTCGCGCCAGGGCAGGCCGAAGTCGGTCCAGCCGGTGCCGCGGGTGCGGCCCAGTGCGTCGGTGCGGCTGCTGGGGAAGCCCTGCGCGTCGTAGTCGCAGCGCGTGGTGGCGCCGTCGGGCTCGGTGATGGCGACGAGCTGGCGCAGCGCGTTGTAGCGGGCGCGCCAGTACTGGCCCTCGGCATTGGTGTAGCCGAGGATCTGGTGCTCGTCGTTCCACTGCCAGGTGAAGCCACGGCCGAGCTGGTCAATGACGTGGGTCTCGCCGACGGCCACGCCGGGGTCGTCGAGCGGCGGCGCGTCGTCGGGCCGCAGCCGCAGGTAGCGGACCTCGTGGCGCTCGCCGTCGCTGGTCCAGTGGCGCGCCACGCGGGCCTCGGCACCGGTGCCGGTCCATTCGTAGCGGCACTCGCGGCCGGCGGCGTCGGCATGCAGGCACATGAGGCCCTGCGCGTCGTACGCGAAGCGCCGCGCCACCACGCCGTTGCGGTCGGTCACCTCGGCCAGGCGGCCGTGGTCATCGTGGCGGTAGCGCACCAGCAGGCCCGGCGATTCGCCCGGCGCGCCGACGGCAATGCGCACGGCATCGAGCCGCGGGCTCTCGCCCATGTAGTCGAGCGCGAGCAGGCGACCGGTGCCGTCGGTCATCGCGACGAGGCGGCCCCGCGCATCGTGGCGCAGGTCGATGAAGTTGCCGTTGCGGTCTTCCACGCGCGCGAGCTTCAGCAACTGGCCGTTGCGCGCTGCGTCGGCGGGCGCCTCGAACAGGTAGAAGAGCCCGCCCGGCACGTGGATGAAGTAATGGCCGCCCTCGCTGCGGCAGAGGTCCAGCCCCTCGCGCAGGAACAGCTGGCGCGAGCCCGCCTCGAGATCGGGCAGCTCGACCTCGCGCCCCTGCGTGTCGATCAGCACCACCACGGGCTCGCCCGTGGCGCCCCTATCGAGCCGCAGTTGCGAGCCATAGGGCAGGTTCCAGCCCTGCCCCAGCGCGCCGTCGCGCCGCAGGTCGTGGCTGCTGTAGAAACGCTG
Organism: Variovorax sp. GW821-FHT09B05; assembly: GCF_059418265.1. Lineage (NCBI taxonomy): Bacteria > Pseudomonadati > Pseudomonadota > Betaproteobacteria > Burkholderiales > Comamonadaceae > Variovorax > Variovorax sp. GW821-FHT09B05. The sequence continues at coordinate 84,930 of NZ_JBWKPN010000018.1, forward strand.
CCATTCGATGGGCAGCGCGCCCGGCAGGCGGAAGTCGAGCTCGGCCTCGCCGCCGAGGAACTTGCCGCCCGTGGCCGCATGCACCGGGTTGCCGAAGGAGCTCACCAGGCCGTGGATGCCCATGCCCACGCCGATGGCGCCCTCGATCAGGCAGGGCAGCGCCTTGCGGCCCTGGCGCGCGAGCTTCGGCAGGCAGCGCAGGCCCTTGTAGATCATCACGAGGTTGAACACGGTCACGGCGATGCGCGAGATCAGCGGCACCTCGTCGGCCACCTCGCGCACGCGCGCGGTCGGCCCGCCGATGAAGACATTGGGCGAGCCTTCGCTGACCTTGGCGCCGCACTCGGTGTGGTCGTCCTTGCGCGAGGCCACGCCGCGGTTGATGAACACGGTCTCGGCTCCCTCGGCCAGCAGGATCTGCGGCGAGTCGCGCGAGCAGCTCACGGTGTCCATCGGAATGTCGGGCGAGGCGCGCGCCGCGCCCACGGCCTTGCTGTTGACGAACACGTCCGACGAGGCGCTGGTGATGGCGCCGGTCACGGTGAGCGTCTCGGGCACCAGCGCATCGGCGATCGATTCGCCGAGGCTCGCACCCACGTAGCCGCCGGCCATGCGCGCGCCGACCACCACCGCGCCCGCCACCAGCGGCCCCGCGAGCCCGCCGGTGCCGACCACGGCCGCCACGGCCACGCCGGCCGCGAAGCCCACGGCGATGCCGCCGATCAGCCCGCCGGCGAACCTGGCCCAGAAGCGCGCATGCGCGTTGGTGTGGGCGATGGGGTCGTGCAGGCGCGCTGCGGGTTGGCCGGGCATGGTCGATGGCGAGGCACGCAGGCGCGGTGCCGCGTCAGTCCCTGGGCTGGAAGCTCGCGAGCGTGCGCTGCCACAGCGCGAGCTCGTTCTCGCCGAAGGGCTCGGGGCTGCTCGCGGTGAGGATCAGCACCGCGCGGCCGTCGCGCAGCTGAAAGGCAGCCTGCCGCTGGTGCAGCGCCTGGCCGTTCTGCTTGAAGCGGGTGACGATCTCGATGGCGGCCAGGCTGCGCATGGCGGGGCCCACGCCGATGGGGTTGCGCGAGGTCTCCTGCAGCTGGCTCACTTGGCGCTTGAGGTCGTTCATCTGGCGTTCGACGAAGGCGGCCAGGGTCTCCCGCGCGCGCAATGCGTCGCGGCTCACGATGAAGGTGACGCCGCTGCCGTCGGGCATCGCGAGCACGTTCATCGAGCGGTCGATGCGGCCGTCGTCGGGGAGGTCAAAGTGGCCTTCTTGGATGTGATAGCGCATGAGTGTGCGGGCCGCTTCAGCGCGAAGGGCCAGGAATGGGGAAGGTCGACGGAGTCGATGGCGGCCGCAGCTTCTCGCGCAGCTGCACGATGCGCGAATGCAGCACGCCGCGCCGCACCGCGATGGCCGACGACTCGCGGCCCTGCGCGGCCTCGATGTCGGCGAGCACCAGTGTCTGGCCGCTCGAGTCGATGGCGCGCGGCGAGAGGTAGTGGTCGCCAACGAGCTGCAGCGCGCGGTCGATCTGGCGACCGGCGGCGGACCAGTCCTGCCGCGCGATGGCTTCGTCGGCGGCGCGCAGCAGGGCTTCGGCCTCGATGGCAAGGGTTTCGTCGTTGGGCATGGGGTGGTCGCTCGCTGCATTCATGCGTGTCAGGGCCACACGCGGTTGAGCACGCCGCCGTTGCCTTGGTAGTAGGCCAGATTCAGCTTCTCGGCCGTCTCGCGCGCGGCGATGCGCGTCGCGGTGGGATAGCTCATGGGGCTGGCCGAGGGCTGGTTCACCAGTTCGTTGATCCGCGCGTTCTGTGCCTTGTTGAGCAGGTCGCTGTTGATGTTGGCGGGCGTCTGGGCGGTGCGCATGTACATGAACTGGTCGGCGCCGCTCTGGGCCACGATCACGTTCTGCTGCGTGTTGATCAGGTAGCCCGCGTCGCCGCCGCTCAGCGAGACGCCGGTGTAGACGGTGTTGTTGGCGATCTGGGGATGCGAATGGAAGACGCCCAGCACCTCTTGGTTGCGCGACACGTCGAGGTCGGGCGCTGCGTGCGCGGACGTGCCCGACACCGGATTGGCGAGCGAGAGCTCGCCCTTCCCGTTCGCCACCAGCGTGTTGGCTTGCTCGGTCGGCACGCCGTTGGGAAAGCTCTTGTTCCAGCGGTGGGTGAAGTCGCCGTTGAGCTCGCCGAGGTTCACCTGCGCGGGCGACATGCTCGGCGAGTTCGGCACCGCGAGGGTGGCGGCGGTGGCCGGCGGTTCCTCGGCCACTGCCGGCGCGAAGGCCGGCTTCGCGACCTTGGTGCCGGGTGGCGGTGCCGCCGGCGCGGCGGCGCCCGGCACGGCCGGCGCGGAGACGGTTTCTTCCTCCGATTCGGGCGGCGCCGCACCCACCGGCGCCTCGCAGTTCAGAAAGATCTTCCCGCCCCGCTGATCCAGATCCTCCGTGAAGTTCACCAGCCCCTTCACGCCGCTGATGCGGATCGTCCCGTCCTCGAGCAGCACGATCGACGACTTGCCGCAGATCAGCGAGATGCTGGTCTTGCCCATCACGAACACGTCCTGGTCCACCGCCTGCACCAGCACCGACTTGCGGCCCACGAGGTTGGCGTTGCTCTCGGTCGAGGTCACAGAGGCATCGGTCTTGGCGACGAGGTTGATCGCGCCCTCGCTCGCATGCGAGACGATGTCGCCGCCCGAGACCACGTTGACCTGCCCGCCCTTGGCCACCTGCGTCAGCATGCCGCCCGCCACCAGCTGCGTGAGCTGGGCGCCGGTGGTGAGCGTCATGGCCGACTGCGAGCGCATCGACACGCTCTGGCCCGAGCTCACGACGATGGGCTTGGGGCTGATCATGGTCTGGCCCTCGGGGCTCACGATCGAGACCACGGGCTTGTCGATCCTGCGCGAGAGGTCGAGCATGCGCTGCGCATCGGCCATGGCGGGGTCGGCATCGCCCGAGACGCCGGCCTCGTCGGAGGCATCGCCCCCCGTCAGCGCGCTCACCGCCTGCGCCGCGCCGGCCAGCGACTGCACGCCCTGCGCCAGCCCCATGAGCTGCTGGCCCTTGCCCTTGGCCATGGCGCCGACCAGCGCCTTGGTGGCGGCGATGGCCTGCCCGGCCGACTGCATCAGCGCGCCGCTCTGCGCGAGCGCGGCGCCCATGTGTTCGTGGCCGTCGGGGTTGTCGCGCGACACGCGCTGCGTGAAGTCCTGCGTGTAGGTGGTCAGCAGCAGGCCCTTGTCGGCGCGGATCGAACCCCACTCGTTGGTGCGCAGCTCGAAGCCGTAGCTGCGCTGCACCTCCGAGCCCTGGTTCATCAGGTAGCCCATGTGCAGGTGGGTGGCGCCGTGGTCGGTCGAGAGCTCGATGTGCTCGCTGCCGCGCTTGTCCTCGAAGCGCAGCATGTGCTTGCCGCCACCGCCCTTGCTCCAGTGGGTCTGGATGCCCGACTGCGTCTTGTGGCGCGGCAGCTCCCAGGCCGGCATCTGCGCGGCGTTGTAGACGCAGCCCGTGACGATCGGATGGTTGGGATCGCCGTTGAGGAAGTCGACGATCACCTCCTGGCCGATGCGCGGGATCTGCATGCTGCCGTAGCCACCGCCGGCCCAGGTCTGCGAAACGCGGATCCAGCACGAGGCGTTCTCGTCGCGCTGGCCGTAGCGGTCCCAGTGGAACTGCACCTTGATGCGGCCGTACTCGTCGGTGTGGACCTCCTCGCCCGCGGGGCCCACCACCACGGCGGTCTGCGGGCCGGTGGTGCGCGGGCGCGGCGTGAGGCGCGGCACGCGGTACAGGGCGCTGTCGGGCACCACCGCGAAGGCCTGGCGGTAGCTGGTGCTGCTGGTCGATTCGCCGTAGGCGGCACCGGCGGCGGCCACGCGCAGCGCGTTCTCCTGGAAGTCGTGGCTCGCGGCCTCGATCAGATAGCGGCGGTTGTCCTCGGCGTTCGGATGGCGCGCGAGGTCGAACAGGTAGCCGGGCGCGATGTGGCGCAGGTTGCCTTCGGCCTCGATCGATTCGCGCCGGCCGGTCTGCTGCTCGAGCCGCAGCCGCGCGTAGTTCTCGCCGTCGCCCAGTTCGGTGTAGCCGCCGGGCCAGTCGTAGATCTCGTAGCTGTCGCGGCTGTGGCCCGCGGGCTGGCGGCGCAGCGTGTCGATCTCGGCGTGGGGCTTCCTGAAGTCGTAGTCGTCGGTCGCGAAATGGCCCGAGGCGATGTCCTCGGCGTGATGCCAGCTGTCGATGAAGTCCTGCTCGAGGATCTGCGCCGCGAGCACGCCCGCGTGGTACGGCACCTTCACCGGACCGGCGGGCAGCGGCGCATGCGAGCCCGGGCCGTCGCACAGCACGAGCTGGTGGCTGCCCCTCGCATGCGCGAAGAAGTAGTAGATGCCCTCGGACTCCATGAGCCGGCTCACGAAATCGAAGTCGGTCTCGCCGTACTGCACGCAGTAGTCCCAGCTGCGGTAGCTGCCGCTCAGCCGCGCATCGATGCCGAAGCCGTAAGGCGCGAGCACCTCCTGCACGATGTCGGGCACGGTCTTGAACTGGAAGATCTTGAAGTCCGAGCGCCGCGTGGAATACCAGAGCCAGGGGCGCAGCTGGGCTTCGTAGACATGCATGTCGCCGTCGTCCTTGCCCACGCGCGCGAAGCGCGTGACCTGCCCGCTGATGAAGCGCTGGCCCGCGCCGCCGAGCTCGGTCGCGAGGTTGACCTCGATCGTCATGTCCTCGCCGAGCATCTGCCTGGCCGAGATGCCGGGCAGCTCGCTGACCAGCCGCACGCGCGATTCGAACAGCGTGGAGATGCGCTCCTGCCCCGTCATCGAACGGAACTTGAGGCGCTCGCCCAGCGCGCTGTGGGCGATGAAGCTGCGGGTCATGGGGCCGGGGACTCAGCGACGAAGCGGATGCAACGCACGGGCGCGCACGAGCCGGCGCGCATCGCACGCCGGCCTGCACACGCGGTGCTCAGGCTTCCCTGTTTTCCTTGATGTTCCAGCCGAGCTGGGTTTCGGCGCCCTTGCCGCCCTTGTCGGTCTGTTCCCAGTACTGCTGCTTGACCTTGGCAGCCTGGAACGCGTACTGCACGAACACTGCGTCGCTGCCCTGCTCGGCCGTGTACTGCACCGAGGTGACCAGCACCTCCTCGAGCGTCACGCGCGTGTATTCGATCTGCGAGCCGCCGGCCTTGCAGACCGACACTTCGATCTTGCCCAGGTGCTTGCCGCTGGCGCAGTTCTTCAGCACGGCCGGTGCCGCCTTGTCGATGCGCGCGAGCACCTGCAGGTCGTTGAAGCTGGCCTTGCCCACGCCACCGCCGCCACCGCTGACCATGTTGCCGGGCTGGGTCGCGCCCCATGCGAAGGACTTGATGTCCGTCCAGTCCTTGTGGTTCGCGTCCTTCGATTCGCCATTCGCGCCTTCGACGCGCATGAACATGTCTACCGCCATGAGCTGCTCCCGTGTTGCGTTGAAACCGCCTGGAAGGTAGGTGATGCGCGATGGGCTCGCCAGTGCAGAAGGTCACGGCGAAAAAAGCACTACGCGCCCGGAACCTTAGGAACAATCGGTTCTTTCAAGGGCTCTGGGCGCGAAGGCCGAAACAAGGCGACACAAAAAAGCCCGTCATCTCACGATGACGGGCCTGCGTTGGCGCACGCTAGGTGCCGGCTCGTTCCGCTTCCGCGAGCCATCGCGCGACGAGCGTCGGCACCTGCTCGGTCGCCCTGCCGCGCATGAAGGCGAAGCCGCGCGGCACCTCCTCCATCTCGAGCGACACCAGCACCTTCTCGGCACTCGCGTGCGCGTACCGCGCGAGCGAGGCGGCCGGCTGCACCGCGAGCGAGGTGCCCACCACCAGCACGCGCGCGGCGGTGGTGACGTGCATCAGCGCCTCGTCGAAGTGCTGCACCGATTCGCCGAACCACACGATGTCGGGCCGCAGCTGCGTGCCGTCTTCGCACAGCTGGCCCATCTCGATCGCCGCGCCGTCGATGCGGTAGCGATGACGCCGCTCCGAGGTGCCGCGCGCATAGGCGAGCTCGCCGTGGATGTGCAGCACCTGCGTGGAGCCGGCGCGCTCGTGCAGCGCATCGACGTTCTGCGTGACGATGACCACCTCGTAGGCCGGCTCGAGCGAGGCGATGGCCGCGTGCGCCGCATTGGGCTGAGCCGCCCAGGCCTTCTGGCGGCGCTCGTTGTAGAAGGCCTGCACGGTCTGGGGATGGCGCTGCCAGCCCTCGGGACTCGCGAGCTCCTGCCACGGATGGTTGTTCCACAGGCCCTTGGCATCGCGGAAGGTGGGCAGGCCGCTTTCGGCGCTCACGCCCGAGCCCGAGAGCACGACGATCTTGCGGGGTTGAACGGTGGTTGTCATGAAGAGGACTCCGAAGGGAACAAGAAACCCGGGGCGGCGTCGAACGCACACCCCGACCGACCCCGCCATGCGGGATTCTTTCGAGCGGCGACCGAGCGCCGCGAGAATGCCAGAAGGCCGCCGCGGCCCTTCACGCGACCGCGCGCACGCATCCGACCACGAGCCATGAACAGCACCACCACCTCCAACCGACCGCTGCAGCGCTTCTACCTTCTCGCCGTCGCCCTCGTGGTGTTTCTGGGCTGCTGGGTCGCGCCGATCGACACGCCCGCGCGCGCGCAGGTCGAGGACGGACTCAAGCGCGCCCTGACCACCTTCGCCGCGGCACGCGCACTTGGCGCGGTGGTGTCGGTGGCACAGGGCACGCAGGTCGACGCCACGCCCGGCGGCATCGGCGTGAGCCTTGCGCCGGGCCAGGCGCTCAAGCCGCTCAACGAACTGATCGAACAGTTCGCGGCCATCATGCTGGCGGCCAGCGTGTCCTTCGGCATCCAGCTCGTGCTGCTGAAGATCGGCGCGCATGCTTACATGTCGGTGCTGGTCTGCGCGGTGGCGCTGGCATGGATTGCCTGGCGCTGGCACAGCGGCCGTTCGCCGCGCTGGCTGCAGTCGCTGCTGATCGGGCTGCTGCTGGTGCGCTTCGCGGTGCCGCTGTCGGCCATGGCCAACGAGGGGCTGTACCGCGTCTTCATGGCCGACGAGTACCAGTCGGCGCTCGCGCTGATCGAGAAGTCGCCGGCCGCCGTGGTCGACACCGCGCAGGAGGCGCAGCCGAATGCGCAGGAGGGCTGGAAGGAACGCATCGAGCGCTGGCTGCCGAAGCTGCCGAACCTCAAGGCCACCTACGACCAGATCATCCGCTCGGCCTCGGACTGGGCCGAGCGCATCGTGAAGCTGATCGCGCTGTTCGCGCTGCAGACCGTGGTGCTGCCGATCGCGCTGCTGTGGATGGCGTGGCGGGTGGCACGGGCGCTGGTGCGCGAGCCGGTCTATCGCGTGGCGGGTTGACCGCCCGCTAGTCCACGAGGCCCATCAAGACCGCACGGACCACCGCGGCGGTCTTGTTGGGCGTGCCGAACTTCGTGATGACGTTCTTCACGTGGAAGTTCACGGTGTCGAAGGCGATGTGGAGGATGTCCGAGATCTCCCGAGAGGACTTGCCGTCGGCCAGCCACTTGAGGATCTCGATCTCGCGCTTGGTCAGAAAAACCTCGGGCCCTCTTTCGCTGCGCGACGAGAGCATGCGCGACAGCACATGGTGCGAGGCGCAGACCAGGTAGCGCATGCGCAGTTCCTTGGCCTGCAACTCGCTGCCGGTGATCGGCTCGCCCGCGCGCGCAAGGCTCAGCATGCCCACCACGCCGCTGGCATCGAAGTTCGATTGCGCCCAGCCCACGGCCAGCCCGAAGGAACGCGCGCCCTCCCACAACTCCGGCGCACCGGCAAACACCTCGTCCCTCCAGATCAGCGGATTCTGCGATCGGCGGCCATGCGACACGGTGGGATCGATCGCCAGATAGCCAGCGGCTTCGTACTGTTCGCGCCACCCTGCCGGATAGTTGCTGATCAGCAGGAATCGGGGTTTTGCAATTGGCAATGGCCATCGCAGGCCATACGCGCAATGGTCGAACCCCAGGTCTCTTGCCGCCGCGAGGATTTGCGTGAATGCGGCGTCCTTGTCGCGCGCCCGCAGCAATTCCTCCGAATGCTCTTCAATCCATGCATCCATAGTGGTGCTCTTTTTTTAGCCGTTTCCCAACGAGATCGAATTTCCAAATCTTCGTCTTTCGGTTTGTCCGGTGCCATGGGAGGAGCGCCAAAAGAGAATCGTTTGCAACTTAGTTGTCTATTTCGCGGAGCAAGAGCGGGCGAGACGTGGTTTTTTCTCCAACGAGGAAAACTTCCAGTCAGCCTCGACGCTTCTCTCCCGAAGCCAGAGGCCCTGTGTCGGTCGAAGCTCGCACCAGAACAGAGCACTACGAAATGATTGCAACCCAAATAGAAATACTTGTTTTCTGATAATTTCTCAAAAATGAATTGAGCTTTCGGGGTTTTTATCCCAGTGCCTCACGAACACTTTCGACTCAATTCCCGTTTGAACCTGATTCATTCGTCACGAATTACGCCCCCGTTACCCTCATTGGTCGAAAACCACTAATTTTGGTAGTTACGCCTAATTTCCCCCCAAGTTGGAATTGCACAACTTTTTGCGGGGAGCGGGCATCGTGGAAATTCTGACTGGAAAGCCGGGCGCACTCGCGCCCGACGTCATGGTGGCTATTGCGAGATATCGCCACCGGGTCTTTGTCGAAAAACTGGGCTGGAAGCTCAGCGCTCGGGATGGCTTGGAACTCGACCAGTTCGACCATGCCGAGACCCTCTATGTCGCGGCTCGCGGCGCTTCGGGCGAGATCGTGGGCACGGCACGCCTGCTGCCGACCGAGCATCCCTACCTCCTGGGCGAGGTCTTTCCCCAACTGATGGGCGGCGCCCAGCCTCCGCGCGACCCGCTGGTCTGGGAGCTCTCGCGCTTCGCGGCCACCGATTTCCTCGCGCGCGACGGCGACGCGCTCTCGCAGTTCGCTTCCGCGATCGTCATCGACTTGCTCGAAGCGGTACTGGCCGAAGCCGCGCGGCACGGCATCCGGCGGCTGATCACCGTGTCGCCGCTGGGCATCGAGCGCCTGCTTCGCCGCTACGGCTTCCAGGCACAGCGCGCCGCACCGCCACAGATCGTCGATGGCCGGTCGGTCTTCGCCTGCTGGATCGAAGTGGGTGCCAGGCCTCGGCGCATGTCGACCACCGGGCCATGCGAACACCCGGAACTCATCGCCAGGCGCACACGCGACATCCGCCCCAAGGCGCAGCCATCCGCTGCGCATCTGCCGCGACCTCGCCTGGCCGCCGTGCCATAGCCGCCGTGCAACGGCCACACGCTGAGCGTCGTGCGCGCAGCGTGAATTCCAGGAGCGATCGCCAGGAAGGCTGGGCGCTTCACATCATCAAGAAAAGCTTCGTGCGCGAGGTGGGAGTGGATTCATGAACAAGTCATATCGGTCGCTTTGGAATGAGGCGTTGGGGGCGTGGGTTGCGGTGTCGGAGATTTCGTCGGCGCGCGGCAAGCGCGGCAGCGCCGCGACGGCCTCGGCGTTCCATCTGCTGGCGGTGCCGGCCGCGGTGTTCGCGTTGCTGCACGGATGGCCAAGTCCCGCGCCCGCCAACGTCATCACCTCCATATACAGCACTGGCTGCGAAACGACCGCCAACGGCACCATAGGCCGAGTGAATCCGGGTGGGACCCAGGACGGGCCGGCGCGCGGAGGTCCGGCGACGGACGGTTCGGGCACTTACTCGCTCGTTGCCGGCTGCATGGCTTCGGGGAGCGGCGTTCCTGCGGTGACTGCCTACGGGGCGTTCGCGCAAGTCACGGGCAAGGGAGGCTCGGCATTCGGTTTCCTCAGCAAAGCCGGACAGTGGAGCACGGCCTTCGGGCTCGAATCGAGCGCAACCGGCATCTCGAGCATCGCGATGGGCTATGGCAGCAACGCGGCCGCGAAGAATGCCGTCGCGATCGGCGGATCGGCTAGCAAGGATGCGTTGTCACTGTCCGTGGCGGATTCGACGACCGCATCCGGCGACGGCGCCGTGGCAATTGGCAGCAACGCAACCAAGGGCGCGCAGGCCACTGCCGCGGATGCCATTGCCATCGGCGGCCAGGCCATCGCGTCGGCGGCCTCGGGCGTCGCGATCGGGCGCGGTGCCAGCGCGGTCTATAACGACAGCGTGGCGCTGGGCTCGTCGAGCAGGACTGCCAGTTCCTTGGACGCGCTGCAGGGCGTCGCCGCCTATCGGCCCTTTGCCGCGGCGAACATCGCCGGCGTCACGCCCATAGGGGAGGTCTCGGTGGGAGCGCCCGGCAGCGAACGGCGCATCACGCATGTGGCGGCCGGCGGAGACGCGACGGATGCCGTCAACGTGAGCCAGCTTTCCACGGCGACGTTTTCGCTTTCGGCCGGTGTGAGTTTGCTTTCGACGTCCATGTCGACGGGCCTGAGCACAGCGACGAGCAGCATCGGTAGCTTGTCAACGTCTGCTTCGACGGGACTCAGTACCGCGACCAGCCATATCACGAGCCTGTCCAGCGGGCTGAGCACGACCCATAGTGCCGTCGGCAGTCTTTCGACCTCGAGCTCCACGGGCCTGAGTACCGCGACGAGCAGCATCGAAAGCCTGTCGACCTCCTCTTCGACGGGTCTCAGTACCGCGACCAGCAATATCGCGAGCCTGTCCAGCGGGCTGAGTACTGCCCATAGCGCCGTCGACAGTCTCTCGACCTCGACCTCTACAGGCCTGAGCACCGCAACGAGCGGCATCGCAAGCCTGTCGACGTCCACCTCGACGGGCCTCAGCACCGCGACCAGCAATATCGTGAGCCTGTCGAGCGGGCTGAGTACTGCCCATAGCGCCGTCGGCAGTCTCTCAACCTCGACCTCTACAGGCTTGAGCACCACGACGAGCAGCGTCGCAAGCCTGTCGACGTCCACCTCGACGGGCCTCAGTACGGCGACCAGCAACATCGCGAGCCTGTCCAGCGGGCTGAGTACGACCCACAGCGCCGTCGGCAGTCTCTCGACCTCGACCTCTACAGGCTTGAGCACCGCAACGAGCAGCATCGCAAGCCTGTCGACCTCTTCTTCGACGGGACTCAGTACGGCGACCAGCAATATCACGAGCCTGTCCAGTGGGCTGAGTACGACCCACAGCGCCGTCGGTAGTCTCTCGACCTCGACCTCGTCCGGCCTCAGCACAGCGATGAGCGGCATCGGCAGCCTGTCCACCAGCCTGAGCAGTACCAACAGCAGCGTCAGCAGCCTGAGCGCATCGGTCGACAACATCTACAACACCGGCACCAAGTACTTTCACGCCAACAGCACCGATCCCGACAGCCAGGCCATCGGCGCCGACAGCATCGCCATCGGGCCCAACGCGGTTTCGCGCGGCGACGACAGTGTGGCGATCGGCAACCGGTCCCACGCCATGAACCCGGGCGACGTCGCGCTGGGCGCAGGCTCCATGACCGCTGCCTCCCATCCGACGAGCGGCATGACCATTGGCGGCAGGTACTACGGCTTCAAGGGAGTCGCACCGGCCAGCGTGGTGTCGGTGGGCGCGCCGGACGCCGAGCGCCAGATCATCAACGTCGCAGCCGGGCGCGTGACTGCCGAGAGCACGGACGCCATCAATGGCTCACAGTTCTTCGCCGCAACGAGCAGCATCGACAGCCTGTCCACGTCGACCTCCACGGGTCTGAGCACCGCCACCAGCTCCATCAGCAGTCTGTCGATCGGCCTGAGCACCGCCAACAGCAGCATCGGGAGCCTGTCGACATCCACATCGACCGGCTTGAGCACTGTCACCAGCAACGTCAATAGCCTCTCGACGTCTACATCGACCGGCCTGAGCACCGTCACCAGCAACATCAACAGCCTCTCGACATCCACATCGACCGGCCTGAGCACCGTCACCAGCAACATCAACAGCCTCTCGACATCCACGTCGACTGGTTTGAGTAAAGCAACCAGCAGTATCAACAGCCTGTCGACCTCGACATCCACTGGTTTGAGTACTGCGACGAGCAGCATCGACAGCCTCTCCACGTCGACCTCCACGGGTCTGAGCACCGCTACCAGTTCCATCAGCAGTCTGTCGATCGGCCTGAGCACCGTCAGCAGCGGCATCGGCAGCCTCTCGGTCGGCCTGAGCACAGCCAACAGCAGCATCGGAAGCCTGTCGACATCTACATCGACCGGCTTGAGCACTGTCACCAGCAGCATCAACAGCCTCTCGACATCCACATCCACCGGCCTGAGCACCGTCACCAGCAACGTCAACAGCCTCTCGACGTCCACATCGACCGGCCTGAGCACCGTCACCAGCAACGTCAACAGCCTCTCGACGTCCACATCGACCGGCCTGAGCACCGTCACCAGCAACGTCAACAGCCTCTCGACGTCCACATCGACCGGCCTGAGTACCGTCACCAGCAACATCAACAGCCTCTCGACATCCACATCGACCGGCCTGAGCACCGTCACCAGCAACGTCAACAGCCTCTCGACATCCACATCGACCGGCCTGAGCACCGCCACCAGCAGCATCGCGAGCCTGTCGACCGGACTGAGCACGACGAACAGCAATCTCAACAGCCTGTCGACGAGCGTCGGCACTTCGGTCAGCGGCATCGGCAGCCTGTCGACGGGGCTCAGCACGGCCAACAGCAACATCACCCACATCTACAACACCGGCACGAAGTACTTCCACGCCAACTCGGCCGCTGACGATTCCCAGGCCATCGGCCAGGAGTCGGTAGCGATCGGGCCGCGGTCGATCGCGAAGGGCGACAACGCCTTCGCGGCGGGCAACGGCGCGAAGGCCATGGCCGAGGGCGCGGTGGCGATCGGCTTTGGTGCGCAGGCCACGGGCAGGAACGCGGTGGCGATCGGTACCGACACCCAGGCCGGCGACGGCGGCGTGGCCATGGGCCAGGGCGCGCAAGCCGGATCCCAAGGCACGGCCATCGGCTTCGGCGCGGTGGTGCGGCAGTCCGGCGGCGTGGCGCTGGGTGCGGGCTCGGTCGCCTCCACCGCGGCGGGCGTGGCCGGCTATGTGCCACCGAGCGCCACGCCCGAACAGGCGGCGGCAATCCGGGCCACCACGAGCACGCAGGCGGCGGTCTCGGTCGGCGACGCAGCCAGGGGCCAGTTCCGCCAGATCACCGGCGTGGCCGCGGGCACGGCCGACAGCGACGCCACCAACGTGGCGCAGCTCAAGGCCACGGCCCATGCAGTGAAGGCCGGCAGCGTGCAATACGCGACCCACCCCGACGGCTCGGTCAACTACAACGAGATCACGCTGGGTGGCGGCCAGGCGCCGGGTGGCACGCGCATCGGCAACGTGGCGCCGGGCGTGCTGCCGGGCGATGCGGTGAACCTGCAGCAGCTCTCGCAGGTACAGAACCAGGTGACCGAGACCGCGGGAATCGCCTACAGCGGCGTGGCCATCGCGAGTGCGATGAGCAGCCTGCCGCAGGCCATGACGCCCGGCAAGAACCTGATGTCGCTGGGCGTGGGCTCCTACTCGGGCTACGGTGCGCTGGCCTTCGGCTACTCGTACCGCACCAAGGACGGCAACTGGGTCTACAAGGTCAATGGCGGCTTCAGCGGCAAGAAGACCAGCCTGGGCGTGGGCGTGGGGTACGAGTGGTGATGCGCGCCCGCCGCAAGATGGCTCCCCGAACACGGTTCGAACGTGTGACCTGCGCATTAACAGTGCGCCGCATCTACCAGCTGAGCTACCGGGGAAAAAAGAATGGCCCCACGTGCACGACTCGAACGTGCAACCCCCTGCTTCGTAGGCAGGTGCTCTGATCCATTGAGCTAACGCGGGATGAGGATGGCATCTCGTGCGGGATTCGAACCCGCGATTTCCGGAGTGAAAGTCCGGCGTCCTCACCGCTAGACGAACGAGACGCAGAAAGAAAAAACGAGGTGGCGCGCGCGGAAGGAATCGAACCCTCAACCGCTGGTTTTGGAGACCAGTGCTCTGCCAGTTGAGCTACACACGCACGATAAGAACGAAGATGGTCTGGGTGGCAGGATTTGAACCTGCAGCCTCCTGCTTCCAAGGCAGGTCGTCTACCTGATTGACACTACACCCAGAGAAATTTGGTGCCTCGGGGGAGACTCGAACTCCCAGAATTCCGCTTCTAAGGCGGACACGTCTACCGATTGCGTCACCGAGGCTGAATGTGTTTTCTCTTGCTTGCCGAGGTGAGGGGCCGCGCCATCGCGGCCCCGCCTCGTCGTTTCGAATTTTTAAGGAGCGTGCATGGGCCGCCTGGCTTCATGCGCTGCAGCACGATCGCTGCATGGGTCAAGGGTTCGTTGCACAGGCCCAAAACGAAAAGGCCCGGAACCTTTCGGTGTCCGGGCCTCTTGGTAAAGAGCGCTTGGGAGGTCGTCGCCTAAGCGCGTCCTCCACCCGGATGCAATCTGTGGTTCTCGTTCAGCCATGCAGCGACCGTGACGGCCAGCAGAGCGCGCACGAGCGGCCGGACCGGCATGGGTCGGAGGCTGTCGATGCAAATGCGGGCTGCGGTGGTCACGATGGGTCCTGTGATGCTGTGGGTGGAATCGAAGAGGCGCGGTCTGCCGCGCGAAGGAGTCGGACTGTAAATAGTCTTTACTCCGTCGTCAACACATCGATCGAAAAAATTTAGACGTGGTGCAATGCACGAGATCGGCATCGACCTCGCGAGCCTTCCGATCGCGCGCCTCACTCAGCCCTTGAGCACGCCCGCCATCATTCCCTTGACGATCCGCTCCTGCCCGACCGCATAGGCGGCCAGCAAGGGCAGCGAGGTGAGCGTCGCCACCGCAAGCATCGCGGGGATGTTCGACGAGAACTCGCCCTGGTAGTCCCACAGCGCCAGGGGCAGCGTGCGCATGCCGGGCGAGCTGGTGAGCACGTAGGCGAAGATGAATTCGGTCCACAGGTGGATGCCGTTGTAGATCGCCACCGTGGCGATGCCAGGGCCGGACAGGGGCAGGAAGATCTGCCGGAAGATGGTGAACGGACCGCTGCCGTCGATCTCGGCGGCCTCCTCGAGTTCGCGCGGGATCTGGCGCATGAACTCGGTCAGGATGACGATCGAGACCGGCAGGCTGGTGGCGACGTAAGGACCGATCAGCGCGAACAGCGTGTCGTAGAGGCCGAGGTTGCGCGTCATCAGGTAGACGGGCACCAGCGTGACGTGCAGCGGCACCACCATCGCGGCGACGATCAGCCCGAGCAGTGCATGGTTGAAGCGAAACCGCAGGCGCGCGAGCGCGTAGGCCGCCATCGTCGACGCCGCGACGATCAGCAGCACCGAGGCGCCGACCACCAGCAGGCTGTTTCGCAGATACCCCGCATAGCCGCCTCGCAGCACCGACAGGTAGTGGCTCCAGTCGAAACGCTCGGGCCAGGCCCAGAGGCTGCCCGAGAACATCTCCTGCTGCGACTTGAGGCTGGTCAGCAGCATGAAGGCGATCGGCAGCAGCGTGACCGCGAGCCAGACCAGGGCCAGCAGCCAGACCAGGCCGAGTGTCAGCGGACGGGAGCGAACAAGCATGGATGTCACACCGGGGTCGAGAAGCGCCGCGTCAGGCGCAGCCCGAGGGCGGCGATCAGCGTCACGACCAGGAACATCGCCGAGGCGATCGTGCTGCCGTAGCCGAGCTGGTAGGACGAGAACACGGTGCGGTACATGTAGGTCGCCATCAGTTCGGAGGCGCCTTCGGGACCGCCGCCGGTCATCACGTAGACCAGGTCGAAGTAGCGCAGCGAGCCGATCACGGCGAGCATCGCGGCGATGCGGATGGTGCCGCGCAGCCAGGGCAGCTTGATGGTCCAGAACACCTTGGAGGGACGCGCGCCGTCGAGGCGCGCGGCCTCGGCGAGCTCGCGTGGAAAGGAAGCCAGGCCGGCCAGGAACAGGATCATGTGGAACGGGATGTTCTGCCAGCAGACCACGAGTGCCACGGACAGCAGGGCCAGGCGCGTGTCGCCGAGCCAGTCTTGCGCCAGCCACGGCAGGCCGATGGCCTGCAGCAGCGTGTTGAGCGGGCCGAAGTTGGGGTCGAGGATGTTCTTGAAGACCACGCCCAGCGCAACGCTCGAGAACAGCAGCGGCAGGAAGTAGAGCAGCTTCAGCCATTGCGAGCCGCGGCCCGCGCGGTCGAGCAGCAAGGCCAGCGCCAGCGCGATCGGCAGCTGGATCAGCACCGAGAGCAGCGCCAGCAGCAGGTTGTTGCACAGCGCGCGCCGGAACTGCGTGTCGTGCAGCAGTTCGATCCAGTTGCGCAGGCCGACGAAGACGCGGCCGGCGCCCAGGCCGTTCCATTCGAACAGCGAGAGACGGAAGCTGTCGACCAGCGGATAGACCAGGAAGACCAGCAGCAGCAGCACGGCCGGCGCCAGGAACACCACCGGCGCGAGCCGCCGCGCCAGCGCGGCGCGGCGCCGTGGCGTCGATGCGAAGACGGAGACGCGCGAACTCACGATGAAGGCTCCTGGTCCGGGCACGGGCCGGTGCTCAGCGCGGCATCCGCGCCGCCAGCGCCTCCATTTTCCGCGCGGCCTGCTCGGGCGTCATCGAGAGGCCGAACAGCGCCTGCACCGTGTCCTTGTGCAGCTCGGCGAGTTGCGGCGGCAGTTCCTGGTCGTACCACAGCTGCACCGACGGCGCGCTCACGACCGTGCTCATCAGCCGCTGCAGCAGCGGATCGGCGAGCTGCAGTCCCTTGACCGGCACCATGCGGCTGTTGGCCAGCCGGGCCCGCACGGCCTCGTCGTCGACCATGGTCTTGATCAGCGCGTACGCGGCCTCGGGCGACTTGCAGGCGCTGGAGACGCTGTAGAAGTTGGTGCCCATCGAACCGATGACGGCATCGCCCGCGCCCTTGCCGTTCGGCACGGTGGGAAAGGGAAAGAAGTCGACCTTCTTGCGGAACGCCGGGTTCTCGTTCTGGATGTTGCCGAGCTCCCAGCTGCCCATCAGCGTCATCGCGGCCTTGCCCGCATAGAGCAGGCGGCGCGAGGCGCCGGCGTCGTAGTCGAGCCCGTTGAAGCCCGGCGCGAAGGCACCCGCCCGCACCAGCTCCTGCAGGTAGCGGCCGGCCTCGACGAAGGCCGGCGCGGCGAAGCCCTCCCCGCCCGTGCGCGCCGCCGCCTTGCGAAAGGCATCGGGGCCGCCGATGCGGTCGACCAGGTACATGAAGTACATCGAGCCCGGCCACTTGGACTTGTTGGCCAGCGCGAAGGGCGCGATGCCCAGCCCCTTGAGCGTGCCCACCAGCGCCATCAGCTCGGGCCAGGTGCGCGGCGGCTTCAGGCCGTGCCGGCGAAAGAGTTCGGTGTTGTAGAAGATGACCGCCGCCGAGGTTTCTTCGCCGGGCAGGCCATAGACCTTGCCGTCGACGGTGGTGGCGTCGAAGGCCCCGGGAAGAAAGCGCGCGCGGAAGGCCTCGTCGCGGGCCAGGTAGGGCGAGAGGTCGAGCACCTGCCCGGCCTTCACGTACTCGCGCAGCAGGCCGCCGCCCCAGTTGGCGAACACGCACGGCGGCTGGTTGGCGCCGAAGGCGATCTTCAACTTGACCTTGTAGGCCTCGTTGGCGATCGGCGAGCGCTGCACCGTGTAGCCGGCATGGCTGCTCTCGAAGCGCTTGCCGGCGTCCTGCAGCACCCGCGAAACGCCCGGCTGGGTCTGGATGTCCCATGCCGTGATGGTCGGGGCACCCTGCGCCGCGACATAGCCGAAGATGCAGCCGGCGGAAATGGCCCATCCGCCGGCGAAAGACCGAGGCTTCATTGCCGTGCCCACTCCTGAAGATTCAGACGTCATAACGATATTGTTAACGTTAATTATCTCAATACTGGTAAATACCATGTAATCCATAGCGAAACCGTGAATAACGTTACATAAGAGCGTTACCCGAACGTTATGATGCCCCGAGTACAACGCTTCAACCTCCAGGACATGGCGCGGACCACCATCACCTTGGCCGACATCGCGGCGGCAGCCGGCGTGTCGGTCATGACCGCTTCGCGGGCCATCAACAACCAGCCCGGCGTTTCGTCGCAGACCCGCGACGCCTTGCTCAAGGTCGCGTCCGAGCTCGGCTACGAGGGCCACCGGGCGGCCTTCAAGTCCGGTACGCGCCCCCGCGTCATCGGACTGATCGCCACGCGCCTGAACCACCCGTTCGTTGCCGACATCGTCGGCAGCGTGGTCGAAACGGCGGCCGCCGCCGGCATCGAGGTCCTGGTCTATTCGCGCGGCCCGCACGAGCGGCCTCCCTCGGCCGAAGTGCTGCAGTTGCTGCGGCAGTCCACGGAAGGGCTGGTGGTCCTGCTGCCCTACCGGCTCGACCCGATGGCCGAGATGGCGGCGGAGCGCTTTCCGGTGGTGATGATCGACAGCCCCGGCGAGCCGGGCGAGCTGCCCTGCGTCGCGTCCGACAGCTACGGCGGCGCGCGCGCCGCGATGAAGCACCTGGCCGAGCTCGGGCACCGCCGCATCGCCTTCGTCGCGGGCGCCGAGAAGTTCGAGTCGGCGCTCGAGCGGCGCCGTGCCTACGACGATGCGATCGCGGTGCACGGGCTCGAACGCGACCCGGCGCTGGTGGTGCCCGGCGAGTACGACTTCGAGGGCGGCCGCACCGCGGCGCGCCAGCTGCTCGCGCTGCCGCAACGTCCCAGCGCCGTGTTCGCCGCCAACGACCTGAGCGCCTTCGGCTTGATGGGCGTGTTCCAGGAGCATGGGCTGCGGATCCCCGAGGACGTCTCGGTGGTGGGCTTCGACGACGTCGCGGCCGCGGCCCAGGTGCACCCAGCGCTCACGACCGTGCGCCAGCCGCTGGCCGACATGGGCCGTGCCGCGGTCAGCACGCTGCTGGCGCAGATCGCGGGCGTCGACGCCGGCACCACGCGCGTCACGCTGCCGGCCGAACTGATCGTGCGCCGCTCCACCGCGGCACCGGCACGCTAAGAAGGAACCCCGCATGAGCTCGCCGACACCGACCGCCACGCATCCCCACTACGACCGCCTGATCGCCACCGCGCGTGGCCTGCCGCCGCTGCGCGTGGCGGTGGTACATCCGGCCAATGCCGTGTCGCTCGAGGCGGCGCTCGCCTCGGCCGCCCTGGGGCTGATCGCGCCCACGCTGGTGGGCCCGCGCGCGAAGATCGAAGCGGCGGCGCACGAGATCGGCATCGACCTCTCGGGCATTGCCATCGTCGATGCGCCGCACAGCCATGCCGCGGCCGACGCGGCCGTGGCGATGGCCTTGCGCGGCGAGGTCGATGCATTGATGAAGGGCAGCCTGCACACCGACGAGCTGATGGGCGCGGTGGTGCGCCGCGAAGGCGGCCTGCGCACCTCGCGCCGCATCAGCCATTGCTTCGTGATGGACGTGCCCGGCCATGCGCAGCCGCTGGTCATTTCCGACGCGGCGATCAACATCGCGCCCACGCTCGAGGAGAAGGTCGACATCGTGCAGAACGCGATCGACCTCGCGCATGCGCTGCTGATGCCGGCCGTGCGCGTGGCCATCCTCTCGGCCACCGAAACGGTCAACGCCAAGGTGCCCTCCACGCTCGACGCGGCCGTGCTCTGCAAGATGGCCGACCGCGGCCAGATCACGGGCGCGCAGCTCGACGGCCCGCTCGCGATGGACAACGCGATCGACGCCGAGGCCGCGCGCATCAAGGGCATCGTCTCGCCCGTGGCGGGCCGCGCCAACGTGCTGATCGTGCCCGATCTCGATGCCGGCAACATGCTCGCGAAGAGCCTCACCTTCCTCGGCGGCGCCTATGCGGCCGGCATCGTGCTCGGCACCAAGGTGCCGGTGATCCTCACGAGCCGCGCCGATTCGGAAGCGGCACGGCTCGCCTCGTGCGCCGTCGCGTCGATGCTCGCGAAGGCGGGGCGCGACCGGCTCATCAAGGCCGTGGGGTAGCCTTCGTCCATGACCATTGCGCCCGAGTCGCCCGATCAGCCCGAGGTGATCGCCCTGATCGCCGAGCTTGATGCCTATCAAGACACACTCTACCCACCCGAAAGCCGGCACGCGCTCGACCTCGCGTCGTTGAAGCAGCCCCATGTGCTGTTCTTCGTCGCACGCGACGACACGGGGCGGGCCATGGGTTGCGGCGCGGTGGTGCTCGACACCGCGCAGGGCGAGATCAAGCGCATGTATGTCGCACCCGGCTTCCGGGGCCGGGGCATCGCGCGCCAGCTGCTTCAGGCGCTGGAGTCCGCCTCCATCGACGCATGCTGCAAGCTGCTTCTGCTGGAGACGGGACCGTTTCAACCCGAAGCCCTCGCCCTCTATGCTTCGCTAGGCTACGAGCGCCGCGGCCCCTTCGGCAGCTACACCGACGACCCGCTCAGCGTGTTCATGCAGAAGGCGCTCTCGAACCGCTGAGGCCCAACGTCCACGCGCCAGGAGACACCCGATGAAGATCCGAGAAATCGCCAGCGGCCTGCAGTTTCCCGAAGGACCGATCGCCCTGCGCGACGGTTCGGTGCTGCTGGTGGAGATCGCGCGCGGCACGCTCACGCGCGTGCGGCCCGATGGCCTGGTGCAGGTGGTGGCCGATCTCGGCGGCAGTCCGAACGGCGCGGCGATCGGCCCCGACGGCGCGGTCTACGTCTGCAACAACGGCGGCTTCAAGTGGCACACCGAGACCGACGGCAGCGTGCGGCCCGTGGGCCAGGCCGACGACTACTCGGGCGGGCGCATCGAGCGCGTGAACCTCGCGACCGGCCGTGCCGAGCGGCTCTGCGACACGGTCGAGGGCGGCGCGCTGTGCGGGCCCAACGACATCGTGTTCGATGCGCATGGCGGCTTCTACTTCACCGACCTCGGCAAGGTGCGCGAGCGCGACATGGACCGCGGCGGCCTGTTCTACGGCCATGCCGATGGCGCCGCCGCGCATGCGATCGCACGGCCCGTGATGACGCCCAACGGCATCGCGCTGTCGCCCGACGGCCAGACGCTCTACTACGCCGAGACCGAGGGCGCGCGCGTCTGGGCCTTCGACATCGTGGCGCCGGGCCGCGTGCGCAAGGACGGCTGGCCCTCGCCGCATGGCGGGCGCATGCTCTGCGCCTCGCCGGGCGGTCACTACCAGCGCTTCGACTCGATGGCGGTCGATGCGCTCGGCAATCTCTGCGTGGCGACGCTGCTGCATGGTGGCATCAGCATCGTGGCGCCCGACGGCGGCCAGGTCGAGCACCTGCCGCTGCCCGACCGCTACACCACCAACATCTGCTTCGGCGGTCCCGGCCTGCGCACCGCCTTCGTCACGCTGTCGGGCAGCGGGCGGCTGATCGCGATCGACGACTGGCCCACGCCCGGGCTGGCGTTGAACCACGAGGCCTGAAGTCCGCGCGGCGCGCGCCGCGCAAGCACATTCCCACCGCTCGCGCTTGTACCGAGTTGCTGTTGTCGCGCCCGCGTCAGCACAGCATCTCGGTACAAGCGTGCGCGCACCTGCGTTCCTACGATGCCAGCTCACTCAACAACCAGGTGTGGAGACATGAAACGTCAGGACAGAGGTACGGGGATGAAGTGGTTCATGGCCCTCGCATTGAGCGCGGGGCTGGTGGCATGCGGCGGCGGTGGTGGCGGCGGCAGCGGATTCATTCCGCTGCCGCCCGCATCGGGCGGCAATGGGGGCGATCCGCCGCCCGCGGCGGATGCGAACGCCTATGCCGATCCGATCCAGACCGCATCGGGCAAGGTGTCGGGCAGCACGGTCGGCGAAGGCGACACGCAGGTGCACCAGTACAAGGGCATCCCCTACGGCGCGCCGCCGGTCGGCAACCTGCGCTGGAAACCGCCGCAACCGCCGGCCGCGTGGGACGGTGTCTATGCCGCCACCAGCTACAGCAAGATGGCGCCCCAGCCCTTCCCCGCGTCACCGGTCTACGACGCCGTGCCCGAATCGGGCATGGGCGAGGACGTGCTGCGCCTCAACATCACGACGCCCGCGAAGAAGAAGGGCGAGAAGCTGCCGGTGATGGTGCTGTTCCATGGCGGCGGCCTCACCACCGGCTCGGTGAACCGCGCGAGCGACAACCTGCCGAACCTGCCCAACCACGGCGTGGTGTCGGTCACGGTGCAGCACCGCATCGGCGCGCTCGGCTACATGGCGCATCCGGCGCTCACGGCCGAGTCCGCCCACAAGTCCTCGGGCAACTACGGCCAGCTCGACCTGGTCGCGGCGCTCAAGTGGGTGCAGGCGAACATCGAGGGCTTCGGCGGCGATCCGGGCAACGTCACCATCTGGGGCCACTCGGGCGGCGGCATGAAGACCAACTGGCTCGTGGCCTCGCCGCTGGCCAAGGGGCTGTTCCACCGCGCCATTGCCGAAGCCGGCTGGACCACCGCCGGCACACCGCTCGCGCAGACCGAGCAGTTCGGCGTGAAGCTGATGGCCAAGGTGGGCGCGGCCGACATCGACGAGCTGCGCAAGAAGCCGTGGCAGGACATCGTCGCGGCCTCGTTCGCGAGCGGCAGCGGCTACACCACGGCCTTCACGGTCGACGACTGGTCGCTGCCCGACACCATCGGCAACCTGATCCTCGACAACAAGCACAGCGACGTGCCCTTCATGGTGGGCAACGGCGGCGCCGAGATCACGGCGGCGAACCCGCTGCGCGGCAACTTCCTCAAGCAGATGGTGAAGGTGCAGAAGTCGCCGATCTACACCTACATCTTCACGCACGTGCCGGTGAACTGGGCCAATGCAGGCGTGGCGGCCTACCACGGGCTCGAGGTGTCCTACCAGTACGGCTCGCTCGCCACGGTCGGGCGCATCTACGGCACCTCGCTGCTGCCCGCGAGCCCCGACATCCCGCCCGATCCGGGCGTGAGCGATCGCGACTACAAGCTCAGCGACGAGGTGATGAGCATGTGGACCCGCTTCGCGACCACGGCCGATCCCAACGTCGCCAAGGTCGGCGTGACCTGGCCGAAGTACGACGATGCCGACCAGTACCTCGACATCGGCATCCCCTCGATCGTGAAGACCGGCTTCTCGACCGTGACGACGAAGCAGATGCCGCGCTGAACGCGCCGCCATGAAGAAGAAAGCCGCCGCGGGTTTCGCCCCGCGGCGGCTTTTTTTGGTGGGCGCGTTCAGGAGAAGAACTTCACCGACTCGCGGTCGCGCGAGTACGACGGGCTCTGCCCGTACCAGTGCCGGTAGAAGTGCGAGAGATGCGCCGAGTCGCTCAGGCCCGCCTCGTGCGCGATGTCGGTGAGCGAGCGGCCCGAGTACAGCAGCTTGCACACGCGCACCTGCTTGCGCCAGGCCTGGTAGGCCCGGAACGACAGCCCGAGCGAATCGGAGATCAGGTGCGACATGCGGTGCGGCGACAGCTCGAAGGCGCGCGCGAGCTCGACCAGCGAGGCCTCGGGCTCCTCGTCGAGGTAGCGCAGCACCTGCAGCACGCGCGTGTCGATGCGCTGCGCGCGCGGCAGCTGCTCCACCGCCATCGTGACCAGGTCGCGGAAGATCTCCTCGGCCTGCGCGGGCTTGCGCGCGCCCTCGTGCATGCCGGCGAGAAAGCCGTCGAAGGGCTTGAAGGCCTTGCGCTCTAGCACGTGCGCGCCCGGCGGCACGATGCTGCTGAAGGCGCTGAAGAAAGGCGACGATGGCGGCAGGTTGATGCTCACCAGGCCCGCGTTCGACATGCTCAGCGTGCGCACCGTCTGCGGCGCCACCGCGATCGCACCGCCCACGAACTGGCGCCGCGGCGTGCGCAAGGTGAGCGGCGTGCCGTCGACGGAGAACAGCAGCACCGCATGGGGCCTGGAGGTGGCGGGGAAGTCGTCCTTGCGCGAGGCGTAGACGTAGGAATTCGCACTGAAGAAATACAGGTGGTCGGTCATCGGAGGGGGCAACCTGTCGTTCGGAAGGCAACGCGTGTTTTTGCATCACCACCCGGCATCCGGCCAGCGTGCTAACCCCTAGCGGCTTCGACGACGGGCAGCGGTCCTACGACACCACCTGGTAGTACAGGTTCTGCGGATGCCGTGCCTGCGCGAAGAAGAACCAGCGCTCGGCCAGCAGCCCCGGCGCCTGTACCAGCACCGCGAGCAGCCACGGCAGCGCGGCCGCGCTCGCGAGGCCCCAGGCCAGCAGCAGCGCGGGCAGCGCGAAGGCCAGCAGCAGGAAGCCCAACTTGACCTGGCGCAGCGCGAGCTGCGAGGCGCCATGGAAGAACTCGCGCGTGTTGAACGAGCCCGCCGACATGCCCATCGACTTCTGCACCAGCTTGTGCGTGCGAATGCCCGTGGCCGACTGCAGGGTGGAGCGCGGGCGCAGCCGCGCATTGCGGCGCAGCGTGACCGCGCGCACGGCCCAGGCCACGAGCGTGAAGGCCAACGCCCATGGGCCAAAGGCCTGCACGAAGCGCGCCTCGCCGGCCCCCGCAGCGAGCGCGCAGGCCAGCACCAGGCCCGACGACAGCCCGATCAGCATGAAGTTGGCGATGGTCAGCGGATGCGCCCACTCCTGGATGAAGCGCAGGCAGGCGTAGATCATCGCGGTGCAGTACCACAGCGCGACGGCGCCCCCCAGCACCAGCACGGGCAGCAGCACCGACCAGGGCGCCGCGACCTCGAGCCGCAGCGCGAGCCACCACAGCGCGACCAGCGCGATGAAGGCCGGCAGCACGATCACCTCGCGCGACATCCACGAGGTGCGCCACATCAGCACCGCGCGCCAGGCGCGCGTCTTGCGGCCCAGGTGCATGAACGAGGCCGCGAGGCCCGCGACCAGCAGCAGCTCGGCCAGCGCCAGCGCGCTGCCGAGGAAGCCCGGCGACAGTCCGAGGCCGAACAGCACGGCCAGCGCGAGCGCGGCCACCAGGCCCTGCGCGGCGCCGGCCAGCGTGGTGAAGAAGAGGATCGAGAAGGCGGGATGCATGCGCGCTACTCCGGCGTGCCCTGCGCGGGCGCCGCCATGTTGCGGCGCGGCAGGTAGCGGTTGGCGGGGTTGGTCTCCCACTCGGGCATCAGCGGATAGCCGCCGCGCTCGCGGATCGCGCGCGAGACCTCGGAGTCGGGGTCCTTCACGTCGCCGAACAGGCGCGCGCCGGTCGGGCAGGCCTTCACGCAGGCGGGCTTGCGGTCTTCCTTGGGCAGCTGCTCGTCGTAGATGCGGTCGACGCACAGCGTGCACTTGGTCATGACCTGACGCTCCTCGTCGAGCTCGCGCGCGCCGTAGGGGCAGGCCCAGGCGCAGTACTTGCAGCCGATGCACTTGTCGTAGTCGACCAGCACGATGCCGTCTTCCTTGCGCTTGTAGCTCGCGCCGGTCGGACAGACCGGCACGCAGGGCGGGTCCTCGCAGTGCAGGCAGCTCTTGGGGAAGTGCACGGTGTCGGTGTTCGGGAACGAACCGGCCTCGTAGGTCTGCACGCGGTTGAAGAAGGTGCCCGTGGGGTTGGCGCCATAGGGCTCGAAGTCCGCGAGCGGGCCCGCGCTGCCCGAGGTGTTCCACTGCTTGCACGAGGTCACGCAGGCATGGCAGCCGACGCAGACGTTGAGGTCGATGACGAGGGCGAGCTGCTTGGCGAGGGTTTCGCCGGGCTCGGCGCGCTGGCTCGCCGGACTCCCTCCCCCTCTGGGGGAGGGTCGGGGTGGGGGCACGACAGCCTTCGCAGAAGCAATGCACCCGATGGCATCGCCGCTGCCCCCACCCCCGCCCTCCCCCAGAGGGGGAGGGAGAAAGGCGCCAGCGGCTTCCGCCACGGGCTGGGGCTGGGCGGCGCTCGCCAGCAAGTCCTTCAACCACTGCATCATTTCCGCCCCCTCCCCGCAAAGTACGTCAACACCTGCGCCGTCTTGCCCAGCACCCCGGGCGCGCTCGGCATGCTCGCGAACTGCGGATAGCTCTCCTCGGGCTCGCCGGGCTCAGCCGGCCGGATGCGCACACGCACGTCGTACCAGCCGGCCTGCCCCGTGATCGGATCCGAATTGCTGATGCGCCCGCTGGCCGTGCCCGCGCACGGCAGCTCCTCGCTGATCAGGTGGTTGAGCAGGAAGCCCTTGCGCGCCTCGTCGGCGCCCGGCGCGAGCTGCCATGCGCCATCGGCCTTGCCGATGGCATTCCAGGTCCACACGGTGCCGGGCTCGACCGCCTCGCTGTAGCGCAGCATGCAGCGCACCTTGCCCCACTGGCTCTCGACCCAGCACCAGCCGCCATCGGCAATGCCCGCGGCTTCGGCCGTCACCGGATTCACATGCAGGTAGTTGTGGCTGTGGATCTGCCGCAGCCACGCGTTCTGCGAATCCCACGAGTGGTACATCGCCATCGGCCGCTGCGTGAGCGCGTTGAGCGGATAGGCCGCGGTGTCGGTCGCGGCCTCCTCGAGCGGCGCATACCAGAAGGGCAGCGGATCGAAGTAGGTGGCGATGCGCTCGCGCAGGCCCTCGGGCGGCTGGCGGCCCGCACTCTTGCCCTGCGCGGCGAGCCGGAAGCTCTGCAGGGTGTCGGAATAGAGCGCGAGCTGCACCGGGTCGTTGCGCTGGCGCCAGCCCTTGTCCTTCGCGAAGTCGAGGTACTCGCGGTTCCAGTTGCGCATGTAGTGCATGGTCTCGGGCATGTGGTACTGGAACACGCAGTTGTTCTGCGCATAGGCCTCCCACTGCTTGGGATTGGGCTCGCCGCGCAGGTGCTCGGTGCCGTCCTTGCCGCGCCATCCCATGAGGAAGCCGATGCCCGGCTGCGGCTGGAAGTTGACGACGAAGTCGGGATAGTCGGCGTACTTGCGGCCGCCCTCGGCCGTGGTGAAGGCCGGAAACTTCAGCCGCGAGGCCAGCTCGATCAGCACCTCCTGGAAGGGCCTGCACTGCCCCGTGGGCGGCACCACCGGGATGCGCACCGAATCGACCGGCCCGTCGAACTCCGAGATCGGCCGGTCGAGCATGCTCATCGCATCGTGGCGCTCGAGGTAGGTGGTGTCGGGCAGCACGAGGTCGGCGAAGGCCACGGTCTCGCTCTGGAAGGCGTCGCACACCACCAGGAACGGGATCATGTACTCGCCCTGCTCGTCCTTGCGGTTGAGCATCTCGCGCACGGCCATCGTGTTCATGCTCGAGTTCCAGGCCATGTTGGCCATGAAGATCAGCAGCGTGTCGATGCGGTAGGGATCGCCCTTCACCGCATTGGTGATGACGTTGTGCATCAGCCCGTGGGCCGACAGCGGATGCTCCCACGAGAAGGCATGGTCGATGCGGATCGGCGAGCCGTCGGGGTTGATCGCGAGCTCGTCGGGACTGGCCGGAAAGCCCAGCGGCGCCGCATTGAGCGGCGTGTTGGGCTGGATCATCCCGGGGTCGTTGAAGGCCCGGTAGTTGGGCACGATGTGGCGCGGGTACGGCGCCTTGTGGCGAAAGCCGCCGGGCGCGTCGATGGTGCCGAGCACGCTCATGAGGATCGCGAGCGCGCGCACGGTCTGGAAGCCGTTCGAATGCGCGGCCAGCCCGCGCATCGCATGGAAGGCCACGGGCCGCGCCTGCGTGGTGGCGTGCCGCTTGCCCCAGGCATCGGTCCAGGCGATCGGCAGCTCGAAGGCCTGGCGCAGCGCGGTCTCGCCCATCTCGCGCGCCAGTTGTCGGATGCGCGCCGCATCGATGCCCGTGATGGCCTGCGCCCATTCGGGCGTGCAGCTGGCCACGCGCTCGCGCAGCAGCTGGAACGAGGGCGCGACGCGCGTGCCGTCGGCCAGCGTGTAGTGGCCTTCGAGCGCGGGATCGCAGCCGTCCGCGATGCCCTCGGGATAGGCGGGCTTCACGGTGCCGCTGGCCCGGTCCCACACCAGCTTGTTGTGCGGATGGCGGCCGTCGCCCGGCGGGCCGCGCTCGGGGTCGAAGGCAAACAGGCCTTCGCGCTCGCAGTCGTCGAGCACCACCAGTTGCGGCGCGTTGGTGAAGCGCTTGAGGAAGGCATGGTCGATCAGCTCGCTCGCGATCAGCTCGTGCAGCAGCGCCATCAGCAGCGCGCCGTCGGTGCCGGGCTTGATCGGGATCCATTCGTCGGCGATGGCCGAGTAGCCGGTGCGCACCGGGTTGATCGAGATGAAGCGGCCGCCATCGCGCTTGAACTTGCTGATGGCGATCTTCATCGGGTTGCTGTGGTGGTCCTCGGCGGTGCCGATCATCACGAACAGCTTGGCGCGCTCGAGGTCGGGGCCGCCGAATTCCCAGAAGCTTCCGCCGATGGTGTAGATCATGCCCGCGGCCATGTTGACCGAGCAGAAGCCGCCGTGCGCCGCGTAGTTGGGCGTGCCGAACTGGCGCGCGAACAGGCCGGTGAGCGCCTGCATCTGGTCGCGGCCGGTGAACAGCGCGAACTTCTTCGGATCGGTGGCGCGGATCTTCGCGAGCCGCTCGGTCAGGATCTCGAAGGCGCGGTCCCAGCCGATCGGCTCGAACTCGCCGGCGCCGCGTTCGCTGCCGGGCTTGCGCAGCAGCGGCTGCGTGAGCCGCGCGGGCGACACCTGCTTCATGATCCCCGAGGAGCCCTTGGCGCAGATCACGCCCTTGTTGAGCGGGTGGTCGGGGTTGCCGTCGATGTAGCGCACCTCCGGCCCGTGCTCGCCCTCGCGCAGGTGCACGCGGATGCCGCAGCGGCAGGCGCACATGTAGCAGGTGGTGGTCTTGACCTCGGTCCGGTCGGTGGGCGTGGGCGCCGCCAGCGGATCGTGCACGGGCTCGCGGGACAGGAAACTGAACACTGGCGGTCCTTTGTTTTCAAGCGTGGCCGGCCGATGGTAGGCAGCATCGATCGAACGGAAAAGCGCAGAATATTGCTCACGATGACCGGAAAATCAGATCAGCAGAATTCGACCCGCCTGCGCCTCAACCTGCGCCAGCTCGAGGTCTTCGTGGCCACCGCGCGCGGCGGCAGCACGCGTGCCGCGGCCGACCGCATCGCGCGTTCGCAGTCGGCCGCCAGCAGCGCGCTGGCCGACCTCGAGGGCTCGGTCGGCGCCCTGCTGTTCGACCGCATCGGCCGCCGGCTGGTACTCAACGAGAACGGCCGCGCGCTGCTGCCCAAGGCCCAGGCGCTGCTCGACCAGGCGGCGGAGGTGCAGGCCCTGTTCAGCGGCGAGCATGCGGCGCCGCTGCGCGTGGCGGCCAGCTTCACCATCGGCGAATACCTGCTGCCCGAGCGCGTGTCGGCCTGGACCGCGCTGCATCCGCAGAGCCAGGTGCACCTGCACATCGCCAACACGCGCGACGTGATCGACGCGGTGGCGGGCTTCGACGTCGACGTCGGCTTCATCGAGGGGCCGCAGACCCATCCCGACCTGGTGGTGCGCGCCTGGCGCACCGACGAACTCGTGATCGTGGCTGCGCCCGGCCATGCGCTGGCCGACCGGGTCGCCACGCACCGGCAGCTGTCGCAGGCCACCTGGGTGCTGCGCGAGCATGGCTCGGGCACGCGCCAGGTCACCGATGCCTGGCTGATCCAGAACCTCGAGCAGGTGCAGGTGGGTTTCGAACTCGGCAGCACCGAGGCCATCAAGCGCGTGGTGGCCTCGGGCACGGGGCTGGCGTGCCTCTCGCGCTACACGGTGGCGCAGGCGCTGGAGGACGGGCACCTGGTCGAGCTGCGCACGAAACTGCCCGCGGGCACGCGGCGGCTCGCGACCGTGATGCACCGCGACAAGCTGCTGGGCCGCGCGACCGCGGACTTCCTGCGCCATTGCGGCGCGAGCGTGCCGCGCGGGGCGGTGGCGCCGCTGCCGGGTTAGGCGAGCACGCGCGCCGTGTGGCGCGCGATCACGGCTTCCTCGTCGGTGCGCAGCACCCATGCGCCGATGCAGCTGCTACCGGTCGAGATCCGCGCCTGCCCACCGGCATTGGCAGCGGCATCGAGTTCCACGCCCATCCAGGCGCAGTCTTCGAGCACCCGCGCGCGTAGCGCGGTGCCGTTCTCGCCGATGCCGCCCGTGAACACGATCGCATCGACGCCGCGCAGGGCCGCCGCGAGGCTGCCCATGTGCTGCACCACCTGCTCGACGAAATGGTCGATGGCCTCGGCGGCCGCGGGTGCGTCCGATGCTTCCAGCGCGCGCATGTCGCTCGACACGCCCGAGAGCCCGAGCAGGCCCGATTCGCGGAACAGCAGCCTCTCGACCGCATCGGCCGACATGCCGCGCGAGCGCATCAGGTAGAGCACCACGGCCGCATCGAGCCGGCCGCAGCGCGTGCCCATGGTGAGGCCGTCGAGCGGCGAGAAGCTCATGGTGGTGGCGACCGAACGCCCCCGCGCGATGGCGCACATCGAGGCGCCATTGCCCAGGTGCGCGACGATCACGCGGCCGTTCGCGGCCTCGGGTGCCTGCCGCGCGAGCTGATGCGCGATCGATTCGTACGAGAGCCCGTGGAAGCCGTAGCGCCGCACGCCCGCGTCGTGCAGCTCGCGCGGCAGCGCGAAGCGGCGGTTGAGTTCGGGCTGCACCGCGTGGAAGGCGGTGTCGAAGCAGGCCACCTGCGGCACGCCGGCGAAGGCCTGCATCGCGGCGCGCACGCCCGCGAGGTTGTGCGGCTGGTGCAGCGGCGCGAGCGGTTCGAGCGCGGCCAGGTCCCGGAGCACGGCGTCGTCGATGCGCACCGGCGCCACGAAGTCCATGCCCCCATGCACGATGCGATGGCCCACGCCCGCGATGCGGCCGGCGCCGCCCTGCTGCGCATGCCAGTCGAGCAGCGCGGCCAGCGCGCCGCGGTGCGAGCGCGCATCGCCCTCGAGCTTCGCGTCGTGCAGCGTGCGGCCCTGCGCATCGCGGATGCGCAGCCGCGCATCGAGGCCCGCGCCCAGGCCATCGGCCTGGCCCGACCAGTGCGCGGCGGGCAGGCCGCCGTCGGCACCGGCCGCGTCGAACAGCGCGACCTTGATCGACGACGAGCCCGCGTTGAGCGTGAGCAGCTGGTCGGTCATGCGCGGCGCCGCCCGATCAGACGTAGTCCTTGTACTTGTCGAGGAAGCGCACGGGCTTCGACAGCGCATCGCGGCGGAACGGATCGCCGAGCTCGCGCGTGCACATGATCTCGATCACGCAGGTCTTGCGCTGGTTCATCTGCAGGTCGATGGCCTTCTTGAGCGCCGGGCCCACGTCCTCGAGCCGGTCGACCACGATGCCCTCGGCGCCCATGGCCTTGGCGATGCCCGCGAAGCTCTCGCTCTCGAGTTCGCCAGCAACGAAGCGGCGGTTGTAGAAGTCGACCTGGTTCTTCTTCTCGGCGCCCCACTGGCGGTTGTGGAACACGACCGCGGTCACGGGAATGTCGTGCCGCACGGCGGTCATGATCTCGACCATGCTCATGCCCCAGGCACCGTCGCCCGCATAGGCCACGGCCGGGCGGTCGGGCGCGGCGCACTTGGCGCCGATCATGGTGGGCAGCGAGTAGCCGCAGTTGCCGAAGCTCATCGGCGCGAAGAAGGAGCGCGGCTCCTCGAAACGCAGGTAGCTGTTCGACACGGCATTGATGTTGCCGATGTCGGTCGAGACCATCACGCGCGGCGGCATCGCCTTCTCGAGTTCGCGCAGCACCTGGCGCGGATGCAGGTAGGTGCCGCCGGTGGGCGTCTTCTCGCCCTTGGCTTCCTCGATCACGTCGAGGCTGAATTGGTCGCGCTCGTGGGTCCAGGCGTCGAGCTCCTTCTCCCAGGCCTCCTTCTCGGCCTTGATCTTCGCGGCGCGCTCGGCCTTGGTGGCGTCGCAGGCCAGGGTCTTGGCCGCGAGGCGCTCGAGCAGGGCCTTGGCCGTGGCCTTGGCATCGCCGTGGATGCCGACGGTGATCTTCTTCACCAGGCCCAGGTTGGTGTGGTCGGCCTCGACCTGGATGATCTTCGCCTCCTTGGGCCAGTAGTCCATGCCGTGCTGCGGCAGCGTTCCGAACGGGCCCATGCGCGAGCCGAGCGCGAGCACCACGTCGGCCTGCGCGATCAGCTTCATCGCGGCCTTGCTGCCCTGGTAGCCCAGCGGGCCGGCCCACAGCGGATGGCTCGCGGGGAAGGAGTCGTTGCGCAGGTAGCCGTTGGCCACCGGCGCGCCCAGGCGCTCGGCGAGTGCCTTGCACTCTTCCACGGCGTCGCCCATGACCACGCCGCCGCCCGAGAGGATGACCGGGAATTTCGCGGTGGCCAGCAGCTCGACCGCGGCATTGAGGCTGTTCTCGCCGCCGGCGCCGCGCTCCACGCGCATCGGCTTCGGGATCTCGGTCGTGATCTCGCCGTAGAAGTAGTCGCGCGGGATGTTGAGCTGGGTCGGGCCCATCTCGGAGATGGCGCGGTCGAAGCAGCGCGCGGTGTACTCGGCCATGCGCTTGGGGTTGTTCACGTGGCCCTGGTACTTGGTGAACTCCTGGAACATCGGCAGCTGGTTGGCCTCCTGGAAGCCGCCCAGGCCCATGCCCATGGTGCCGGTCTCGGGCGTGATCATCACCACCGGGCTGTGCGCCCAGTAGGCGGCCGCGATCGCGGTCACGCAGTTGCTGATGCCGGGGCCGTTCTGGCCGATCACCACGCCGTGGCGGCCCGACACGCGGGCATAGCCGTCGGCCATGTGGGCCGCGCCCTGCTCGTGCACCACGGGCACGAGGCGGATGCCGGCGGGCGCGAAGATGTCCATCGCGTCCATGAAGGCCGAGCCCATGATGCCGAAGATGTCGGTCACGCCATTGGCGACCATGGTCTCGACGAAGGCCTCGGAGGGCGTCATCTTCTGCACGCCGGTGACGGCTTCGCGGGTGGGTTGCTTGCTCATGGGTCGGTGTCTCCTGCGGATGAAGGGCTGGACGGCGGACTGCAAAAAGACGGAACGGGAAGTTCCGTATTTCGGGGTTGGCGAATCGGGCGGACTATAGGACGGGTGCAGTGCCGCGTCAAACAAATTCCAAAAAACGGTACGGAATGTTCTATTTTTTGCAAAAGGACTATGATCCGCCGCCATGAAGATCGTCAAGTCGCTCCCGCCTTCCGCCGAGGCCCCGGGCGCCGACACCCCGGCGATGCGGCTGTTCGCGCTGCTCGAGGTGATCGCCGCCAAGGACCAGCGCTATTCGCTGCAGGGCCTGGTGGAGGAGACCGGCCTGCCCAAGCCCACGCTGCACCGCATGCTGCAGCAGATGGAGGGCGCGGGCCTGCTGCAGCGCGAGGGCGACGGGCGCCACTACGGCATGGGCACGCGGCTGCGCCGGCTGGCCGAGAACCTGCTGTTCAACGACAGCCTGCACGGCGCGCGCCACACGGTGCTGCGCCAGCTGGTCGAGGAGATCGGCGAGAGCTGCAACCTCACGGCGCTGTCGGGCAGCGAGGTGGTCTACCTCGACCGCGTGGAGACCGCGGCGCCGCTGCGCTTCTACCTGCACCCGGGCTCGCGCGTGCCGGTGCACTGCTCGGCCAGCGGCAAGATGTTCCTCGCGCAGATGGGCCAGGCGCAGCGCCGCCGGCTGCTGGCGAATGCCTCGCTCGAGGCCTACACGGCGAGCACGCTGACCGATGCCGCGGCGCTCGAGGCCGAGATCCAGCGCGTGCGCAAGAACGGCTTCGCGATCGACAACGAGGAGTTCCTGCCCGGCCTGCTGTGCATCGCCGCGCTGGTGCCGGCCACGGGCGACAGCCCGTCGAACCTCTGCATCGCGGTGCAGGCGCCGGTGATGCGGCTCGACATCGCGAAGGCCAAGAGGCTGCTGCCCGCGCTGCAGCGCGCGGCGCTCGCGCTGAGCCGCATCGACGCCGATGCGACGCCCGCACGCCGCGCCCAGGCCTGACACCCCCACACCCACCCGCCCCATGAACGACATCGCCGCCCTCCACCCCACGCGCCTCGTCGGCGTGCGCGAGACCTTCGGCATCGACGCCGACCTGCAGGTGCCCGCCTTCGCCGAACGCGACGCGCACGTGCCCGAGATCGACGCGGTCTACCGCTTCAACCCCGACGTGACGCTCGCGATCCTCGCGGGCTTCATGCGCGACCGGCGCGTGATGGTGCAGGGGCTGCACGGCACCGGCAAGTCGACCCACATCGAGCAGGTGGCGGCGCGGCTGAACTGGCCCTGCGTGCGGCTCAACCTCGACGGCCACATCAGCCGGCTCGACCTGGTCGGCAAGGACGCGGTGGTGCTGCGCGACGGCAAGCAGGTCACCGAGTTCCAGGAAGGCATGGTGCCCTGGGCGCTGCAGCGGCCGGTGGCGCTGATCTTCGACGAGTACGACGCGGGCCGGCCCGACGTGATGTTCGTGATCCAGCGCATCCTCGAGCGCGACGGCCAGTTCACGCTGCTCGACCAGAACAAGGTGCTGCGCCCGCACCCCTTCTTCCGGCTGTTCGCCACCGCCAACACGGTCGGCCTGGGCAACCTCAACGGCCTGTATCACGGCGCGCAGCGGCTCAACCATGCGCAGATCGACCGCTGGAACATCGTCGCCTCGCTCGACTACCTGCCCACGGCCGAGGAGATCGCGATCGTGCAGGCGCGCGTGCCCTCGCTGGCCGACGCGGCGGGCCGCGCCACGGTCGCGGCGATGGTGGCGGTGGCCGACCTCACGCGCAAGGGCTTCGCGGCCGGCGACCTGTCGACGCTGATGTCGCCGCGCACCGTGATCACCTGGGCCGAGAACCTCGAGATCTTCAAGGACGTGGCGCTGGCCTTCCGCCTCTCGTTCGTCAACAAGTGCGACGAGGCCGAGCGGCCGCTGGTGGCCGAGTACTTCCAGCGCTGCTTCGACCGCGAGCTCGCGGAATCGCACCGGCTCGCGGACGGCTGAGCGCGGCGCGCCATGACGCAGCAGGACATCCGCAAGGTTCGGCAGGAGGAGCGCGTCGCCGAACTCTGCGCGGGCGTGGTGCGCGCCTTCAGCGGCGAGCGCGACCTGCACTTCCGCGGCCGGCGCCTGCACCGCGGCCGCGTGCCGCTGCCGTGGTTCGCGCCGCACCTGCATCCCTCGCCCGAGACCGACGACTTCGAATCGTTCCGCGGCGTGGCCGACGGCCTCGCGCTGCGCATCGCCGGCTCCGACGCCGCACTGCACCGCACGCTGCAGCCCGAGGAGCCGGTGGAGCGCATGCTGTTCGAGATGCTCGAGCAGTTCCGCGCCGAGGCGCTGGTGCCCGAGGCCATGGCCGGCATGCGGCGCAACCTGCGCCACCGCCACGCGCAGTGGTCGCTGGCCTTCCACCACTCGGGCCTGACCGAGACCGCGCGCGGCCTGCTGCTGTACGCGGTGGCGCAGATCTGCCGTGCCCGCGTGAGCGGCGAGCAGGTGGTCGAAGAGACCGAGGACATGCTCGAGGCCACGCGCTTCGCGCTCGCGCCGCGCATCGGCCATGCGCTCGGCGGGCTGCGGCGCGATCGCTTCGACCAGGCCGCGTATGCCGTGCATGCGCTGGCGATCGCGCGCACGGTCGCCGCGATGCTGCACGAGGCCGGCGGCGATGACGAAGCACCCGACACGCGCCAGAACGACACCGACGACAAGCGCAGCGTGTTCAGCCTGGTCGCCGAGATGGACCGCGAGATCGTCGAGCAGCACGTCAGCGCGCAATCCGGGCGCAGCCGGCTGCTCGAGGAGGCCGGCGCCGCCTACCGCGTGTTCACCACCGAGCACGACCGCGAGCACGAGGCCGCCACGCTGGTGCGCCGCGAGCTGCTGGCCGAATTGCGCGAACGGCTCGACCGCCGCATCGCGGCGCAGGGCGTGAACCTGGCGCGGCTCGCGCGCGAACTGCGCGCGCTGCTGGCCGTGCCCGAGCGCGACGGCTGGGACGGCGGCCAGGAGGAAGGCCGCATCGACGGCCGCCGGCTCGCCCAGCTCGTGGCCTCGCCGGCCGAGCGGCGGCTGTTCCGCATCGAGCGCGAGGAGCCGCTGGCCGATTGCGTGGTCAGCTTCCTCATCGATTGCTCGGGCTCGATGAAGGAGCATGCCGAATCGGTCGCGATGCTGGTCGACGTGCTCGCGCGCGCCCTCGAGCAGGCCGGCGTGGCCAGCGAGGTGCTGGGCTTCACCACCGGCGCCTGGAACGGCGGCCGCGCGCAGCGCGACTGGCTGCGCGCGGGTCGGCCCACGCACCCGGGCCGGCTCAACGAGCGCTGCCACCTGGTGTTCAAGGCCGCGGGCACGCCCTGGCGCCGCGCGCGCGCGCCGATGGCCGCGCTGCTGCGGCCCGAGCTGTTCCGCGAGGGCATCGACGGCGAGGCCGTGGACTGGGCCTGCACGCGGCTGCGCGCGCGCAGCGAGGAGCGCAAGCTGCTGCTGGTGATCTCCGACGGCTCGCCGATGGACAGCGCGACCCATCTCGCCAACGATCCGCACTACCTCGACCACCACCTGCGCGAGGTGCTGGCGCGCCAGGAGCAGCAGCGCGACATCGCGATCGCGGGCATCGGCGTGGGGCTGGACCTGAGCCCCTACTACAGCCACAGCCACGTGCTGGACCTCGCGGCCTCGACGGGCAATGCGATCTTCCGCGAGGTGATCGCGCTGATGGCGGGGCGGCATAGGCACTGAATACGGGGGCAGAACGCAGAGGGCGCGAAGGTTTCGCAGAAGTCGCAGAAAAAATCAAAAAAATTTCTTTGGTCTTCTTCTGCGACTTCTGCGCAACTTTGGTCTTCCTTCTGCGTTCGGCTGCCCGCATTCGACAGCCTCCCAGAGCCCATGTCAGCCGAAAGTGTCGCGTTGACAAGCGCAGGCCGCGTTTGTACATTGAGTTTCAATTATCCGAACGCTGTTCCAATATTTGGAATTCATCGAAAGCGTCGGGACAACGGAGACGCATGGATTCCACGCTCGCCAAAGGCCTCGCCGTCATGGAATGGATGGCACGCCAGGCACGCGCCTGCCGCGTGACCGACGTCGCCCTTGCCTTCGGCATGGCGCGCAGCAATGCCCATCGCACGCTGCAGACGCTGGTGGAATGCGGCTGGGCGGTGCAGGACGCCGACACCAGCGCCTACCGGCCGAGCCTGCGCCTGTTCGAACTCGGCGCCATGGTCTCCGAGGCGGCCGACATCGGCGCGCTGCTGCGCCCGCACCTCGCGGCACTGGCGCAGGCCAGCGGCGAGACCATCCATCTCGCGGTGCTCGACGGCGCCGAGATCGTCTACCTCGACAAGTTCGACAGCCCGCTGCCCGTGGCCGCCTATTCGCGCATCGGCGGCCGCGCGCCGGCCTGCTGCGTGGCCTCGGGCAAGGCAATGCTGGCGGCCGTGCGGCTCGACGTCGCCGCGCTGCGGGCGCTGTTCGGCACGCTGCAACCCCACACGCCGCACAGCATCGTCGACTTCGATGCGCTGCAGGCCGAGCTCGAGCGCAGCCGCGCGCGCGGCTATGCCGAGAACCGCGAGGAATGGCGCCTGGGCGTCTGCGGCCTCGGCGTGCCGGTGTTCGACGCGCGCGGCACGGCCGTGGCCGCCGTCGGCATGAGCGTGCCCTCCATCCGCTTCGCGCGCACCCAGGCGCGCGAACTCTCCGATCGCATCATGGCCTGCGCGCGAGACGCCAGCGCCACGCTGGGCTACCGCCCCGCCACCGCCCCCGCCACCCCAACGAGAAGGAGACCTGCATGAGACTGTCCTTGTCCGCCCCCTGGTTGCGCGCGGGGCTGCTGGCCGCCGCGGCGCTGGCATCGCCGCTGGCCGCGGTCGCGCAGAACGGGAGCGACTACCCCAGCAAGCCGATCAAGCTGATCGTGCCCTACCCGCCCGGCGGCGGCACCGACGTGATCGCGCGCATCGTGCAGGAGCGCTTCCAGACGCTGCTGGGCCAGCCGGTCGTGATCGACAACCGCGGCGGCGCGGCCGGCTCGATCGGCACCGAGCTGGTCGCCAAGTCGCCGGCCGACGGCTACACGGTGCTGTTCACGCTGTCCTCGCACACCATCAACCCCGCCATCTACAACAAGCTCTCGTTCGACACCGCGAAGGACTTCGCGCCCGTGGGCCTGGTGGCTTCGCTGCCGCAGATCCTGGTGGCGAACCCGCAGTTCCCGGCCAGCACCGTGGCCGAGCTGGTCGCGATGGCCAAGGCCAGGCCCGACAGCATCTCCTTCGCCTCGGTGGGCAACGGCTCGCCCGGCCACCTCGCGGGCGAGCTGCTGAAGCTGCGCACCGGCACGCAGATGACGCACGTGCCCTACCGCGGCGGCGGCCCGGCGGTCACCGACGTGATGGGCGGCCAGGTGCCGCTCTTGTGGGTGTCGATTCCCGCCGCGGCGCAGTTCGTGAAGGCCGGCAAGCTCAAGGCGCTGGCCGTGTCGACCACCAAGCGCAGCGCCGCCTTCCCCGACGTGCCGACGATGCAGGAGGCCGGCATCCCCGACTTCGACGTCGACTCCTGGTACGCGGTGTTCGTGCCCGCGAAGACGCCCCAACCCGCGATCGACCGGCTCAACCGCGTGATCAACACGGTCGTGAAGGAACCCGACATCCGCGACAAGCTGCTGGCCCAGGGCAGCGAAGGCGTGGGCGGCACGCCCGAGCAGCTCGGCAAGGTGGTGTCGACCGAACTCGTGCGCTGGAGCAAGCTCGCCAAGGAAGCGAACATCCGCGTCGACTAGTTTTTCTTTCTCCTCTTGATGAACGGCGCCACGGGCGCCGAGCGATTTCCATGAACACCTCCGCATCCTCCTCAGAAGCCTCGGGCCCCATCGTCGAACTGGTGGCACGCGCCCGCGCGGCGCAGCGCATCTACGAGACCTGGTCGCAGGCCCAGGTCGACATGGCGGTCACGGCCGCCGGCTGGGCCCTCATCGAACCCGCGCGCAACCGCGAACTGGCCGAGCTGGCGGTGGCCGACACGGGCGTGGGCAACGTCGAGGACAAGGTGCGCAAGAACCACCGCAAGACCTTCGGCCTGCTGCGCGACCTGCAGGGTGCGCGCTCGGTCGGCGTGATCGCCGAGGACCCGGCGCGCGGCATCGTCGAGATCGCGCGCCCGGTTGGCGTGGTGTGCGCGATCACGCCCTCGACCAACCCGGGCGCGACGCCGGCCAACAAGATCATCAATGCGCTCAAGGGCCGCAACGCGGTGATCGTCGCGCCCTCGCCCAAGGGCTGGAGCACCGCGGCGCGGCTGATCGAATTCATCCACCAGCAGTTCGACCGCATCGGCGCCCCGCGCGACCTGGTGCAGCTCTTGCCCGCGCCGGTCAACAAGCAGTCGACGGCCGAGCTGATGCGGCTGTGCGACCTGGTGGTGGCCACCGGCTCGCAGGCCAACGTGCGCGCCGCCTATGCGAGCGGCACGCCGGCCTTCGGCGTGGGCGCCGGCAATGTCGCGGGCATCGTCGACGAGACGGCCGACACCGAAGCCGCGGCCGATCGCATCGTGCGCTCGAAGACCTTCGACAACGCGACCAGCTGCTCGTCGGAGAACAGCCTGGTGGTCGTCGACGCGGTGCGCGCGCGCCTGCTCGCGGCCCTCAAGGACCGCGGCGCCGTGATGCTCGGCGAGGCGCAGAAGGCCACGCTGCAAAAACTGATGTGGCCCGAGGGCAAGCTCTCGGCCGCGGTCATCGGCCAGTCGGCGCGCGCCATCGCCGAGCGCGCCGCCGAGGTCGACGGCGCCAACCGCGCGGCCTGGCAGGCGATCGCCGAGGCCGATCCGCGCATCCTGATGGTGGCCGAGGACGGCGTGGGCCACGACCATCCGTTCTCGGGCGAGAAGCTCAGCCCGGTGCTCGCGGTCTATGCGGCGCGCGACTTCGCGCATGCGGCCTCGATCGTCGAGCGCATCTACGGCTACGAGGGCGCGGGCCATTCGGTGGGCCTGCATTCGGCCGTGCCCGAGCGCGCGCTCGAGCTCGGCCTGTCGCTGCCGGTGTCGCGCGTGATCGTCGACCAGGCGCACTGCATCGCCACCGGCGGCAGCTTCGACAACGGCCTGCCGTTCTCGCTCTCGATGGGCTGCGGCACCTGGGGCCGCAACAACTTCTCCGACAACATGAACTACCGGCACTACCTCAACATCACGCGCGTGTCGCGGCCGATCGCCGAGCAGGTGCCGAGCGAGGAACAGATCTTCGGCGCCTTCTTCGCGCAGCACGGAGCGCACTGAGCATGGCGGCGGGCGACGGCGACACCGTCCATGGCCTGATCGAGCAGGTCGCCGCGCGCCAGCCGGGCGCGGTGTATGCGCTGTCCACCGAGAGCGAGGCGCGCATCGACTGCGCCGCGCTCGCGCTCGGTTGCCGCCGCGTGGCCGGTGCGCTGCAGGCGGCCGGCGCGCGGCCCGGCGACACGGTCTCGGTCGTGATGCCCAACGGCCTGCAGACGCTGCGGCTGCTGCTGGGCGCCATGCATGCGGGCATGGTCGTGAACCCGGTCAACCTGCTGTCGCAGCCCGAGCAGATGCGCTACGTGCTCGCGCACTCCGACTGCCGCGTGGTCTGCGTGGCGCCCGAGTGGGAGGAGCGCGTGCGCGCGATGCTCGCGGACATCGGCCGGCCGGTGTCGGTGCTGGTGGCCGATCCCGACGGGCTCGCGCTGCCGGGAGAAGGCGAAGCGACGTCGCTTCCCGCGCCCTCGCCCGACGCGGTCGCGCTGCTGATGTACACCTCGGGCACCACGGGCCAGCCCAAGGGCGTGATGCTCACGCAGCGCAACCTCGCGGCCAATGCGCAGGCGATCAGCGCCGAGCACGAACTGGGAAGCGCCGACCGCGTGCTCGCGGTGCTGCCGCTCTATCACATCAATGCCTTCTGCGTGACCATGCTGGCGCCGCTCGCGCACGGCGGCAGCCTCGCGATGCCGCCGAAGTTCTCGGCCGGCCGCTTCTGGGAGCAGGCCGCGCAGGCCGGCTGCAGCTGGATCAACGTGGTGCCGACCATGATCTCGTACCTGCTCGAGGGCGAGGCGCCGGCGCGCGAACGCACGGCGGCCATCCGCTTCTGCCGCTCGGCCTCGGCCGCGCTGCCGCCCGAGCACCACCGCGCCTTCGAGCGCCTGTTCGGCATCGGCATCGTCGAGACCATGGGCCTCACCGAGACCGCCGCGCCCTCGTTCTCGAACCCGCTGGATCCGGCACAGCGCAAGCTGGGCTCGGTCGGCCGCGCCTCGGGCTGCGCGGCGCGCGTGATCGACGCGTCACTCGCCGAAGTGCCCGACGGCAGCACCGGCGAGCTCGCGATCCGCGGGCCCAACGTAATGCGCGGCTACTACAAGAACGAGGAGGCCACGCGCGCCAGCTTCACGCCCGACGGCTGGCTGCGCACCGGCGACCTCGGCCACCGCGATGCCGACGGCTTCTTCTTCGTCACCGGCCGCATCAAGGAACTGATCATCAAGGGCGGCGAGAACATCGCGCCGCGCGAGATCGACGAGGCCCTGTTGCGGCATCCCGCCGTGCTCGAGGCCGCGGCCGTCGGCGTGCCCGACCGCCACTATGGCCAGGAGGTCGGCGTGTGCATCGTGCTGCGCGAGGGCTGCGCCTGCGGCGAGGACGAGCTGCGCGCCTTCAGCGCCGAGGCGCTCGGACGCTACAAGGCGCCGGGCCACTACCGCTTCGTGACCGACCTGCCGCGTGGCCCCTCGGGCAAGGTGCAGCGGCTCAAGCTGCTGCCGCTGTTCGCGGCATGAACCCGGCCGACCTGCTGACGCCGCCGCTGGCGCCGCTGCTGCTCGCCTACAGCCTGTGCGTGGTGTTCGCGGCCGGCGTGGTGCGCGGCTTCGCCGGCTTCGGCTTCTCGGCCATCACGGTGGCCGGCATGTCGCTCGTGGTCTCGCCCGCGCTGGTGGTGCCCGCGATCTTCATGCTCGAGATCCTCGCGAGCCTGAGCCAGCTGCGCGGCATCGCGCGCGACGTCGACATGCCCTGGCTCGGCTGGCTGATGCTCGGCAACCTGCTGTTCATTCCGCTCGGCGTGGCGTTGCTGGCCTGGCTGCCCGAGACGCCGCTGCGCCTGCTGATCGGCGCGCTGCTGATGGCCGCCGCGCTGCTGCTGCGCAGCGGTGCGCGCGCCACGCTGGTGCCCACGCGCGCGGTGCGCTTCGGCGCCGGCCTGGCCTCGGGCTTCATCAACGGCGTGGCGGCCATCGGCGGCATCGCCATCGCGGTGCTGCTGAGCACCACCGCGATGGCACCGGCCGCCCTGCGCGCCACGCTGATCGCCTTGCTGCTGTTCAGCGACGTAGTCTCGCTCGCGAGCGCCGCGCTGATGCCGGCCGCGCATGCCACCGGCCGGCTGCTCGGGCCCGACACCTTCAAGTGGGCGCTGTGGCTCGCGCCCGCGATGCTGGCCGGCATCTGGTGGGGGCAGCGCTCGTTCAAGGGGGTGTCGCCCGAGCAGTTCAGGCGGCATGTGCTGAACCTGCTGATCGTGCTGGCGGCGGTCAGCGTGGTGCGCTCGGTGGTCGGGCTGGTCGGGTGACCA
Source organism: Variovorax sp. GW821-FHT09B05 (assembly GCF_059418265.1). Lineage (NCBI taxonomy): Bacteria > Pseudomonadati > Pseudomonadota > Betaproteobacteria > Burkholderiales > Comamonadaceae > Variovorax > Variovorax sp. GW821-FHT09B05. Next base: position 127,309 of record NZ_JBWKPN010000018.1, read on the forward strand.
TCGCGCCCGCATCGTAGGCCTCGCAGTACACCGCCCAGTCCGTCGCCACCTGCGCGGCGCACTGCTGCGCGGCGTCGAGCAGGTCCGTGCGCCACGACTTCGCCGAGGCGCCGAAGTCGACCAGGGCATCCGCGATGGCCGAGCCCTGCCGGCCCGCGCTGCGCAATTGCGCCCAGGCCATGAGCTGCCCCATGTCGTCGAGCACCGCGCGGATGTCGGCAGGCCGCGTGCGGTGCACGTCGAGGCTCACGCGGTCCTCGCTGGGCTGCAGGCCACGCAGCACATAAGAGCTCTTGCGCGTCACGATCGGATGCAGGAAGGCCATCGACACGGCCTGCATGCGGCGCTGCAGCGCGACCACGCGGTGCGCCTCCGATTCCCAGGCGGGCTGCGCCGTCTTCTTCAGGTGCGGCGCGAGCGAGGACGGCAGCGCCTGCTTGAGGTCGAGCAGGTAGTTGGCATCGGGCGAGCCCTTGCCCTCGACCAGCACGATGTAGCGCTCCACGCCGAGGCTGCCGGTGCCGGCGATGCGGCGCGCCACGTCGAGCACCTCGAAGAAGCCCGGGTTGGGCTGCGAGGCCGCGAAGCGATCGACCAGCTTGACGACGCGCTCGCGCTGCGCGTCGCTCGCCGGCAGCGCGTGCTTGCCGTCGCTGCGGATCAGGCGCCGGCGGCCCTTGCGCTCGGTGCGCCGGTCGAGGAAGGCGGGGCGGGTGCGCGCCTTGAGGGTGTCGAGCAGTTCGCGCACGAGGCCGGTCGCGGTGTCGCGCTCGACCCAGCGGGCCTTGCCGAGCGCGAGCGCGCCCGCATAGGCGTCGAGGAAGACCCTGCACAGCGCGGCGGACTCGGCGGCGCTGCGGCTGAGGCCATCGCCGGCCACGAGGATGCTGGTGAGGAAGCGCACCAGTTCCCAGGTCACGGGCGCGAGCGCGGCCTCGTCGAAATCGTTGAGGTCGAAATAGACCAGCCGGTTGTCGCCCTTGTAGCTGCCGAAGTTCTCGAGGTGCGCGTCGCCGCACAGCCAGGCCAGCGGCGCCTTGGCGAACAGCGCGCCCGACGGCAGGCGGTCGTAGAACAGGTGGCAGGTGCCACGCAGGAAGACGAAGGGGCTCGAGCGCAGGTTGGCGTATTTCATCGCCAGGCGTTCGGGATCGCGGTCCGCGTTGAAGGCGCGGACGGTCTTGACGACATTGGGCATGGTGCTTCGGCTTCCCGCTTTCTTGGTGACGGGATTCTGCGGCCCCAAGCCCAGCCGAAGCTGACCGGCGTGCTCAGGCGATCCCGGCGGCCGTGAGGGGGTCGTAGTCCGGTGCGCGCAGTAGCGCATGCAATTGCCGCCGGCGCACGCCCATGTTGCCGCCGTCGAACAGCGGCAGCGCGATCGCATCCTGCAGCAGGCCCGCGAGCGGCAGTTCGTGGTCGTAGCTGTCGATGCCCACCACGCGCATCAGGTCGGTGATGACGCGCACGGCGGCTTCGGAGCCGAAGATCTTCGACTGCAGCGCGAGCTCGAGCGCGCCTGGCAGCTGGCGATCGATCGCATCGCAGGCCTTCCAGCCCAGGGCGCGCGCGGCCTCGATGGTGGTCTTGGCGTCGGCCAGCGCATAGCCCACGGCCTGGTGCTCGACGATCGGCAGCGCGCCGCCGCGGCATTCGGTCTTCGCGAAGCGCAGCGCCACGTCGAAGGCCGCGCGCATCAGGCCCACGCCCATGATGCCGACCAGCGCCGCGGTGCCCGAGAAGCTGGCCTCGACGATGTCGCGTGCGCCGCCCACCGGGCCGACCACGTCGGCGTCGGGCACGGCCACGCCGTCGAGCCGGAAGCGCGGCACGAGGTGAGCGCGGTGGCCCATGGCATCGATGTCGTGCAGCGGCACCAGGCCCGGCGCGCCGCGCCGCACCACGAGGATCGAGAGCGCGGCCTCGGGCGGCGCCTCGGGGTCGGTGCGGCAGACCACGCTGAGCAGGTCGGCGCCCTCGCCGTCCCAGCCGGTGGCGGCCGACACCCACTGCTTGGTGCCGTGGATGCGCCAGCCGCCTTCGCCACCTTGGTCTCGCACAGCCGTGGTGCGCACGCCCTCGCCAGGGCGCGGCGCGGCGAAGTTCGCGCTGCCACCCGGCTCGCTGTTGGCCAGCGCGGCCAGCGGCGCGCCCTCGCAGGCGAGGAAGGGCGCGAGCAGGCGCCGATGCTGCTCGGGCGTGCCGGCGATGAACAGCGGCGCCAGGCCCAGCAGGTTGGCGAACAGCGTCAGCGAGACATTGCAGTCGACCGCATGGAATTCCTCGGCCACGATCGCGAGGTCGACCATGCCCGTGCCCTCGCCGCCGAAGGGCTGCGGCATGAGCCGGCGCAGGAAGCCGCGGCGGATGATCTCCTCGTACATCGGCCGCGTGGCGCGGAAGCGCTCGCCGGGCGTGTGCAGCGCGTGCGTGGCGGCGCGCACCTGCGAGAGCACCTCGCTGGCGGCACGCCGCGCATCGAGCTGGAGCGCGCGGCGCGCGGGGTCGAGGGTGAAGTCGATGGTCATGGGAAATCCGGTCGAGTGATGGGTGGGGCCGCAGTCTGGCCGCGCCACCCCCGGGCGGCCTTGTCGTTTCGTGCACGGCGCCTTGCCGGATCGCGCAGCACGGGCGCGCGGCTTGCAAGGCCCGCGTGCCGTCGCGATGATGCGTATCCCAACCGCCCGCCCACAGGTGCGCACATGAAGTCCTGGTCCACCGAAGCCGTCGCCGCGCCCGAGCAGTTCGCCTACTGGCGCGAGGTGGTGTGCGAGGCCTTCGCGGCGCTCGATCCGCGCTCGGCCGAGCGCGGCGCGGGCTTCGCGAGCCGGGTCGACATGGAAGGCATCGGCGCCATCAACGTGGCGCGCATCCGCGCCGAGGCCCACACCGTGGTGCGCGACTTCTCGCAGATCCGGCGCGATCCGCAGGACCGGCTGTTCGTCAACCTGCAGGTCGCGGGCCAGGGCATCGTGCGCCAGGGCCACCGCGAGACGCGCGTGACGCCCGGCGCCTTCAGCATCGTCGACACGGCGCGGCCCTACACGCTGCATTTCGACGAGCGCTTCGAAGTGCTGTCGCTGCGCGTGCCGCGCGAGCTGCTGCTGCCGCGCGTCAGCGAGCCGCGCGCCCTGTTCGCGCGCGCGCTCGGCGGGCCGGCCGGCATCGGGCGCGCGACCTCGGGCTTCATGCAGTCGCTGATGGAGGGCGGCGGGCTGCCCGCGGGGCCCGCGGCCGAGCGGCTGGCGGTGCTGCTGTGCGAACTGGTGGCCGAGTCGGCGCGCGCGGCGGATGCCGGCGTGGCGCCTGCGCTGCCGATGCGCGATGCGCACCGGCAGCTGCTGGTGCGCCGGGTCAAGGCCCATGTGCTCGAGGCGCTCGATTCACCCGAGCTCGACGTGCCCTCGATCGCGCGGCGCTTCGGCGTCTCGGTGCGCTACCTGCACCTGGCCTTCGCGCACGAAGGCAGCACGCCGGCCGCGTGGATCCGCGCGCAGCGCATGGCGCGCTGCGCGCAGGACCTCGCGAACCCCGCGGACCGGCGGCCGGTCTCGGCCATCGCGCTGCGCTGGGGCTTCCAGGACATTCCGCATTTCACGCGCGCGTTCGGCGCGGCCTTCGGCTGCACGCCCTCGGCCTATCGCCTGCGGCACGGGGGCCACGGCCCCGGCGACGAAAGCAGCCCGCGCCTCAGGGCAGGTTGAGCTGCCACGAGACGCCGAAGCGGTCCTGCACCCAGCCGTAGAGCCGGCTGAACGGATAGGCATCGACCGGCATCAGCACCTGGCCGCCTTCGCCGAGCCCGTCGAACAGCCGCCGCAGCTGCGCCTCGTCGTCGCAGTCGATGAACAGCGAGATCGAGGGCGTGAAGCCGAAGGCATGCACGGGCGGGCTGTCGATGCACAGCAGGCTGTGGCCGCCGAGCTCGAAGCGCGCCTTGAGCACCGTGCCCTCGGCGCCCGGGCCCGCGGGGCCGTAGCGCTCGATCTCGGTGATGCGCGCCTCGGGAAACAGCGAGAGGTAGAAGTCCATCGCGGCCTGGGCCTGGCCGGTGAACATCAGGAAGGGCGTGAGCCGCATGGCGGGTCTCCTCGAAGAAGGTCAATAGGGCGGCGCCTTGCGCGCGCGCTGTTCGCGCGCCGCTTCGGTCCACCACGCGAGGTCGTCGGCGAAGCGGCCGAAGGCCCGGTCGAGCGAGGCGCCGGGCGCGCCGGTGGGCTGGCCCTGCGCATCGAGCGTCTGCGAGATCGGGCCGACCGACAGCGTGCTCGACACCACGATCATGCCCATCTCGGAGAGGATCGAATGCCACACCGTGCCCGAGCGCACGCCCGAGAAGCGGCCGGCCGAGTAGCTCGCGATCGCCGCGGGCCGCCAGAACCACTCCTCGAGGAAGTGGTCGGTGAGGTTCTTGAGGCCGGGCTGCGGGCCCCAGTTGTATTCGCCGGTCACGAAGACGAAGGCGTCGGCCGCGCGGATCTTGCGCGCCAGCGTCTCCATCGCCTCGGGCGCCGTGCCCGCCGGGTACTCCTTGTACATGCGGTCGAGCATCGGCAGGTCGACGGCCTTGGCATCGATCAGCTCCACCTCGGCGCCGCGCGCGGCCAGCCGCTCGACCAGATAGTCCGCGAGCCGCACGCCCATGCGGTCGGCGCGGTAGGAACCGTAGAACACCAGGATCTTGTCTGCCATCGTCGCTCCGTTTCGCAGGGCCACCGGGGTGCGGCCTCGGAGCGAAGGGTAACGCGCCCACATGGCGCCCCGATGCTTCGCCCACCCGCATGCCGGGCTATGCTTGCCCGGCATGCCGCTGCTTCGCCGCCCTTCTCCTTCGTTTCGCTCCTGGCTCATGGCCGCGTGCCTGTTCATCGGCGCACCGGCCTTCGCCGCGACGTCCTGCCTGATGACGGCCGAAGCCCCTTCGCCACCACGCGCCCTCGCGATGGCCGCCGCCGCGCAGCGCGAGCACGAGGCCTTCGGCGCGCAGACCCTCGATGCCGAAGGCCGCATGGTCGACGCGGGCAGTTCCGAGGCCGAGGACGGACGCGTCTCGCGCTTCGCGCCCGCGCCGTGGCAGCGCGTGCTCGGCTACTGGGACGCGGTGGACCAGCCGCGCGTGAAGCTGCCCTCGCTGGTGCGCTTCGGTGCCTTGCGGCCGGCCGATCGCACGCTGCTGCTGGAGGCGCTGAACCAGGCCAGTGCTTCGCGCCTGATGGGGCTGGGCGTCGGGCCCGACCAGGGCCTCGACGCGGCCGAGCTGCATGCGATGGCGACCGCGGTGAACCGCGTCGCGGTGATCGACACGCCCTGGTCGGCCGCCTTCATCAGCTGGCTCGCGCGGCAGGCGGGACTGGGCGCGGACGAGTTCGTGTTCTCCGAGGCGCACGTGGACTACGCGGGCGCGGCCTGGAAGGCCGGCGTCGACGAAGCGGCGGGCCGTGCCACGCGCTTCGCGCTGCGGGCCTGCGATCTCGCGCTCACGCCGCCGCGCGTGGGCGACCTGGTGTGCCAGACACGCGGCGCGCGTTCGGCGCTCGACAGCTTCGCGAAGATCGGCACCGTGCTCGCGACGCGACCCACGGGCGGCGCGGCGCTGCCGATGCATTGCGACGTGGTGACGGCCGTCGACACGCGCGGTTTCGACGCGGTCGGCGGCAACGTGCTGCAGTCGGTCAGCTTGCGCCGGCTGGACTTCGCGCGGGGCATGCGGACGCTCGATCCGAGTTACCTGCCCGAAGGCTGCGCGGCGGACGCGGCGGGATGCATCGATCGGCACATGAGCCGGCAGCCCTGGTCGCTGCTGCTGCAGTGGCGCTGAAGCGGGCGCCTCAGCAGTTGTTGCGGCGCAGCCCCGCCATGTGGGCGCAGGGCCGGCGACCCGGACCGGGGTCGTGCACATGCGGCGGCGGAGGCTGCACGCGACGCCGCGGCGGCGGGTAGGGATAGGGATCGGGCCCCCAGAGATAGACCGGCTCGGGATCGGCCTGCGCCGCGCGCCCTTCGTCGGGATAGCGCGGAATGATCGACAGCCCCGGGTTCGAGGGCGGCGCCGGCGCGGCGGCGCTCGGCGGCGGCGCGTAATCGGGCGCGCGCGCGGGCGGTGCCGGCTGCAGGGCCGAAGGCGGCGGCGGCTCGGCGATCTGTACGGGCCGCGACGAACGCGTGCCGCTCGGGCAGGCACCGTCGGTGTAGACGGTGGCGCCATTGGCATCGAGGCAACGCACCACCTCGGCCGAGCTCGCCGATGCGCCCAGCACGAAGACCGCCGAGACGATCAGCGTGCGCAACGAGGTGACGGCGAGCAGAGGGGTTCGCATGAAGATGAGAAGGAGGCCGCGCCGGAACGACGCACGGGCAGGTTCATTCTGTGCGCTTTGTCGCGGCCCGCCAAGCGCCCCAGGCCCCGTCGCTCACAGCAAGCCGCCCATGCGCAGCGCCGCGGCCTTCAGCGCATCGATGCGGCGCTCGGCATCGGCCATCGACATGCGCGCGGTCGGCGCATGCACCGCGAGCGCGGCACGCACCTCGCCGGCCGCGTCGCGCACCGGCACGGCCACGGCCACCAGGCCGGCCATGAACTCCTCGCGGTCGCGCGAGAAGCCGTCCTGCGCGATCGCGTCGCACTCGGCGCGCAATGCGGCGGGGTCGGTGAGGGTGCTGGCCGTCATGCGCGGCAGCGGCAGGCCGTCGATCATCGCGTCGCGCGCCTTCTTCGGCATCTGCGCGAGAAAGAGCTTGCCGCTCGCGGTGCAGTGCAGCGGCACGTGCGAGCCCACGTCGAGCGTGAGCCGCAGCGGCCACTGGGCCTCGACGCGGTCGAGGTAGAGCACGCGCGCGCCGTCGAGCGTCGTGAGGTTGCAGGTCTCGCCGACCTCCTGCACCAGCGCGGCCAGCACCTCGTGGCGCAGGCCGCGCACGCTGCCGTGGTTCAGCGTGTCGAAGGCCAGCTGGCGCAGCGCGGGGCCGACGACGAAGGAGCGCTCGTCGAGGTCGCGCGCGAGAAAGCCGGTGGCCAGCAGTTGGGTGCAGATGCGGTGCGCGGTGCCCTTGGGCAGGCCCAGCTGCGCCGCGAGATCGGCCAGCGACAGCGCGCGGCCCTCGTGGGCCAGCAGCGCGAGCAGGCGCAGGCTGCGCTCGGCCGAGGAACCGGAAACGGGTTCCTCGACGGGGGCAACCACGGGCGCGGCAACAGGGGCGGCAGCGGAACGCGCGGGACGGGGCATGCGGGTAAACCTCTAAAGTGGAACATTGCGTTCCGAAAATCAATAACCTAGGATGCGGCGGACCGAGGCCATTGTTCCATCGCCGGACCGCACGCATGCCTGACTCTCGCAGTGAAGAAGCCTTCGACTACATCGTGGTGGGCGCCGGCTCGGCCGGCTGCGTGCTGGCGGCGCGCCTGAGCGAGGACCCGGCCACGCGCGTGCTGCTGCTCGAGGCCGGGCCGCGCGACAGCTCGCCATGGATCCACCTGCCGATCGGCTATGGCAAGACCATGTGGAGCCCGGTCTACAACTGGCGCTTCGAGACCGATCCCGATCCCAACATGAATGGCCGCCGCATCTACTGGCCGCGCGGCAAGACGCTGGGCGGCTCGAGCTCGATCAACGGCCTGATCTACATCCGCGGCCAGCGCGAGGACTACGACCACTGGGCCGCGCTCGGCAACCCGGGCTGGGGCTACGACGAGGTGCTGCCCTACTTCGTGCGCTCCGAGGGCAACCAGCGCGGCGCGAGCCAGTTCCACGGCGGCGACGGGCCGCTCAAGGTGTCGGACATCGGCGCGCGGCACGAGCTGATCGAGGCCTTCATCGAAGGCGCGCGGCAGACCGGCGTGCCGCGCACCGAGGACTTCAATGGCGCCGCGCAGGAAGGCGCGGGCTACTACCAGCTCACCACGCACCGCGGCCTGCGCTGCAGCACCGCCAAGGCCTACCTCGCGCCGGCGCGCCATCGCTCCAACCTGCGCATCGAGACCGAGGCGCTGGCCACCGGCCTGGTGTTCGAGGGCCGGCGCGCGGCCGGCGTGCGCTATCGGCAAGGCGGCGTGGAGAAGACAGCGCGCTGCCGCGCCGAGGTGCTGCTTTCGGCCGGCTCGATCCAGTCGCCGCAGTTGCTGCAGCTCTCGGGCGTGGGCCCGCGCGCGCTGCTCGATCGCTTCGGCATCGCACCGGTGCACGAACTGCCGGGCGTGGGCGAGAACCTGCAGGACCACCTGCAGATCCGCCTCGGCTACGAGTGCACCAAGCCGATCACCACCAACGACCAGCTCAACTCCTGGGCCGGCCAGCTCGGCCTGGGCCTCGAATGGCTGCTGCACCGCAGCGGCGCGCTCGCGATCGGCATCAACCAGGGCGGCTGCTTCATGCGCGCGCTCAAGGACGAGGCCGGCCGTCCCGTGGCCGCCACGCCCGACATCCAGTTCCACGTGGCCACGCTGTCGGCCGACATGGCCGGCGGCAAGGTGCATCCCTACTCGGGCTTCACCTTCTCGGTGTGCCAGCTGCGGCCCGAGTCGCGCGGCCACATCCGCATCCGCTCCACCGACGCGGCCGAGCCGCCCGAGATGCAGCCCAACTACCTCGCGACCGAACTCGACCGCGCCACGGCCGTGGCCGGCGTGAAGGCCGCGCGCGCCATCGCCGAGGCGCCCGCGATGCGGCCCTACGTCAAGCGCGAGGTGAAGCCCGGCGCCCAGGCCTCGAGCGATGCCGAGCTGCTCGAGTTCTGCCGCAACAACGGCGCCACCATCTTCCATCCCACCGGCACCTGCCGCATGGGGCACGACCCGCTCGCGGTGGTCGATGCGCGGCTGCGCGTGCACGGCATCGGCGGCCTGCGCGTGGTCGACTGCTCGGCCATGCCCACGCTGGTGTCGGGCAACACCAACGCCCCCGCGGTGATGATGGCCGAGAAGGCCGTCGACATGATCAGAGAGGACCACAGGGCGGCTTCGGCCGCGCACTAGCAGCAACGCATCCCGCACGGCCCGCCGAGACCGAAGACCAAGAGGCCGCCACGACAACACTCATCGGAGACAACACATGAGCAGTGCACGCGACGACGAGAAAACGATTCGCAGGGTGGTGATTTCGGCGCTGGTGGGCGCCACCATCGAGTGGTACGACTTCTTCCTCTACGGGGTGGTGGCCGGCATCGTGTTCAACAAGCTCTACTTCCCGGGCAGCGACCCGGTGGTGGCGACCTTGCTGGCCTACACCACCTTCGCCGTGGGCTTCGTCACGCGGCCCCTGGGCGGCGTGATCTTCGGCCACTTCGGCGACAAGATCGGGCGCAAGAGCATGCTGATCATCACGCTGATGATCATGGGCGTGGCCACCTTCCTGATCGGCCTGGTGCCCACCTATGCGCAGATCGGCATCGCGGCACCGCTGCTGCTGCTGGTGCTGCGCGTGGCGCAGGGCATCGGCCTGGGCGGCGAATGGGGCGGCGCGGTGCTCATGGCCTACGAGTACGCGCCCAAGGAGAAGCGCGGCTTCTATGCCTCGCTGCCGCAGATCGGGCTGGCCATCGGCCTGTGCCTGGCCTCGGGCGTGGTGGCACTGCTGTCGTGGCTCTTGACCGACGAGCAGTTCATGGCCTGGGGCTGGCGCATCGCCTTCCTGATCTCGGGCCTGATGGTCGGGGTGGGCATGTACATCCGGCTGCACGTGAAGGAAACGCCCGAGTTCGCCGCGGTGAAGGCGCGCAACGCCGAGCTGCGCATCCCGTTCATGGACATGCTGCGCCGCTATCCGGGCAATGTGTTGAAGGGCATGGGCGCGCGCTACATCGACGGCGTGTTCTTCAACATCTTCGGCGTGTTCTCCATCGCCTACCTCACGGGCACGCTCAAGCTCAGCCGCACCGATGCGCTGCTGGGCGTGATGGCCGCGGCCATCGTGATGTGCTTCGCCATCCCCTTCTTCGGCCGGCTGTCGGACCGGCTCGGCCGGCCCCGGGTCTACATGTGGGGCTCGCTGATCACCGCGGTGTCGGCCTTCCCGGGCTTCTGGCTGATGACGCACAGCGGCGGCAACGTGCTGCTGGTGTGGCTGTCGATCGTGATCCCCTTCGGCATCCTCTATGCCTCGGTCTACGGCCCCGAGGCCGCGCTGTTCTGCGACCTGTTCGACGCCAAGGTGCGCTACACCGGCATCTCCTTCGTCTACCAGTTCTCGGGCATCTTCGCCTCGGGCATCACGCCGATCATCGCCACCGCGCTGCTCAAGTCGGGCGGCGGCGAGCCGTGGCAGATCTGCCTGTACGTGCTGTTCGCGGGCGTGGTGTCGGCGTTGTGTGCCTGGCTGATCGGGCGCAGTCCCTCGCCGGCCGACGCGCCGGTGGTGGCGCCCGCGCGCTGACGCGCTCGGGCAAGCCGCCGTGCACGGTGGATCAGACACCGGCGCGCGGCGGCCGCTACCTTCGTGGCTTTCACCCTGGAGCCACGACGCATGAAGCGCACCGCCTTTTTCCACGACGAGAGAACGCTCTGGCACATCGCCGGGGCACCCCATGCCCTGATGCTGCCCGTGGACCGCTGGGTGCAGCCGATGGCGGGCGTCGGCATCGCCGAGGCGCCCGACACCAAGCGAAGGCTGAAGTCGCTGATGGACGTCTCGGGCCTCAGCGACAGGCTCGAGGTGCAGTCGGCGCCGCCGGCCTCGCAGGACGAGCTGCTGCGCGTGCACACGCGCGACTACCTCGCGCGCTTCAAGGCCGGCAGCGATGCCGCGGGCGGCGACATGGGCGATCTCGCGCCCTACGGCCCGGGCAGCTACGAGATCGCCGCGCTGTCGGCGGGCCTCGCGATCGCGGCCATGGATGGCGTGGTCGCGGGCAAGCATCCGAATGCCTATGCCTTCTGCCGCCCGCCGGGCCACCATGCCGGCGCCGACCGCGGCATGGGCTTCTGCATCCTCAACAACATCGCGATCGCCATCGAGGCCGTCCAGGCGCGCCACGGCATCGAGCGCATCGCCGTGATCGACTGGGACGTGCACTGCGGCAACGGCACGCAGCAGCTCTTCTACGGCCGCGGCGACGTGCTGACCATCTCGCTGCACCAGGAGCACTGCTTTCCGCCGGGCTACAGCGGCGCGCACGACCGCGGCGAGGGCGCGGGGCTGGGCTTCAACATCAACATCCCGCTGCAGCCGGGTGGCGGCCACAACGCCTACATGCAGGCCTTCGAGCGCATCGTGATTCCCGCGGTGGACCGCTTCGCGCCGCAACTGATCGTGGTGGCCAGCGGCCTCGATGCCAGCGGCGTCGATCCGCTCGCGCGCATGCTGCTGCATCCCGAGTCGTTCCGCCTCATGACCCGGCATGCGATGGCGCTCGCCGAGCGGCATGCGGGCGGCCGGCTGGTGATGGTGCACGAGGGCGGCTATTCGGAGGTGGCGGTGCCCTTCTGCGGCCTCGCGATCCTCGAGGAGCTGTCGGGCCACCGCACCGAGGTCGAGGATCCGCTCACGCCCTTCTTCGGCCTGATGCAGCCCTCGGCGCGCTTCGATGCCTTCCAGCTCGGGCTGATCGAGGAGCTGGCGGCGCTGCACGGGCTGCAGCGCTGAACCACGAACGAAGCCGGGCGGCTTCGTTCGCGCCGACTACCTGCGCGCCGCCGCGACCCGCTCGATGGTGCCCAGCGGCATGAGCTCGCGCAGTGCCTCGCGCGCACCGGCCACCAGGGCCTCGTCGCACAGCTCGGGCCGCCCCGTGCCATAGGGCGGCTGCGGCGCGTACTCCATCAGCAGCTCCACCATGCGGCCCGTGGCCTCGCCGGCGATCTCGCCGACCACGCGCACGCCGAAGTCGATGCCCGCGGTCATGCCGCCGCCGGTCATGCGGTTGCGGTCGATCACGATGCGGCCCGGGCTCGGGATCGCGCCCAGCAGCGCGAGCCGGTCGCGCGCATACCAGTAGCAGCCCGCGCGGTAGCCGTCGAGCAGCCCGGCCGCGGCCAGCAGCAGCGAGCCGTTGCACACGCTGGTGATCCAGGTCGAACGCGCGCCGACACGGGCGAGGAAGGCCTTGGTCTGCTCGTCCTCGAGCAGCGCGAACAGCGCCTTGGTGTTGCCCGGCACGAACAGCAGGTCGGGCGCCTCCCAGCAGTCGTCGAAGCCGTGCGTGGCGACCACGCTGACACCGGCATCCGAGGGCAGCGCGCCGGTGTGCTTCCAGGCGAGCTGCGACTCGAAGCCGGGGATGAAGGACAGCGCCTGCAGCGGACCCGCGAGGTCGATCAGGGTCATGCCCGGAAAGACCAGCGACAGCACCTTGAAGCTCATGACGGGAGCCCCGCCAGCAGTTCGAGCACCTGGGCCGGGGTCTGGGCCACGCCGGTGGTGTTGTGCTGCTCGAACAGCGTGTACCAGCCCGAGGCTTCGACGCCCTGGCAAAAGCCCGCGACCGCCTCGGCGCTGTCCATCTCCCACACGGCCCAGAACGAGACGGCGGGATCGGCATGGTCGACGCCGCGGTCGGCCACGCCCCAGCCCAGGGTGCGGATGCCGCCGGCCTTCATGGCCTCGATGGCGCCGAGCACGGCGTCGGCGAAGGCCCGGCGTTCGGCGGGCGTGCGGGCGATCCAGGCCGGCCTGGGCGTCCATTGTTCGATGAAGAGATGCTTGCTGCTCATGGGATTCCTCGGGTTGGATGAAGGGGCCGGCCGACGATAGCCAGCGCAGCGCGCGCGGCACGACTGCCGGTGCACCGTGTCTTGCACCAGCGTGCACGGCGTGGGCCCGCACGGCCCCGCCTTGCTTGTGGCGCGCCGCCAGACCGGCTGTAATGCCCGGACCATGCACGCCCAGTCCTGTTCCACGCTCGACGTTCCCGCCGCACAGCGGATGCGCTACTGGGAAAGCGCGATCGCGCCCTACTTCGGCCGGCTGCGCGGCGACGACGATGCGGGCGGCCCGGACTTCGAGGCCCGCTGCGACATCTACGACGTCGGCGGCCTGGGCGCCGTGCGCATGCAGGTGCCGCTCTCGCGCGTGACGCGCGAGGCCCGCGACGCGCTCGACAGCGGCGGCGGCTATTTCAAGCTCTCGATGCAGATCGCCGGCGCCGCCGACGTGCACGCGGCCAACCGCACGGTGCACCTGGGGCCGGGCGACTGGATCATGCTCGACCAGCGCCTGCCCTACACCTGGGAATCGGCCGCGCCGGCCTCGCTGTTCGGGCTGCAGATCCCGCGCGAGCGCCTCGCGGCGCTGGCCCTGCCTTCACTGGTGTGTTCGCGCGACGAGGCGCTGGCCGACAGCGGCATGGCGCCGATCCTCGGCGGCCACCTGCGCACGCTGAACACGCAGCTCGCGCATGTCACCGAGGATGCCGCCCACCTGCTGGCCGAGGCCTCGATCGGCCTGCTCGCGACCACCCTGTCGAGCGGCCGGCCGCATGCGCGCGCGCCGGTCGATGCGCTGGCCGCCGTGCGCCTGCGCGCGGTGCAGTACGTGCGGCTGCATGCGAGCGAGGCCACGCTCTCGGTCGATGCGATCGCCCATGCGCTGCGCTGCTCGCGGCGCTACCTCTACAAGGCCTTCGACGGCAGCGACGCGAGCCCCGAGCGGCTGATCTGGCAGACCCGGCTCGAGCGCTGCCACGAGGCGCTGCGCGATGCGCGCAACCACGCGCGCTCGGTCTCGTCGATCGCCTTCGAGAACGGCTTCAACAGCGATGCCCACTTCGCGCGCATGTTCCGCGCGCGCTACGGCCAGTCGCCCGCGCGGCTGCGGCGCGGCCTGCGGGCGCAGGCTCAGGGCAGCCGCTCCTCGTAGGCCTCGGCCGGCCGGTCGTTGGGCGACTGGAAGGCCGCCTTGAGCGAATCGCTCAGCGGGATGTTGATGACGGCGTTGCGCGGCGGGATCGGCGCCATGAACCAGCGCGCATAGAGCTTCTCGAGCGCGCCCGAGGCCATCGCGTTCGCGAGGTAGCCGTCGACCGCGCGCTTGAAGGCCGGGTCGTCCTTGCGGATCATGATCGCGATCGGCTCGATGCCCAGCGGCTTGCCGACGATGCGGAAGTCCGCCGGGTTGCGCGCGTTCGAGATGTTGCCCGCGAGCGTGTTGTCGTCCATCGCGAAGGCATCGGCGCGGCCGCTCTCGAGCAGCAGGAAGCTCTCGGCATGGTCCTTGGCCAGCACGATGTTCAGCGCCATGCCCTTGTTGTCCTGCTCGAGCTTGCGCAGCCGCTGCACGAGCGTGGTGCCCACGGTCGTGACCACGGTCTTGCCCCTGAGCTGCTCCGCCGACTCGATGCCGCTGGCCGCGCGCACGGCGAAGCGCGCCTCGGTGATGTAGGTGGTGCTGCCGAAGGCCACCTGCTGCTGGCGCGCGGCATTGTTGGTGGTCGAGCCGCACTCGATGTCGACGGTGCCGTTCTGCAGCAGCGGCACGCGGTTCTGCGAGGTCACGACCATCGGCCGCACCGCGACGCCGGGCAGCAGCTTCGCGAGCATCTGCTCGCAGAGCTCGACGTGGTAGCCGACGTAGCCGCCGCCCACCGCGTACGACAGCGGCGGCGAGGCCTCGCGCACGCCCATCACGAGGGTGCCGGCGGCCTTCGCCTTGGCGAGCGTGCCGCCAGGTTCCTGCGCGAAGGCGGCCAGCGCGGCGGCCGCGAGCACGGCACCGGCGAGCATCCGGTTCGGAGTCTTCATGGCGTCCTCCGGCGCGTCAGGCCGCGAGCGCCACCGGCGCGGGATGGGCGATCTCGTCCAGGCTCTCGCGCAGCGCGCGGTCGAGGATCTCGATGGCGCGGTCGATCTGCTCGTGCGCCACGTTGAGCGGCGGCGCGATGCGCCACACCGAGCCGCGCTCGGGCCGGCGCCGGATGTTCATGCTCAGGCCGAGCTCGAAGCACTTCTTCGTGGTGCGCGCGCCGAGCTCGTGATGGGGCAGCCGCGAGTCGCGGTCCTGCACCAGCTCCACGCCGAGCAGCAGGCCCTCGCCGCGCACGTCGCCGATCGCCTCGTAGCGCCGCTGCAGTTCGAGCAGTTGCCCGCGCAGGTAGGCGCCGGTGGTGCGCGCGCGCTCGATCAGGCCTTCGCTGCGGATGGTGTCGAGCACCGCGAGGCCGACGGTGGCGGGCAGCGGGTCGGAGACATGGCTGGTGTAGAAGGTGAAGCCCTTCTCGTGCACGTCCTGCTCGATGCGCGGGCTGGTCGCCACGGCGGCCAGCGGCAGGCCGCCGCCCATGGTCTTCGACACCGACATGATGTCGGGCACCACGCCGTAGAAGTCGGAGGCCGTGCGGTGGCCGATGCGGCCGAACGCGGTCTGGGCCTCGTCGAAGATCAAGAGCATGCCGCGCTCGTCGGCGGCGCGGCGCAGCGCCTGCATGTACGACCTGGGCGGCACCAGCACGCCGCCCGCGCTGATGATCGGCTCGATGATGATCGCGGCGCGCCGGCCGGTCGAGGCCATGTCGTACATCTTGAGGCCGAGCTCGAGGCAGGCCAGCGCCGACTCCTCGCCCGACATGCCGCGGATGTAGGGCCGGTAGGCGTTGGGCTCGGGCATCAGGTAGACGCCGGGCACGTGCACGCCATAGCCCTTGCGGTCGCTCGCGAACGACACCGCGCTGGTGCCGCCGGTCACGCCATGCCAGGAGCCGCCGACGGCCAGGATCTCGAAGCCGCCGGTGTACATCTTCGCCATGCGCAGCGCGACCTCGTTGCTCTCGGAACCGGTGTTCACGAACAGCGACTTGCTCAGCGGCGCGGGCATCCAGTCGGTGGCCATCTTCTGCGCCAGCTCGGCCACCACCTCGGGGATCATGCCGCTGAACAGGTGGAAGGCCTTCTCGCCGGCCTCGTGCACCGCGCGCACGATCGCCGGATGGTTGTGGCCGATGGTGGCGCACATCTGGCCCGAGGTGAAGTCGAGGATCTCGCGGCCCGTGTCGTCGACCACCACCGCGCCGCGGGCGCTGCGGAACAGGTTGGGGAAGGTGTCGCCGCCGTAGCGCACCATGTATTCCTTGGCGGCCGCGCGCAGTTGTTCGCTCATGTCCGAATCCTTTGCTGAAGTGGTGAGTGGATTCGCCAATGGTCGCGAGGCCCGCGCACGCGGTCCAATGTCGAGTTTGCATCCGGGCGCGATGCGCCGCACGCATCGCCCATGCACGCAAGCGATGGGCACGCGGCTTGCAGAATGCGCCGCACGCAAAGGAACAGAGGTCGCGATGGACACACGCTGGTTTCAGGATTTCGTCACCTTGGCCGAGGTGCAGAACTTCACGCGCGCGGCCGAGATGCGCAACGTCTCGCAGGCCGCGTTCAGCCGCCGCATCCAGGCGCTCGAGCAATGGCTGGGCGCCAAGCTGATCGATCGCGCGGCCTATCCCACGCGGCTCACGCCCGCGGGCGAGCGCTTCCGCAAGGTGGCCGCGGGCCTGCTCGACCAGATCGCCGATGCGCGCGCCGAGATCGGCGACGCGCCCGCGCGCAACCACGTGCGCATCGCCTCGACCTATGCGCTGGCCAGCACGCGGCTGCCGGCCTGGTGGGCGCGCTGGTCGGGCGCGGGCGACCTCAGCTGCAGCCTCGAGGTCGGCAACGTGCACGACACGCTGACGGCCTTCAGCGCGGGCTCGGCCGACGTGCTGATCGGCTTCCACCAGGCCGCGCATCCGCTGCAGCTCGATGCCGCGCGCTTCGAGCGCCGCGAGCTCGGCCTCGAGCGCGTGCGGCCCTACGTGTCGCGCGCGCTCGCCGCCTCGGAACGCTTCGCGCTGCCGGGCAGCGCGGCCAGCCCGGTGCCCTTGTTGATGTACTCGCCCAGCGGCTACTTCGCGCGCGTGGTCGCGACCGCGATCGAGCAGTCGGCACAACCGCTGGCCGGCTACCGGGCCTTCGAGTCCGAGATGACCGACGTGCTCG
This sequence comes from Variovorax sp. GW821-FHT09B05, assembly GCF_059418265.1. NCBI lineage: Bacteria > Pseudomonadati > Pseudomonadota > Betaproteobacteria > Burkholderiales > Comamonadaceae > Variovorax > Variovorax sp. GW821-FHT09B05. The sequence goes on from NZ_JBWKPN010000018.1 coordinate 144,197, forward strand.
GCGACCTCGCGCAGCAGGGCATGGGCATGGCCTGGCTGCCCGACAGCTCCTTCGTCGCGGGCCGGCTCGGCGAGCTGGTGCCGGTGGGCGACGGTGCCTGGGACGTGGAGGTCGCGATCGTGGCCTGGCGCGCGCGGCTCAATGCGCGGCCCGCGGTCGCGCGGCTGTGGGAGCGCATCGGAGCCGACGCGCTGCCCGCCTAGGCCTCGGCCGGCATGCGCTCGGCGATCACCTCGCGCAGCAGCGGCAAGGCCGGCGCCTCGCTGCGGCCGGCCAGGGTCACGAGGCCGAAGCGCGCGCGGCCCAGCGGCGGGTGCACCGGCAGTGCGACCAGGTCGGGCGCCACCGCGCGCACCGCGAGCAGGATCGCGTCGCTGTCGCGCGCGAGCTCGACCAGGTTCGACAGCTCCGAACAGCGCAGGGTCACGCACTGGTCGGGATGCGCCTCGGGACCGTAGGCATCGACCATCGCGCGCACCACGTCACGCCCGAGACCGGTGGACGCGAGCGGATAGTCCTTGAGGCTCTGGAACGTCATCGGCCCGCGCTTGCGCGCGAGCGGATGGCCGCGCCGGCACATGAAGGCGCCGCCCATCTCCACCAGCGGCTCGACGCGCAGGTCGATGCTCGGCGTGACGGTGCGGAACTCGACCACCGCGGCGTCGAGCGTGCGCTGGCGCAGCGCCTGCACCAGCCGGTCGGTGTCGCCGCGCAGGATGTCGATGCGCACCGGCGCGCCACGGTAGGCCATGCGCTGCAAGAGCGGCGTGGCCAGCAATGCGCCGGGCCCGGCGCCGAGCCCCACGCGCAGGTGGGCGCCGCCGCCGCCGCGCGCGCTGGCCACGAGCTCCTGCGCATCGCCGACCAGGTGGCGCGCGCGCTCGAGCATCTCGCGCCCAAAATGCGAGAGCTCGCTGCGCCGGCCCACGCGGTCGAACAGCGCGCGGCCGAGCACCTCCTCGAGCGCATGGATGCTGCGGCTCAGCGCCGGCTGCGTGATCGACAGCGCCTTGGCCGAGCGCGTGAAGGAGCCCGTCTCGGCCACCGAGAGGAAGTGGCGCAGCTGCACGAAGGTCATGGCATGGAGGGGCCTGTTCATGCATTGGAATTATGGCTGTGGATAGAACAATGCATTGGACGCCTGGCAAGCCATTGCCTAGATTCGCGGCCGGTCCCTTTCCAGAACAAGCAAAGACACCTCACCCAGGAGACAGGTCCCTTCATGCATTCACTTCGCCAGCTTTCCCTCGCCGCCTGCCTCGCCTGCGCCGCCGTGCCCGCCGCCATGGCGCAAGGCGCCGCCCCCAACGCCCAGCGCATCGAGTCGCTCGCGCGCGAGGCCTATCCGCAGCTCGACACGCTCTACAAGGACATCCACGCCCATCCCGAACTCGGCTTCCAGGAGGTGCGCACGGCCGCCAAACTGGCCGAGCAGATGCGCGCCCTCGGCTTCGAGGTGACCGAGCACGTGGGCCGCACCGGCGTGGTCGCGGTCTTGCGCAACGGCGCCGGCCCCACGGTGCTGGTGCGCACCGAGCTCGACGCGCTGCCGATGCAGGAGAAGACCGGCCTGCCCTACGCGAGCCAGGCCAAGGCCACCTGGCAGGGCCGCGAGACCTTCGTCGCCCACAGCTGCGGCCACGACGTGCACATGGCGAGCTGGGTCGGCACCGCGCGCACGCTGCTCGCGCTCAAGGACCAGTGGCAGGGCACACTGGTGTTCGTCGCGCAGCCGGCCGAGGAGGCCAGCGGCGGCGCCAAGGGCATGCTGGCCGACGGGCTCTACAAGCGCTTCCCCAAGCCCGATGCCGCCTTCGCGCTGCACACCTCGGCCTCGCCCTACGGCTACGTCGGCTACCGCGCGGGGCCGATCACCTCGGCCTCCGACGGCTTCGAGATCGACTTCAAGGGCCGCGGCGGCCACGGCTCGGCACCGCACCGCGCGATCGACCCGATCGTGCAGGCGGCCCATTTCGTGACCGACGTGCAGACCGTGGTGAGCCGCGAGAAGGACCCGGCCGAGTTCGGCGTGGTGACGGTGGGCGCGATCCAGGCCGGCACCGCCGGCAACATCATTCCCGACTCGGCGCTGCTGCGCGGCACCATCCGCAGCTACAAGCCGCAGGTGCGCAAGCAGCTGATCGACGGCGTGCGCCGCACCGCGCTGGCCTCGGCCGCGATGGCGGGCGCGCCCGAACCCGCCATCGGCCTCGACCCGGCGCGCGGCAACGGCGCGGTGATCAACGACCAGGCGCTGGCGCAGCGCACCGTGGCCGCGCTCAAGGCGCAGCTCGGCGACGCGAAGGTGGTGCAGGTGCCGCCGATCACCGCCAGCGAGGACTTCTCGGAGTTCGCGGTGGAGGGCGTTCCCACCTTCTTCTTCTTCATCGGCGTGAACGATCCGAAGGAGGTCGCCGAGTCGCAGAAGGAAGGCGGCAAGCCCCTGCCCTTCAACCATTCGCCCTTCTTCGCGCCGGTGCCCGAGCCCTCGATCACGACCGGCGTGCAGGCGATGACGGCGGCGGTGCTGAGCGCGCTGGCGCCGAAGCGCTGAGGCCTTCTTTCGCTCAATCGATGCGGATCTGCGGCAGGAAAGCCTCGGCCAGCTTCTTCTGGCCCGAGGCATTGGGCAGGTCGCAGTCCGTGCTCCAGTCCTCGGGCGCGAGCTTGCCGTAGACCTCGGCCACCTGCACGCCGTTGTCGCGCGCGACTTCGCGGATCACGTCGTTGAGGCCCTTGGCGAACCGGCCGCCGCCCTCGAGGTAGTCGTCCACCAGCTGGCGGGTTTCCTGCGCGCCCTCGGCGAGCTTGCAGGCCCGGTACGGGTTGTCGTAGGTGCCCAGCACGATCGGGCTCTTCGGTGCCGCCGCCTTGAGCTGCGAGACGATCGACTGCAGATAGGCGCGCACCACGACCCAGTCGCCCTCGGTCGAACGGATCGCATCGATCTCCTGCAGCACCAGGTAGCGCTGCAGGTTGTCCGGCCGTGTGGAGGGCTTGAGGAAGGCGAAGCCCACCTCGTAGCCTTCGTGCACGGTGATGGCGCGCGGGTTGCGCACCTTTTCGGAGGGGTCGCGCTGGTAGGCCGCGATCAGCTCGAGCAGATAGGGCAGGCGCTTCTCGACCAGGTTCTGGATCGTGGCGCGGTTGTCATCGAAGCCCATCGCCGCCGACTTGGCGTTGTTGACGTAGCGGACCGGCCCGCCCTGCTGCGACGCGAGCGTCTTGTTGAGCAGCGCGCCGTAGGCATTCGCGTCGGGTGCCAGGCCCTGCCCGCCGAGCGCCCAGGCATCGCCGGCGGCGATCTGCAGCGGCATCTCCTGCGCGCCCTCCAGCGGGGCATTGGGCTCGTAGGTGGCATCGATCATGCGCACCGCGAACTGCGCGATCCAGTGCGACAGCATGTAGTCGAACTGCTTGTCCCAGCGGTCGCGGTAGAGCAACTGATCGCCGAGCAGCCGGATCGCCATGGCCCGCAGCGTCTTCTGGTTCGTGGTCTGGTGGATCCACCACAGGGCGAACGAACGCGACCAGTTCTGTGCCGTCATGTGCCACGAGGAATCCGAGGTCACGTTGATCGGCTCGACGTAGAAGCTGTCGGGCACGCGCGCCTTGAGCCATTCGGTCTGCTCGCTGCCGAGCACCCGCGCCACCGCGGCCAGGCGCATCAGGCACGGCGCGAAGAACTCCTCCGGGCGACCGGCGTCGTTGCTCACGGGACAGCTTTGGTCGAACTCCGGCTTCATCAGGTTCGAGGCCACGAAGTTCTTCGCGAATGTCGACAGCGACTCGTCGCGGACCCAGTCGCCCCAGAGCTTCAGATGCACCAGCGCCCATGGCAGGTTGGCGTAGTTGTGGGCCGTGTAGGACTCGAAGGGAAACTTGGCGCGGTCGTAGGTGACGGTGCGCAGCTCGATCTCCTCGGGCGTGAGCCGGGCGACGAGTTCCTTGATGCGCTTCGCGGCCGCATCGCCCAGCGGTCGGAAGTCCTTGTTGCCGGTCGCGAGCTCGCGCTCCTTCGCGAGGGCCAGGAACCACGAGAGCCCGTAGAAGTCCTCCGCGATGTTGCCGAACACGCCACTGTCGCCGGTGGTGCCCTGCATGTTGGTCATGTAGGCCAGCTCCTGCTGCACGAGTTCGGGCCGCAGCACGGCCTCGACCGCCTCGAGGTACTTCCTGTCCCCCGTGTGCCTGTGGATGGCATAGAGGGAATAGGCGGCATGCACGGCCGAATGCCAGTCGACGCAGCCATGGAACATCGGGCTCTTCGGATTGACGTCGTCGACCCTCGGCAGGCAGTCGAGGATCGGCGGCGCCAGCTGCTTCAGCATGTCGGCGCGCTGTTCCTCGAACAGCGGCCCGAGCGCGGGCAATGGATCGGGCGGCACCGGGTCGACGGGTGCCGGCGGCGGCGCGGCGGCGACCGGCACCGCGACCGGCACGAACACCGGCGGCCCGCCGCCGCCGTCGCCGCCGCAGCCCGCGAGGGCGGCCAGCAGCGCGACCGAGGCCACGATGGTTCCTGATTTCGAGACGACGGACAGCGTTTTCCTCATGGTTCTAGAACTCCCTGGTACGTGGTGAAGAAAGAAAGGACCGCTCGGCCACGGCACGCGCGCGCCATCGCATCGCACACCGACGGGCGGCGGCGCGATGGAAAGGCCAGGCCGGAAAGGGGCTGCGCAACGGCGGCGAGCGCCGCCGGCTACTGCGTCGGAATCGTGTTCATTGCATCTCCCTGATCGATGACATCCGCACGGCGGGCATGCCCCGTCGCGTGCGCCATCGGAAAGCAAAGCCCGGGCCAATCATTGAGCAATCCATTCCAATCGAGGCCTTTGCTTCTTATTTTTGTTGAACAATATTTTCATATTGCCCAACAAAGCAAGGGCGAGCACGCGTGGAAACCCTGCATGGCGGATCGCGGATCGAAGGGAGAGCGCCAGCCTCGACGGCCTGGCGGTGCCGACTACTTCAGCCGGTAGCTGAGCTTCTTGCCGCCGCGCACCTGGGCATCGAGGCCCAGCCATTCGCCGTCGGCCACGGCGTACCAGAGGTCGATCGGCTGCTCGGGCCCGCTCACACGCCAGCGCCGGGCCGCCACGCCGCGGCCGCGCACCTCGACGCGGCCCTCGTCGAGCGCGGCGATGCGCACCGGCTCGAGCTTGCCGGTCTGAGCATTGAGCAGCTGCTGCTGCGCGCGCATCGCGGGGTTCCAGTAGGCGAAGCTCATCACGCAGCCCGGCATCGCGCTGCGCCCGCGTGGCGTGACGACCACCAGCGCGGGGCCGTCGCCCTCCGACTCGCGCTCGGCGCGCACCTCGGAGCGGTCGCCGCCGTCGTTGGTGTCGGCATCGAGCCGGCGCAGGCAGTCGCCGCGCCAGTGCTCGACCGCCGAATGCCGATAGCGGTAGACCGTGACGCCCAGCAGCTTGACCGCGAATGCGGCCTCGCTGCTCAGCCGGCGCTCGTCGCCCGCGGCCGTGAGCACGAAGCGGTGCTCGCCGATCGGCGCGTCGTCGAGCAGCACGCGGAAATTCCATTCGCCCGTGGCGGGCGAGGCCACCGGCTGCGCGCCCGCCGCGAAGGCCAGTGCGCACGCCAGCGCCGTGCCGGCATGGCGCACCACCCTCATTTCGGCGGCCGGCGCACCGGCCCCGGCACGAAGGCGTTGGTGCGCACTATGTAGTCGCGGTAGGCCGGCCGCCGGTGGCCGATGTCGGCCTCGAGCAGGCGCACGCCCGACACGCGCAGCAGCAGCCAGGTCATGAGCAGTGGAGAGACCACGCTCCAGGCGCCGTCGAGGCCGGCCGCGCCCAGCGCCATCAGCCACAGCCCCCACCAGACGCAGGCTTCGCCGAAGTAGTTGGGATGGCGGCTGTAGCGCCACAGGCCGCGGTCCATCACCTGGCCGCGCTGCGAGGGATCGGCCTTGAAGCGCGACATCTGGGCATCGGCGATGGCCTCGAAGCCGATGCCGAAGGCCGCCAGCGCGCCGCCCGCGATGTCGAGCCAGCCCAGCGGCCGCGCGCCCGCCATGCCGACGAACAGCGGCGCCGAGACGATCCAGGCCAGCACCGCCTGCAGCCCGAACACCAGGTACAGGCTCTTGAGGCCGAAGCCCGGCTGGTTGCGCGCGCGGATCGCCTCGTAGCGCCGGTCCTCGCCGTGGCCCCAGTTGCGCGACGCCACATAGAGCGCCAGCCGCAGCCCCCACAGCAGCGCGAGCACGGCCATGGCCAGGCCGCGCGGGTCGTGCAGCGGTGCGTTCGGCAGCAGCACCAGGTAGACCAGGCCCGCGCCCGCGATCAGCAGCGGCCAGAAGCGGTCGATCAGGCTCGCGTCGCGCCGCGCCAGGCTCTCGAGCCAGACCACCAGCGCGACCGCGGCGGTGAAGGCGAGGCCGGCGAAGGCGGCTTCCAGCGGGCTGAATCTCATCGGTCCGGCTTCAGGCGCGCCGCTCGAACAGGTAGTGGCTGACCCACCAGCGCTGCCCGTGCTCGTAGCCGAACAGCTCGGCCACCGACATGAAGAACAGGCGCCAGCGCGTCCACCAGACATGGGCCTGGTCGCCGTAGGTGGCCTGGAACAGCGGGCGCAGCGCCTCGCGGCGCTGGTCCATGTTGCGCAGCCAGGCCTCGGCGGTGCGCTGGTAGTGGCGGCCTTCCCAGCGCCAGCGGCGCAGCAGCCGCAGGTCGTCCTGGCAGTGCAGCGCGAGGTCGTCGCTGGGCATCATGCCGCCCGAGAAGAAGTGCTCGCTCATCCAGTCGCTGGCGTCGCGCACCTCGAAGGGATAGGGCGCCTCGCGGTGCACGAACACGTGCATGAAGAAGCGCCCGCCGGGCCGCAGCCAGCGCGCCACGTTGGCGAAGGCCTGCGGCCAGTTGCGCAGGTGCTCGAACATCTCGACCGAGACCACGCGGTCGAAGCGCTCCTCGGTGTCGAACACGTTGATGTCGCGCGTGAGCACCCGCACATTGGCCAGCCCGCGCCGCGCGGCCTCGGCCTCGATGTATTCGCGCTGCGAGGCCGAGTTCGACAGCGCCGTGATCCGGCTGCCCGGGTAGTGCGCGGCCATCCACAGCGTGAGCGAGCCCCAGCCGCAGCCGAGCTCGAGGATGTCCTGGCCGTTGTCCAGCCCGGCGCGCTCGCAGGTGCTGGCCAGCGCGGCCGATTCGGCCTCCTCGAGCGTGCGCGTGCCCTCGGGCCAGTAGCAGCTGCTGTACTTGCGGTGGTTGCCGAGCACCTGGCCGAAGAAGGCGGCCGGCACCTCGTAGTGCTGGGCATTGGCCTTCTCGGGCAGCGGCGCCAGGCTGGCCGAGCGCATGCGCCCGACGAACTCCTGCGTCAGCTCGGCCACGGCCGGGGTGTTGCCGGCATACAACTCCGACAGCCGGTCCTTGAGCAGGCGCCGGATGCCGCGGCGCACCACGGTATCGGGCACCAGGCCCTTCTCGACCCAGCGGATGGCGAACGCGATGTCCTGCGGCATGGCTTCTTCTTCCTTCTCGTGCATGTTGGCGGGCCCCGCCGTCCGGGACCGATCACCCCCTGTACGCAGCCGGCGGCGATCCGGATGCAACCGGATGCGTCCGGTGGGCGCAAACCAAGGTTGCACCATGCCCCTGCGCCGGCGCGGGCCTCTGGCCGAACTGGAACAATGCGCCCACTCTCATGGACGGACTCGATCTCATCAAGACATTTCGCGAAGTCGCGTTCCGGCGCAGCTTCTCGCGCGCGGCCCTGTCGCTGGGCATGTCGAAGGCCACCGTCAGCCGCTACGTGGCCGAACTCGAGGAGCGCAGCGGCGTGCGGCTGCTCAACCGCTCCACCCGCTCGCTGAGCCTGACCGACGCCGGCGAGGTGCTGCTCGAGCGCAGCACCCAGCTGGTCGACATGGCCGAGAACACCCTCAACGACCTGCAGGCCCACGGCGCCCACCCGCGCGGCCGGCTGCGCATGAGCGCGCCGCACGGGCTGATCGCCGGCTGGCTCTCGGACGTGATCGCCGAGTTCATCAAGCGCTATCCCGACGTCTACGTGAGCCTGGTCTTCACCAACAGCGCGGTCGACCTGATCGGCGAGGGCATCGACATCCACCTGACCGGCGGGCGCATCGACGACATGAACCTGATCGTGCGGCGGCTGGTGCAGTTCGACATGGTGGTCTGCGCCACCCCGGCCTACTGGGCGCTGCGCGGCATGCCGCGCGTGCCGGCCGACCTGAGCCGGCACGACGTGCTCAGCTATTCGGCCGCCTCGACCACCCACCTGCCCTTCGAGACCGAAGGCGAGGCCTACGAGGTGCCGGTGCACAGCCGCATGGAGGCCAACGACGCGGTCGCGCTGATCGAGCTGGCGCTGCGCAGCGTGGGCGTGGCCTACGTGCCCGAGCCGCTGGCCCAGTCGCACCTGGAGCGCGGCGCGCTGGTGCCGGTGCTGCGCGAGCACATGCCGCACGACCACTGGCTCTATGCCGCCTATTCGCAGCGGCGCCACAACAGCGCGGCGATGCGCGCGATGCTCGATTTCCTCGAGCAGTCGATGGGGCCGGGCGGCGCCCTGCCCTCGACCATGCCGCCGGCCGTGCCGGTCTCGCCGCCCGCCGCGCCTTCTTCTACATGCGCCCTTTCCAGGGAACCAGACGCCGCTCGAGCCAGCGCATCAGCAGGTCGAACAGATACGCCACCACCCCGATGACCACGATCCCCATGATCACGATGTCGGTGCGCAGGAAGTTCGACGCGTTGAGCACCATCTGACCCAGCCCCATGTTGGCCGCCACCATCTCGGCGGCCACCAGCGTGGTCCAGCCGAAGCCGATCGCGATGCGCATGCCGACCAGGATGTCGGGCAGCGCCGAGGGCAGGATCACGTGGCGGATCACCTGCAGGTAGCTCGCGCCCATCGAGTAGGCCGCGTTGATCTGCTCCTGCGAGGCGCTGCGCATGCCCGAGCGCGCGGCCAGCGCCAGCGGCGCGAAGCAGCTCAGGAAGATCAGCAGCACCTTGGGCAGCTCGTCGATGCCGAACCAGATGATGATCAGCGGCAGGTAGGCCAGCGGCGGCAGCGGCCGGTAGAACTCCAGCGGCGGATCGAAGATGCCGCGCCAGAAGCGGCTCATGCCCATCGCGATGCCCACGGGGATGGCCGTGACGCAGGCCAGCAGGAAGGCCGAGAACACGCGGAACATGCTCGCGAGGAAGTGCTGCCACAGCGGCTTGTCGTTGGCCTGGCCGGTCAGGTATTCGTAGAACTGCTGGAACACCGCCTGCGGCGTCGGCAGGAACAGCGGCTTGACCCAGCCCATGTTGGTGACCAGGAACCACAGCGCGATCAGCGTCAGCACCGTGACCACGCTGATCGTGAAGCTCGAGCCCTCGCCCGGCACCTTGAAGGCGCTGGTCTTGAGCTTGGCGCCGGGCGCGGGCGGCGGGACGACTGCTGGCTTGGTGGGAGGCGTCATGGCGACCGATGCGATGCTGGCCTCAGGCATGGGCGGCCTCGCGGTGGTGGATGATGGAGAGCACTTCCTCGCGCATGCGGATGAATTCGGGCTCGGACTTCACCTTGCGCGAATCGCCGTGCGAGAGGTACTGGCGCGAGAACGGCACCTCGTCGTAGACGTGCGAGATGCGCCCCGGGCTCGGGCTCATCACGATCAGCCGGGTGGCGAGGAACAGCGCCTCCTCCACCGAGTGGGTGATGAAGAACACCATCTTGTTCGAGGTCGACCAGGCCTGCAGCAGGATCTCCTGCACCTGTTCGCGCGTGAAGGCGTCGAGCGCGCCCATCGGCTCGTCCATCAGCAGCACGGCCGGATCGCTGGCCAGCGCGCGCGCGATGCCCACGCGCTGCTGCATGCCGCCCGAGAGCTCGTACACCGCGCGGTCGGCGTACTTCTGCAGCCCGACCAGCGCGAGCTTTTCTTCCGCCACGCGGTCGCGCGTGGCGCGGTCGACGCCCGCGAGCCGCAAGCCCAGCGCCACGTTGTCGCGCACGTTGAGCCAGGGCATGAGCGCATGCTTCTGGAACACCACGCCGCGGTCGGCACCCGGGCCGGCCACGGGTTGGCCGTCGAGCAGGATCTCGCCGGTGGACGGCGGCAGGAAGCCCGCGATGCAGTTCAAGAGCGTGGTCTTGCCGCAGCCCGAGGCGCCGAGCGCGACCACGAAGTCGCCGTCGTGCATGCGCAGGTTGACCGGCGCCAGCGCCTGCAGGGTGCCGCCCTTGACGGCGTAGTTGACCGTGAGGTCGCGGATGTCGAGCGTGGGCATGGGCTTTTTTGCTTACTGCACCGCGCTCACTTGGCCGCCAGGGCCTTCTCGACGTACGTGGTGGTCACGTAGGCCGAGTAGTCGGGCTTGACTTCCTGCACCCGGCCCTGCTCCTTGAGGAAGGCCGCCGTGTTCGCCATCGCCTTGGCCGCGCCGCCGCCGAGCCAGGTCGGCGAGAGCTGCTCGGACAGGGTCGGGAAGCTGTAGAGCGCCATCGCCGCGCCCACGTCCTTCGGATCGGCCTTGGTCCACTTGGCCATCGCCTTGGTCTGCGGCGAGTCGGGCGTCCAGCTCTTGCCCGAGGCCTTGTACTCGTCGTTGGCGCGGTTGAGCGCCTTCACGAACGCCACCATGAAGGCCTCGTTCTCGGCCGCCCACTTGGCGTTGACCACGATGCCCTCGAAGGTCGGCGCGCCGCGCTTGCCGATGCTGCCCGAGGTGGCGATCACCTTGCCGCTGGAGCGGATCTTGGAGAGCACCGGGTCCCAGATGAAGGTGGCGTCGATGTCGCCGCGCTCCCAGGCCGCCGCGATCTCGGGCGGACGCATGTTCATCACGTTGACCTTCTTCGCGTCGACTCCTTCCATCTTCATCGCGGCCATGAGCTGGTAGTGGGCGGTGGAGACGAAGGGCGTGGCCACCTTCTTGCCCGCGAGGTCCTTGAGGCTCGCGATGCCCGAGGCATTGCGCGCCACCAGTGCCTCGGCGTCGGCGATGTCGGCCGAGATCCAGAACAGCTTGATGTCCTGCCCCTGGCTGGCCGCGGCCGTGAGCGGGCTCGAGCCGGTCTCGCCCATCTGCACGTCGCCCGAGGCCATGGCGCGGATCACGTCGCCGCCGCCCGAGAACATGCGCCAGTTGATCTTGTAGCCGGTGGCTTTTTCAACCTCGCCCGACTCCATGACTAGGCGCAGCGGGACGAGCATGTCCTGGTGGGCGAAGGTGAGTTCCTTGGCCTTCTGGGCGAAGGCGGTGCCGGTGGTGGCCAGCACGAGCAGCGCTGTGGCTGCGATTGCACGGTGCAGGGATCGACGCGTGTTCATCCGGGTTCTCCTTGTCTGTTGCGGGCGGCGCTGGCCGAGGCTTCGGTGCGAGGGGTACTGTGCATGGTTGGGGGTGGGGTGCAAAGTGCCAGGGGTGGGAGGGGGGAGGTGCCAGTGGACTGGGACTTACCCTTGTTTGGTGCTTGGGGGCACGGGGGAGGTGCGTTTTTTGTTTTGTGGTTTGTGGTTTGTGGTTTGTTTGGGAGGTTGGTTTCTTTGGTGAGGCCGTTGGCCGGGTCTCGCCCCGGCGGGCGACTTACTTTTCTTGTCTCGCCAAGAAAAGTAAGCAAAAGAAGGCGACCC
>NZ_JBWKPN010000019.1:0-150314 GCF_059418265.1 Variovorax sp. GW821-FHT09B05
ACGCGCGCGCTCTTCGCGAACCGCGCGCATCCGTACACCAAGGGGCTGTTCGCGGCGCGGCCGGTGATCGGGGCGCCCAAGGGGCAGCGGCTGGCGACGATTCGCGGCAGCGTGCCCGAACTGGTGGACCTGCCCGCGGGCTGTCCGTTCGCGGGACGTTGCAGCTACACGGTCGATGCGTGCCAGTCGACACGGCCGCCGGCGGTGATGCTGCCCGACGACCATGCGGTGCGTTGCATTCGGCTCGACGAGATCGAAGCGGAGGCCGTGGCATGACGCAAACGAAGACGCCGCTGCTGCAAGTGACCGACCTGGTCCGCCACTACGCGCTGCCGCGCGAGAAGCTGCTGGGCCCGCCGCCCACGGTCAAGGCCCTCAACGGCGTGAGCTTCGAGGTGCAGGCCGGGCGCAGCGTAGGCATCGTCGGGGAATCGGGTTCGGGCAAGTCGACCATCGCACGCCTCGTGATGGCGCTGGACAAGCCCACCTCCGGCAGCGTGAAGCTCGAAGGGCGTGAGTTGCATGCCCTCTCAAGAGACGAACTGCGCACTGCCCGTCGCGACTTCCAGATGGTGTTCCAGGACCCCTACGGCTCCCTCGACCCGCGCCAGACGGTCGCGCGCATCGTGGCCGAGCCGCTGGAGGCGCTGGCTCAGGCCTCGAAGAAGGAGCAGCGCGAGCGCGCCGCCGAGTCCCTCGCTGCCGTGGGCCTGCGCCCCACTGACCTCGACAAGTACCCGCACGAATTCTCGGGCGGCCAGCGCCAGCGCATCGCGATCGCCCGCGCCCTCATCACCCGCCCCAAGCTCATCGTCGCCGACGAGCCGGTGAGCGCCCTGGACGTCTCCGTGCAGGCCCAGGTGCTCAACCTCATGCAGGACCTGCAGCAGCAGTTCGGCATCAGCTACCTGCTCATCAGCCATGACCTCGCCGTCGTCAACCACCTGTGCGACGAGGTCTGCGTGGTCTTCAAGGGGCAGATCGTCGAGCGCGGAACGCCGCAGGAGCTCTTCGCCAACGCCCAGCACCCCTACACGCGCACGTTGCTCGGCGCGGTGCTGCAGGCACCAGGGCACTGAGCGCGCCCGTCATGCAACCAGGGCATAAGCATCTGGTTGCGCACCGGGCCTCTCCTCGCGGATGATGCGGCGCGCCCGGAGGGCGCATGCCCCCGCCACCGCTCAAAGGACCGCCCGCCCATGCTTCACAGACGCACCCTCCTCGCCACCGGCGCCGCCGCGCTCGCGCCCCTCGTGCTGCCGGCCGGCGTCCTTGCACAGGCACGCCGCAAGGACACGCTGGTGCTCGGCCTCACGCTCGAACCCACGGGCCTCGATCCCACGGCCAAGGCCGGCGCCGAGATCGCCGAGGTGGTGCTCTACAACGTGTTCGAGACGCTGACCAAGATCAACTCCGACGGCAGCGTCACGCCGCTGCTGGCCGAGAGCTGGGAGGTCTCGCCCGACCTGCGCACCTACACCTTCAAGCTCAGGCGCGGCGTCAAGTTCCAGAACGGCGAGGCCTTCGACGCCAACACGGTCAAGTTCTCGTTCGACCGCGCCTCGGCCGCCAACAGCACCAACAAGGACAAGCGCTTCTTCGCCAACTTCACGACCCAGGCGCTCGACGCGAACACGGTGGTGTTGATCGCCAAGGAGATCGAGCCCGACCTGCTGTTCCAGCTCGGCCAGGCCTCGGCGATCGTGGTCGAGCCCAAGTCGGCCGAGGGCAATGCCACCAAGCCCGTGGGCACCGGCCCCTATCGGCTCGAGAACTGGGCCAAGGGCTCGTCGATCGTGCTCGCGAAGTGGGACGGCTACCGCCATGCCGACGCGGTGCAGATCCGCCGCGCGAGCTTCCGCTTCGTCTCGGAGCCGGCCGCGCAGACCACCGCGCTGCTGTCGAACGACATCGACCTGTTCCCGCATGCCTCGGTCTCGCGCAGCCTCTCGCAGTTCCAGAACGACAAGCGCTTCCAGATCCTGTTCAACGCCTCGCGCGGCAAGTCGATCCTCGCGATCAACAACAAGCGCAAGCCGCTCGACGACGTGCGCGTGCGCCGCGCGATCGCGGCCGCGATCGACCGCAAGGCGGTGATCGACGCAGCCATGGACGGCCGCGGCATCCCGATCGGCAGCCACTACGTGCCGACCGCCCCCGGCTACGTCGACACCACCGGCATCAACCCCTACGACCCCGCGAACGCCAAGCGCCTGCTGGCCGAGGCCGGCGTGAAGCTGCCGCTGCAGCTCGACCTGGTGCTGCCGCCCCCGCCCTATGCGCGCCAGGGCGGCGAGCTGATCGCCGCGCAGCTCGCGCAGGTCGGCATCGTCGCGAAGATCCAGAACGTGGAGTGGGCGCAGTGGATCAGCGGCACCTACGGCAATAAGAACTACGACCTGTCGGTGATCCTGCATGTCGAGCCCTTCGACCTCGTGAACTACACGCGCCCCGAGTACTACTGGGGCTACCAGTCGGCGAAGTTCAACGAGGTGTTCGAGAAGTCGCGCAACGCACCGCGCGAGGCCGACCGCCTGCGCCTGCTGGGCGAGGCGCAGCGCATCCTGGCCGAGGACTCGGCCAACGTGTTCCTCTACCAGCCGCAGCTCATCACCATCGCCGCGCGCGGCCTGCGCGGCCTGTGGAAGGACGCGCCGATCTTCGCCAACGACATCGCCGCGATGTCCTGGGCGTGAGTGGCCGCTGACCATTCGCGGCGCCGCGCATCCGGGAACCTCCCGAGGAAAAAGCGCCGCGCCACGGCGTCGCCGGCGAGCTCGCTGCGCGAGAATGCTTTTGGCTGCACGGCGTGGCATCTTTCCTGCTGCGCCGAGGGTCTCTCGCGGCGCAGCGCCTTGATTCGGGGCGCGCCGCCTCCTCATCCCCTCGAGGCAGCCCTTTGCCTTTCCAGACGTTTTTCCGGAGATCACCACGTATGTTGAACCGTCGCACCCTCCTCACCACCGCTGGCGCCACCGTGGCCCTGGCCACACCGCTGGCCGGCCTGGCCCAGGGACGGAAGGACGCCATCGTGATCGGCATGGCGCTCGAGCCGCCGGGCCTCGATCCGACCGCGGGCGCCGCGGCCGCGATCGCCGAGGTGGTGCAGTACAACATCCTCGAAACGCTCACCAAGATCAATGCCGACGGCAGCGTCACGCCGCTGCTGGCCGAGAGCTGGGAAGTCTCGCCCGACCTCAAGACCTACACCTTCAAGCTGCGCCGCGGCGTGAAGTTCCAGAACGGCGAGCCCTTCAACGCGACCACGGTCAAGTTCTCGTTCGACCGCGCCGGTTCGGACAAGAGCACGAACAAGGACAAGCGCACCTTCGCCAACCTCAGCACGCAGGCGACCGACGACTACACGGTGGTCGTGATCAACAAGGAGATCGACCCCGACCTGCCCTTCGTGCTGGGCCAGGCCACTGCGGTGATCGTCGAGCCCAAGAGCGCCGACGGCAATGCCACCAAGCCCGTGGGCACCGGCCCCTACAAGCTCGACAACTGGGTCAAGGGTTCCTCGATCACGCTGAGCAAGTGGGACGGCTTCCGCAACCCCGGCAACGCGAAGATCAACAAGGCGACCTTCCGCTTCATCTCCGACACCGCGGCCCAGGCCGCGGCCATGCTCTCGGGCGACGTCGACATGTTCCCGCGCATCGGCACGCGCGTGGTGCCGCAGTTCAAGGCCAACCCGCAGTTCCAGACCATCCTCGCCGGCTCGCGCGCCAAGACCATCCTGTCGATCAACAACCGCAAGAAGCCGCTCGACGACGTGCGCGTGCGCCGCGCGATCCTCGCGGCCATCGACCGCAAGGCCGTCATCGAGGGCGCGGCCGACGGCTTCGGCGTGCCGATCGGCAGCCACTACGTGCCCGGCGCGGCCGGCTATGTCGACACCACCGGCATCAACCCCTTCGACATCGAGAAGGCCAAGAAGCTGCTGGCCGAGGCCGGCGTGAAGACCCCGCTCGAGCTCAAGCTGACCCTGCCCCCGCCGCCGTACGCGCGCCAGGGCGGCGAGGTGATCGTGGCCCAGCTCGCCAAGATCGGCATCGTGGCGAAGGTGCAGAACGTCGAGTGGGCGCAATGGCTCAGCGGCACCTACGGCAACAAGGACTACGACCTGTCGATCGTCTCGCACGTCGAGCCCTTCGACCTCGGCAACTACGCCAAGTCGGACTACTACTGGGGCTACCAGTCGAAGGCCTTCGACACGCTGTTCGACAAGATCAAGACCACCGCCAACACCGCCGAGCGCAACAAGCTGCTGGGCGACGCGCAGAAGATGCTGGCCACCGACGCGGCCAACGGCTTCCTCTACCAGCCGCAGTTCCCGACCGTGGCGAAGAAGAACGTCAAGGGCATCTGGAAGGAAAACCCGATCTTCGTGAACGACCTGTCGGCCCTGTCCTGGGGTTAAGGAACGAGCCCTCCAAACGCGCGGCGGTGGAACCCGCCGCGCAACACAGCGCCCCTCGTGCACGGGGCGTCGGGTACTCCCCGCAGCGAAATCAAGGAGGAGGCCGAAGGCCGGGGGACATTCGCGGAGGGGAGTACCCGGCGTCCCGTGCACGCGCCCCCGACGCCTCAAGAAACTAGGCCAGCTGCACAGCCAGCATCTCCCGCGCCCGAGCCACGAATTCCGTCTCTCCCCTGCGTCCCGGCAAGAACTGGAAAGCCACGCGCGGCAACGCCGGCAACCCATGCGGCGCCGCGAGCCGCGCCACCCCCTCGCCGATCGCCGACTCGTTGAGGCAGGCCACCCCGAGCCCCGCCGCCAATGCCGACTGCAGCCCCGCCACCCCCGAGGCCACGTGCGCGAGCACGTAGGGCACATGCCGGCGCCGCAGCAACGCCACCGTGAACTGATGCAGCGAGCAGGTGTCGGGCAGCACCAGCAGCCGCACCGGCTCGCCGCGCACCACCCGCATGCCGGCCGCGCCCAGCCAGGCCAGTGATTCGCGCCGCAGCACCGCCGGACTGCCCGGCGGCGGCGTCGACACGCCCGCGATGTGCATCGCCAGCGCCACGTCGAAATCGCCGCGCGCGTAGGCCGCGCGCAGCTCGTCGCTCTTGAGGATGCTCACGTGCAGCCGCACGCGCGGATGGCCCTGCGCGAGCCGCGCCAGCAGTTGCGTCAAGTCGCCCGGGCGGAAGTAGTCGGTGACCGCGAGCCGCAGCTCGCCCGCCAGCGTCTCGCCATGCAGGTCGCGGAAGGCCTCGTCGCTGAGCGCCAGGATGCGCCGCGCATGGACCAGCAGCCGCGCGCCGGCCTCGGTCGGCGACACCCCGGCCTTGCTGCGCGTGAGCAGCGACTGGCCCGCGCGCTCCTCGAGCTTGCGCATCTGCTCGCTGACCGAGGACTGCGAGAGGAAGACCCGCGGCGCCGCAGCCGTGAGGCTGCCCGCGTCGACCACCGCCACCAGCGTGCGCAGCTGTTCCAGATCGAATCCCTGCATGGCTCATCCATCCGATATTCCGATGGCTTCCATCATATCTTCCCACTTTTCCGATGACGAGGCGCTGCCCACAATCACCCCATCGATCACCCAAACCTTCCAAGGAGTCCGCCATGCCCCACATCGTCGTCCACCTCTCCGGCCAACCCGATGCCGACCTCACGCGCCAGACCGTCGACGCCGTCGCCGAGCTCACCCAGAGCGTGCTCGGCAAGCAGTTGCCGGTGATCGCCATCACCGTGCAGTACATCGCCGCCGATACCTGGTTCATCGGCGGCCAGTCGCTGGCCGCGCTCGGAAAGTCGGCCTTCCACCTCGACATCAGCATCACCGACGAGACCAACACCAAGGCCGAGAAGGCGCGCTACCTGCGCGAGGTCCATGCGGCCATGGCCAGGCTCCGGCCGAACCTGCACGAGGTCTCGTACATCCACGTGATCGACGCGCGCGGCGCGGCCTACGGCTACGGCGGCAAGACCCAGGAGTACCGGCACCAGCAGGCCGGCGTCTGAAGACGGTGCGTTGAAGCGGCCGCGGGGGCATGGCACGATGCGCCATGCCTTCCGCCAGCCCCCCGTCGAACACCGCCCGCCACGCCGACAGCCTCGGCAATCCCCTCACGCTCGACGACGCCGCCAGCCTGCCGCTGGTCGACGATTTCGTCATGGGCTTCATCTCGAGCGAGGCCCGCGCGGTCAACCTGCTCGCCGCCACCGAGCACGACGCGAGCCCCATCGTGCAGGCCTACGGCGCCACGCTGCACCTGTTCGCCGAATCGCGCGAGGCCGTGGCCAATGCACGCCCCTTCCTCGACAAGGCACGCGAGCAGGCCGCGCGCGCCACGCCGCGCGAGCAGCGCTACATCGCCGCCATCGAGGCCTGGGCCGACGGCGACATCGCGCGCGCCATCGCGCTGCATGCCGAACAGGCGCGCGAGCATCCGCGCGACCTGGTGTCGCTCAAGCTCGGCCAGTACCACTGCTTCAACACCGGCGACTGCCCCGGCATGCTGCGGCTCGCGCTCGCCGTGCTGCCGCATGCGGCCGACGTGCCCTACGTGCACGGCATGGCGGCCTTCGGCTACGAGCAGTGCCACCTGATGCGCGAGGCCGAGGCCAGCGCGCGCCATGCGATCGCCCTGTGCCGCAAGGAGCCCTGGGCCCACCATGCGCTCGCGCACGTGATGCTCACCGAGGGCCGGCTCGCCGAGGGCCTGGCCTTCATGGAGAGCGTGAGCGACACCTGGATCGGCCTCAACTCCTTCATGGTCACGCACAACTGGTGGCACGTGGCGCTGTTCCTCATCGACCTGGGCCGCGGCGACGAGGCGCTGGCGGTCCACGACCGCCATGCCTGGGGCGTGGTCAAGGAGTATTCGCAGGACCAGATCGGCGCCGTCTCGCTGCTCGCGCGGCTCGAGCTCGCGGGCGTCGACGTCGGCGATCGCTGGAACGACGTGGCAAAGCACTTGCTGCAGCGCCAGGCCGACCACGTGCTGCCCTTTCTCGACCTGCAGTACCTCTACGGCCTGGCGCGCGCGGGCCGGCCCGAGGCCGACACGCTGCTGGCCAACATCGAGGCCTTCGCGCCGCATGCGCCGGCCTCGACGCGCGCGGCCTGGCAACGCGTGTGCGTGCCGGCCGCGCATGGCCTGCGCGCCCATGCGCGCGGCGACCTGACCGCGGCGATCGACGGCCTCGGCACCGCGCTGCCGCGCATGATCGAGATCGGCGGCAGCCATGCGCAGCGCGACCTGTTCGAGCAGGTCTACCTCGACGCGCTGGTGCGCAGCGGCACCGAGGCCACGCTGACCGGCGCGCAGGGCATCCTGCAGCAGCAGCTCAACGGCCAGCCCGAATCGCTGCGGCTGCGCCGGCAGGCGGCCGAGGTCTACCGCCGACTGGGCCTGCCGGAGATCGCCGCGCGCTCATGAGTTCAGGACATGGGGCGTGCCGCAAAAGGAATTGGCGGCACGCGCGAGGCGACTCCACACTGGCCGGCGTTTCCACCCGTGCCCACATCGCCCCATGCAGACCTCGCTCATCGCCCTGGCCGCGCTCGCCTTCCTCGCGCCCGCGCTCCACGCCCAACCGGCCGACGCACCGGTCGAACTCGACCTGCTGCTGCGCGGCGGCACCGTCTACACCGGCGACGATGACCGGCCCGTGGTCGGCGACGTCGGCATCGCGGGCGACCGCATCGTGTTCGCGGGCCGCGCGATGCCCGCGCAGTTCAAGGCGAAGCGCACCATCGACGCCACCGGCATGGTGGTGGCGCCGGGCTTCATCGACGCCCACACGCATGCCGACACCGACCTGCATTCGAACGACGCGCGCAAGCGCCTCAACATCCCGTTCCTGACCCAGGGCGCGACCACGGCCGTGATCGGCAACGACGGCTTCGGCGGCTGGGACATTGCGGCCCAGGCGCAGCGGCTGCGCGCCGTGCCGGTGGGCACCAACGTCGCGATGTACGTCGGCTTCGGGCCGGTGCGCACCAGCCAGCTCGGCGAGGCCAACCGCCAGCCCACGCCCGAGCAGCTCGAGGCCATGGGCCGCCACGTGAGCCAGGCCATGTGCGAGGGCGCCTTGGGCCTGTCGACGGGACTGTTCTATCCGCCGCAGAACTTCTCGAAGACCGAGGAGGTGATCGCGCTCGCGAAGGTGGCGGCGCGCCACGGCGGGCTCTACGACAGCCACATCCGCGACGAGTCCATGTACAACATCGGGCTCAAGGGCTCGATCGACGAGGTGATCCGCATCGGCCACGAGGCGAAGCTGCCGGTGCACGTGGCGCACATCAAGGCACTCGGCGTCGACGTGCAGGGCCAGAGCGGCGACATCATCGAGCGCATCGAACGCGAGCGCGCAAAAGGCCTGGACATCACGGCCGACCACTATCCGTGGACCGCCTCGAGCACCCGCTTCTCGGCCGCGCTGATCCCGCCCTGGGCCATCGATGGCGGCCGCGCCGCGCTGCTGCAGCGCTTCGACGATGCCGCGGTGCAGGAGCGGTTGCGCGGCGGCATGCGCGAGAACCTGCGGCTGCGCGGCGGGCCCGACGCGATCCTGTTCTCGGCCGGCAGCACGAAGTACGTGGGCAAGACGCTCGCGCAGGTCGCGAAGGACACGAACGCCGACCCGGTCGATGCCGCCATCGCGGTGCTGCGCGACGGCGACCTGATGATCGCCTCGTTCAACCAGAGCGACGACGACGTGCGCGCCTTCATGAAACGGCCCTGGGTGATGACCTCGTCGGATTCCTCGCAGGGCCATCCGCGCGCCTACGGTACCTTCGCGCGCAAGTACGAGCAGTACGTGGTGAAGGAGCACGCGATCTCGCTCGCGCAGTTCGTCCGCAGCAGTTCCTCGCTCACGGCCGACACGCTGGGGCTGGTGCAACGCGGCCATCTGCGGCCCGGTTACTACGCCGACGTGGTGGTGTTCGATCCCGCGCGCTTCGCCGCGCGTGCCACCTACACGCAACCGACGCTACTGTCCGAGGGCGTGCGCACGGTGCTGGTGAACGGCCAGCTCGCGGTGGACCAGGGCCAGCCGACCGGCGTCGGCGCGGGCCGGCCGCTGCTGCGCACGCCGAAGGCCGGCAGCTGCGGCTGAGCCGCTTCAGTCCTTGCGCTGGAGGTGCCGCGTCTGGTCGTAGGTCGGCTGCGGCGGCAGGTCGGCCAGGTGCCGCGTGTCGGCCCACTCGACGATCTCGATCGCCTCGGGCGCCGCGGGATCGGCGATGCGGATGCGGTTGAAGCCGGCGTTGGGAATCTCGCTGCGGCGCGGACCGCTGAGACTCAGGCCGTGCGCGGTGCGCCACACCATGTCGAGCACGCCGCCGTGCGTGACCACGATCAGGTGCTGCCCGCGGTGCGCGCTGGCGATGGTGCCGAGCGCCGCGACGATGCGCGCATGGAACTCGCGCGGCGTCTCGCCCTCGGGCATGGCGTGGTCCTCGCGGAACTCCAGCCACTCTTCCCAGGCGCGCGGATGCAGGGCCTGGATCTCGTCGGAACGCATGCCCTCGACGATGCCGAAGAACTGCTCGCGCAGCGAGGCCGTGGTGGCGATCGGCAGCGAGAGCTGCGAGGCGCCGGGCGCCGCCGTCTGCTGGGCCCGCAGCAGGTCGCTGCTGATCACGTGCTGCACCGCAGTTTCCTGCGCCAGCCGCAGCCCGATGCGGCGCGCCTGCTCGTGGCCCATGTCGTTGAGCGGCACGTCGGCGTGGCCCTGGAAGCGCAGTTCGCGGTTCCACGCGGTCTCGCCGTGGCGGATGAGGATGATGTCGGTGGTGGTGTCGGGTTTGGGCGTGGGCATCGACCGCCATTGTCCCACCACCGGCACCCGCGCAGGGTGCGCTTTCAGGCCAAGGCCAGCGGCAGCGCGCCCAGTCGCAGCGCCGGCGAAGGCGTGAGCAGCGAGAGCACCCACGCGATCGTGAAGCCGCCGACGATGGCGCAGACCACCACCACCGCGGTGTAGGGCAGCGCGCGGTCGGCCGGGCACTTCATCAGCACCGGCAGGCCGAGGTAGATCAGGTAGATGCCGTAGAGGCCGCACAGCGCGCCCAGCACCGACAGCGAGGGCAGCAGGCTGAAGACGCCGCCGACCAGCGAAGCGGTGGAGGCATAGACCGCAAGCTTGAGCGCGGCGACCGGGCTCTGCACGCCGTCGAAGGTGGGCGCGAGCGCATCGACGATGAGGCCGACCACGAACACCACCACGAGCGACAGCACGTAGCCAACCACCATGTTGACCAGCCCCGCGAGCACCGGCACGCGGAAGCTGACGCCGAAGGCGCCCATGCCGATCACCGACAGGCCGATGAAGCCGGCCACGGCCGGGATCAGCGCGAGGATCATCAGGTAGTTCTTGTAGAGCGAGGCGGCGTCCTCGGGCTCGGCATCGATCAGGGCCCAGGTGGCCTTGGGCTTGAGCAGGATGTCCTGCACGCGTTGAACCAGGTTCATGGAAGTCGAAGGGAAAGGAGAAGGGGTGGCGGCGCGAGTATGTCGAGCCGCGGCGCGCCTGGCTGCTGGCCAGGAAGCCTATGCCGATGCGCCGGGATCGCCTCCTCGCGCAGAATCCCGGCATGCCTGCCACCCTCGTACTTCTTCCCGGCCTCGCGTGCGACGCGCGCCTGTGGGACGCCCAGCTCCCCGCCCTCCCCTCCTCGCTCTCGCCGCGCGTGAGCGACGTCCAGCTGCGCCATGCCACCATCGAGGGCATGGCCGCCGCCGTGCTGGCCGAGAACCCCGGCCCGCTGGTGCTGTGCGGCGCCTCGATGGGCGGCATGGTCGCGATGGAGGCCGCGCGCCAGGCGCCCGGCCGCATCGCGGGCCTGGCCCTGCTGGGCACCAGCGCGCGGCCCGAGACGCCCGACATGCGCGCGCTGCGCGAAGGCGCGATCGAGTACTTCGCGCGCGGCGAGCTGCGCGAGGTGATCGAGCCCAACGTGTTCTTCGCCTTCCATCCGGCCCAGGCCGCCGACCCGGTGCTGGTGCAGCGCTACCTCGACATGGTGCTGGGCGCCGGCGCCGAACAGCTCACGCGCCAGAACCGCGCCGTGATGGCCCGGCCCGATGCGCGCACCCACCTCGCGTCGCTGCGCGCGCCCGTGCTGCTGATGTGCGGCGACGACGACCGCCTCGCGCCGCCCGAATGCACGCGCGAACTCGCGGCGCTACTGCCGCAGGCTGAGCTGGTGTGGGTGCCGCAGTGCGGCCACATGCTGACGATGGAAAAGCCGGCCCTGGTCAACGACGCGCTCAACGGCTGGCTCGCGAAACTCTTTGCGGCCTGAACGCCCAGCCGAGCCCGGCCCGCCTCAGTGCAGCAGGCCGCCGGTCTCGGCGATGTCGCGCTCGACCTCGAGCGCGGTGCGCACCGCGATGCGCAGCGCCTCGACCAGGGTCGCGAGCGCCATGCTCGGCGCGCCCGGAAAGTTCGCCGCCTGCTCGGGCAGGTAGGGGATGTGGATGAAGCCACCGCGTACGCCTTGCACGCCCTGCTGCGCACGCTGCGCGAGCTGGTGCATCAGGCCATAGAAGATGTGGTTGCAGACGAAGGTGCCGGCCGTGTTCGACACCGAGGCCGGCACGCCCGCGGCGCGCAGGTCGCGCACCATGGCCTTGATCGGCAGCGTCGAGAAATAGGCCGCGGGGCCCTCGGCCACCACCGGCACGTCGACCGGCTGCCGCCCCGCGTTGTCGGCGATGCGGCCGTCGTCGACGTTGATCGCCACGCGCTCGGGCGTGACCTCGGCGCGGCCGCCCGCCTGGCCGATGCACAGCACCAGCCGCGGCTTGAGTTCGTCCATCGCCTCGGCCAGCGACTCGATGGCCGCGCCGAAGACGCAGGGCATCTGGCGCGCATGCACCACCGCGCCGGCATGCTTCCAGCCGTCGAGCGTGCGCACCGCTTCCCATGAAGGATTGATGGCCTCGCCGCCGAAGGGCTCGAAGCCGGTCAGCAGCACGGACGAAGGTGGCGGTTTTTTCGGCGATGGCATGGCGGCGGCGCTCGGGACGGGACCGCGAGGGTACCGCAGGCCCGCGCGCCGCGTGCCCCTATCGCTGCGGCTTGGGGGCCAGGTCGAGCGGGCTGGCCGGCAGGTCGGTGCGTGCCGGTTTGGGCTCCTGCTCGAGGCGGCAGTCCTGGTCCTTGAAGGGCCCGGCCTGTTTCACCCAATCGGGGCTGATCGCATGCTGCATGCAGACCGTCTTGCCGCTGACCTTGTTCTTGTAGACCTGGAAGCCGCCACTGGGCTGGGCCATCGCCGCGCCGCAGATCGCGAAGCCCAGGAGGGATGCAGAGAACTTGAGTTTCATGGCCAGGTCTTTCCTCAGGGGGCGGGCGGCGCGACGAGCGTCTTCGCCGTTGCGATCACCAGGTTGCGGGCCTGGGCCACGATGGAATCGCGGTAGCCCTCGAAAGTTGCGTCGGTGATCTTTCCGTCGCTGCCGGCGCCGAAACGGGTCATCACCGGCGTATGGATGTGGCCGGCCGGAATCTGCAGCCCGAAGATGTCGCGCAGCAAGGTGTTGCGATAAGCGCTGGCGTTGGACAGGTAGTTTCCGCCACCGCCCTCGTCGGCGCAATTGGTCTCGAGCGGGCTCGGCGTACCGATCCACTCCGCATTCAGTGCTTGCAAGTACCGCTGAAGGGCAGCTTGGACATCGCTCCCGGGCGTATCCAACGCCTGAAAGTAAGCGTCACGCGCCTTCCTGAGAACATCTTTCGCCGTCTCAAGGGCCAAGCTCACCTCTTCCGCGGCCTGAGTGCAAAACCTGACCGAATAGCTGTCGTTTCGCCCAACCGCCCACCCTCCGGTCTCGCCCGTGTCGCGGTTGACGATGCCCTCCCCGGTCGCGGCATCGATCAGCTTCTGGAACGGCAGGCTGGCTTGAGTGAACTGAGGTGGCGCATCCCTCCTCCATGGCTTGGCGGCGTAGCCGAGCCAGCGCTCGGGCGGCGAGATGTCGCAGTCGAGCACGGCCGGAAACTTGCCGCCAGCGGCGCACGGCGGATTCAGGTTGTCGTTGCCGGCGTAGTTTGCGAAGTGATAGCGGCCGTTGTAGTGCTCCAGGTCGAACCTGTAGCCACCCTGGCTCATGCTGATCGAGGCATCGACGCGCTTCGGCCCGGGCTTGAACCAGGGCCCCAGCGTGTCTTCCTGCATGCCGGCGATGAAGGGCCCGTAGTTGACTGGCAGGATGAAGGTCCGGATCACGGCCGTGCTGCCATCGGCGAGCGCCACGGTGTTGCCGTCGAGGGACAGGATCGTGGCGCCGGAGGGATTGCCGATTCGGATGTCGGGGTTCCCGTCCCTGCCTGCACTGCCGAGCGAGAACGGGTCGAAGCCACTGACCAAGATCCGCTTGTAGCCCGCCCCCTCGGGAAAATCGATCGACAGCTGCCCGCGCGATGCACGCTCGAACTCGTTCTGCAGCGCGGCGCGCTGCGTGTCCGTCAACGCGAACTCGGGCTTCCACTGGCGCAGGGCAAGCGTCATCGTCAGGCGTGCCCAATAGAGCATGCGGTCGTCGCTCTTGGCCAGCGTGCCCTGGACCGACCGGCCCTGCACGCGATCGAGCGCCGCCTGCCAGAGCTTGCGGCCCTCGGCGTGCAGCAGCGCCACCGCCTCGTCGTAGCTCGAGGCGCCCGCCAGCCCGTCGCTGCAGAGCTTGGCGGCGAAGTCGGGGCCGAAACGGTCGAATCCGCTGGCCCGCAGCAGTTGCTGCGAATAGCTCAGTGCATCGCTGGCGGCGATCTTGTTGGGCAGGCGCCGCTCCTCGTAGGAGGCCTCCACGGCGCTGTCCATCGCGCACTTGGCGCGCACGGCCGGCGGTGGCGGCGCGGGCGGCGGCGGCGGTGCCGGTGGGGTGGGCGGCTGCGTACCACCGGCGGCAGCAATCGCCGCCAGCACGGCCGGGTCGACGCCGCCGCCCCCACCTCCGCCACCGCAGCTGGCGACCGCCAGCGCACAAATCCCCAGGGCGGCACCGATCCTGGCGCGCCTTGCCTTCGCTTTCTTCATTCGATCTCTCCCTGATCCAGTACCTGACAGCAACGAAAAACAAAACAGCAACCCGCTGGCACGGCTCCTGCAGCGTTCGGTCAGAGACAGAAGCTGCCGCCGGGGGGCGGGTTGCACCGCTTACGTGTGCGACAAGTTGATGAAAACATGAGCAATTGATCGAGTCGAACGAGTTTTTGTTAAACAACCCGATAACAAAAGTTCAACGATGCTCGGACCAGGGAGAGGCAGAAGATGAACACCCGTTTCCTCGAAACGCTGGTCATGCTCGACCGGCTCAAGAGCTTCCGAGAGACGGCGCAGATGCTCTGCGCCACCCAGGCCGCGGTGTCCAAACGCATCGAGGCGCTGGAAGAAGAGCTCGGCGTGCAGCTGGTCGACCGCTCGCAGCGCTCGTTGCGGCTCACGCGCATCGGCGAGCAGGTGGTGGCGCAGGCCGAGCAGATCCTCGCGCTCGAGAAACAGCTCAAGCGCTCGGTGCAGCCCGATGCGCCGCCCTCGGGGCGCGTGCGCATCGGCGTGATCGAGACGGTGGTCCACACCTGGCTCACGCCGCTGATCCACCTGCTGAGCGAGCGGCTGCCCGCGGTCGAGCCCGACATCACGGTCGACACGGCGCACAACCTGCGCGAGCAGTTCCGGCAGCGCAAGTTCGACCTGCTGATCCAGAACGACGACGTCTCCGAGCTCGCACGCAGCGGCGAGTCGGTGCTGCTGCCGCTGTGCAGCTTCCCGATGCGCTGGGTGGCGCGCCCGACCCTGCTGCCGCATGCGCGCACCTTGCGGCTCGAGGACCTCGAGCGGGTGCCGCTTCTGACCTTCTCGCGCACCTCGGGCCCGCGCGCGCACGTGAAGGCGCTGTTCGCGGGGCGTGCCGCGGAGCCGCGCGTGTGCAGCTTCCCGTCGGTGCAGTCGATCATCCAGCTGACCAAGGGCGGCTTCGGCGTGGCCGCGATCCCGCCGGTGTTCGTGCGCCAGGAACTGGCGGC
Source organism: Variovorax sp. GW821-FHT09B05 (assembly GCF_059418265.1). Taxonomy (NCBI): domain Bacteria; kingdom Pseudomonadati; phylum Pseudomonadota; class Betaproteobacteria; order Burkholderiales; family Comamonadaceae; genus Variovorax; species Variovorax sp. GW821-FHT09B05. Next base: position 14,996 of record NZ_JBWKPN010000019.1, read on the forward strand.
CGGCGAGCTGGAGGTGCGCGACGGCCCCGCACTGCCGCCGATGGCGATCAGCCTCGCGCATGCCGAGGGCACGGCGCCCGCGGTCCAGGCGGTGGCGCGGCTCACGCGCACCGTGGTGGCCGACTACTGCGAGGAGATCGGGCCGCGCTGGGTGAGTGCGCTGGCCTGCGAGGAAGCACTGCCCGCCTGAGGGGCGGATGCGCCGTCGCGCGGCTTCGTCAGTCCGCGCGCACCTCGATGCCTTCGGACAGCAGCCGCTCGCGGATGCGGCGCGCGAAGGCCAGCGCATGCGCGCCATCGCCGTGCAGGCAGACGGTCTGCGCATTGACCGGCACGATGCTGCCGTCGATGGCCTTCACCTGGCGCTCGCGCACGAAGGCCAGGGTCTGGGCGATGGCCTGCGCGTCGTCCTCGATCAGCGCGCCGGGCTGGCTGCGCGGCACCAGGCTGCCGTCGGGCATGTAGCCGCGGTCGGCGAACACCTCCTCCACCGGCACGAGGCCGGCGCGGCGCGCGGCGTCGATCATGCCGCTGCCCGCGAGGCCGAAGAACTTCAGCGAAGGATCGAAGCGGCGCACGGCCTCGCACAGCGCATCGGCGAGTTCGGGCTCCTTCACCGCCTGGTTGTAGAGCTGGCCGTGCGCCTTGACGTGCGCGAGCCGGCCGCCCTCGGCCTTGACGATGGCCGCAAGCGCGCCGACCTGGTAGAGCACGTTGGAGACGATCTCGTCGGGCGGCAGGTGCATGGTGCTGCGGCCGAAGTTCTCGCGGTCGGGAAAGCTGGGATGCGCCCCGATCGACACACCCTGCGCGACGGCCCAGCGCACGCACTGGTGCATGGTCTTCGGGTCGCCCGCATGCCAGCCGCAGGCGATGTTGGCCGAGCTCACGAGCCCGAGCAGCGCTTCGTCGCTGCCGGCGCCTTCGCCGAGGTCCGCGTTGAGGTCGATGTGCATGGGAGGACTCCTGGAGCGATGCGGCGGATGGAAAGACCGCAGTCTATGCCGGGGTCGGCCAGCCCGCCGCCGCGAGGCCTTGCGCCACCTGCGCGACATAGCGCTGCTGCGCGGCCCAGGCCTCCAGCGCGGTGGCGGCATCGACCGGCACCAGCCGCAGGCTGCCGTCGAGCGGCGCCTGCGCGAGCTTCCAGAGATCGGCGCGGATCACCACGCCGATGCGCGGATAGCCGCCGGTGGTCTGGGCGTCGCCCATCAGGATGATCGGCTGGCCCGAGGGCGGCACCTGGATCGTGCCGGGGATCACGCCCGAGGACAGCATGTCGGTGCCGCGCTTGCGCCGCAGCTCGGCGCCGCTCGCGCTCGCGAGCCGGCTGCCCATGCGGTTGCTCTGCGGCGTGATGCGCCAGCGCTCGCCCCAGAGCTGGTCGCGCGAGGCGACCGTGAACTGCTCGAACTCGGGGCCGGGCAGCACGCGCAAGGCGATGACGCCGTCGGTCGCGGCATCCCGCTCCCACTCGGGACCGCGCACCCCGAAGGCGCGCCGCGCGCGCTGCGCCTCGGCCAGCGCCGACTCGCCCAATGGCAGCCGGTCACCCTTGCGCAGCGCACGGCCTTCGTGGCCACCGAAGCCGGCCTTGAGGTCGGTGCTGCGCGAGCCGAGCACGGGCGGCACGTCGATGCCGCCCGCCACCGCGAGCCAGCTGCGCAGGCCGGCCTTGCCGCCCGCGTTGGCGCTCGCGAGCCGCAGCGTCTGCCCGGCCGCGACCGGCACGCTCCAGCACGGCCACAGCGGCTGGCCGTCGAGCGTCGCGCCGAAGTCGTCGCCCACCAGCGCGATGCGCGTGTCGGTCTCGAAGCGCAGCACGCTGCCGCCCAGCGTCAGCTCGAGTCCGGCCGCGCCGGTGGCGTTGCCCACCAACCGGTTGGCGATCGCCAGCGCCAGCGTGTCGAGCGCGCCGCCCGGGCAGATGCCGAGCTGGCGATGGCCGTGGCGCCCGAGGTCCTGCACCGACGCCAGCGGGCCGGGCTTCTCGATCAGGAGCGTCATGGCCGCAGGCTTTCGACGACGAAGCGCACGCGATCGCCGGGCCGCAGCAGGGTCGGCGACGCGGCCTGCGGATCGAAGAGCGCGACCTCGGTGCGCCCGATCAGCTGCCAGCCGCCCGGCGAGCGCAGCGGATAGATGCCGGTCTGCTCGCCGCCGATGCCGACCGAGCCCGGGGGCACGGCCGTGCGCGGTTCGGCGCGGCGCGGCGTGGCCAGCGCGGCCGGCAGTCCGCCGAGGAAGGCGAAGCCCGGCAGGAAGCCCAGCAGGTAGACCACGTACTCGGCCGCGGCATGGCGGCGCACCACCTCGGTGGTCGACAGGCCGGTGTGGGCCGCCACGTCCGCGAGGTCGGGACCGTGCTCGCCGCCGTAGGCGACGGGAATCTCGATGTCGCGGCCCTCGATGCCGCCGGCCTCGAGCCGCGGCCAGGCCTCGAGCACGCGCGCGCTCAGCGCCTCGAGGTCGACCGCGGTCGGATCGAAGGTCAGCGTGAGGTTGTTCATGCCCGGCAGCACTTCGCCGACGCCGCTCCAGCGGCCGGCCTCGCGCGCCAGCGCCCAGATCTTCTGCTGCTGGACGAACGTGGCGGGACCGGGCAGGTCGCACAGCAGCGCCGCGTCGCCCAACAGGTGCAAACGGGGCGCCAGCGCGCCGCTCATCGGCGGCGCCTACTCTCTGCCGAGGCTTCGGACCTTGGCCGCGAGCTGCTGTTCGACGTTGGGCGAGACGAACTTGTGCACCTCGCCGCCGAGCATCGCGATCTCGCGCACGAAGGTGCTGGAAATGAACTGGTACTTGTCGCTGGGCGTGAGGAACACGGTCTCGACGTCGGGCATCAGCGAGCGGTTCATGCCCGCGAGCTGGAACTCGTAGTCGAAGTCGGTGACGGCGCGCAGGCCACGCACCATGGCCTTGCCGCCGCGCGCCACGACGAAGTCGCGCAGCAGGCCTGAGAAGCTCTCGACAGAGACCTGGTCGCTGTAGGGCTTGACGGCTTCGCGCGCCATCTCGATGCGTTCCTGCAGCGTGAAGAGCGCCTTCTTGTGGTGACCGGCCGCCACGGCGACGATCACCTTCGAGAACAGTTGGGTCGCACGCCGCACCACGTCCTCGTGCCCGAGGGTGATGGGGTCGAAAGTGCCGGGATAAACCGCGATCACGTTGCTGGCCATGGTTGCTACCTCCTCATGCAGCCGATGCGGCTTGGGTCGGCGGATTATGCAGTGCCGTGTGCGGCATGCATCAAAAGGTGTGCATGCACCGCGCCGGCCTTCAAGTGGCGGAACACGACGAGGCCGAGCGCGGCCGCCTCCTCGTCGCTCCAGCGGCGCGGTGCCTCGAGGTAGATGGCACCGCCCGCGCGGACCGCGCGCGCGGCGGCGCGCAGCGCGGGTTCGTAGAGCGTGGTGCTGTCGAAGGGCGGGTCGAGGAAGACCACGTCGAGGCTCGCGGCCGGCGTGCGCTCGAGCGCCGTGACGCCGTTGCCGCGCTCCACGCGCACCGCCTCGGCAGCGAGTTTGGTCTTGGCGGCCTGGATCTGCGCGACCAGCGCGGCGTCCTGCTCGCACAGCAGCACGCCGGCCGCGCCGCGCGACGCGGCCTCGAGGCCGAGCGCGCCGGTGCCCGCGAAGGCATCGATGCACTGCCAGCCCGGCAGCTCGCCGCCACCGGCGCCGGCCAGGCTCGCGAGCCAGTTGAACAGCGTCTCGCGCACGCGGTCGGGCGTGGGGCGCAGACCGGGCTTGTCGGCGACGGCGAGGCGGGTGCGTTTCCACTGGCCGCCGATGATGCGCACCTCGTGCGCGCGCGCCGAACGCGCGGGGGAAGAAGTCGTTGGGGTGCGCGAGGGCGCGGCGGCAGGCTTGCGGGGCATGCGGCGAGCTTAACGCGCCCGCCGGGGCTCAGAAGCTCGCGATGGCGCGTCGCGCGAGCAGCGCCGCCAGCACCAGCATCGTGCCGCCGATCAGCGCGTCGAGCATCTGCCAGGCGCGCGGCCGCGCGAACACCGGCGCCAGCAGCCGCGCGCCATAGCCGAGGGCCGAGAACCACAGTGCGCTCGCGAGCGCCGAGCCGGCCACGAACCATCCCTTGAGCGAGCCCGCGTACTGCGCGCCGGTGCTGCCCACGAGCAGCACGGTGTCGAGGTAGACGTGCGGATTCAGCAGCGTGAAGCCCGCGGCCTGGGCCAGCACCGCGGTGCGCGACAGCGAACTGCCCTGCGTGACCGTGCGCAGCGCGCCGGCCGCGCGCGAGCGCCACAGCGCGCGCAGCCCGTAGCCGGCGAGGAACAGCGCGCCGAAGCCGGCGAGCGCGGTGGCCAGCATCGGCCGGCCCTGGAGCGCCTGCGCCATGCCGGCCACGCCGGCCGAGATCAGCACCGCGTCGCTCACGGCGCAGAACAGCACGACCGCGCTCACATGCTCGCGGCGCAAGCCCTGGCGCAACACGTAGGCGTTCTGCGCGCCGATGGCGACGATGAGCACCAGGCTCATGAAGAGCCCGTTGAGGAAGGCGGTGGTGACGAGTTCGGCAGACATGGTGCGAGCTTGCCGTCGCGCGCGAATTAATTCAAACTAAATCTCCTTAAGCCAATTCAGTTTTTCTTCATCCACATGCTCGACTACGCCGCCCTCAACGCCCTGGCCACCGTGGTGCGCGAAGGCAGCTTCGAGCGCGCGGCCCGCGCGCTCAACGTCACGCCCTCGGCGGTGTCGCAGCGCGTGAAGCTGCTCGAGGAACGCATCGGCGGCGCGCTGCTGGTGCGCGGCCAGCCCTGCGTGGCGACCGAGGCCGGGCTGCAGCTGTGCCGGCACGTCGAGCGCGTGGGCATGCTCGAGCACGAGCTGCGCGATGCGCTGCCGGTGCTGGGCGCCGGCGAGGCCGGCGAGCGGGTCACGGTGCGGGTGGCGGTCAATGCCGACAGCCTCGCGACCTGGTTCGTCGGCGCGGCCGCCGCCTTCTCGCAGCAGCACGGCGCGCTGCTCGACCTCACGGTCGACGACCAGGACCACACGGCCGAGCGCCTGCGCAGCGGCGCGGTGCTGGCGGCGGTCACCGCGCTGGCGCAGCCGGTGGCCGGCTGCAACAGCGAGGCGCTGGGCACCATGCACTACGTGGCGGCCGCCAGCCCGGCCTTCGTGCAGTCGCATTTCGCCAAGGGCGTGGGCGCACGCACGCTGGCACAGGCGCCGAGCCTGGTGTTCGACCGCAAGGACGCGCTGCAGGCGCGCTGGGTGCGGCGCATCTGCCATCGCGAGGTCGAGACGCCGCGCCACTGGCTGCCCTCGCCGCAGGCCTTCGTCGAGGCCGCGCGCGCGGGCATGGGCTGGGGCATGCATCCGCTGAGCATGGTGGCGCAGGCCTTGCGCGACGGCTCGCTGGTGGAGCTGGTGGCGGGCTCGCGGCTGCCGGTGCCGCTGTACTGGCAGCAGGCGCGCGCGGCGCCGCGGCTGCTCGCACGGCTCGGCGATTGCGTGCGCGCCGCCTCGCGCACGGGGCCGCACGCGCTGGCCTGAAGCGGCCTACTTGCCGTCCTGCGGCTTGGCCTGCGGGTCGCTGCCCACCACCACCGTCACCATGCGGTCGGGCTGCAGCTTGCGTGCGAACGCGGCCTTGATGTCGGCGGCGGTCACGGCATTCATGCGCGCGGTCCAGGTGTCGAGGTAGTCGAGCGGCAGGTCGTTCCAGGCGATGTTGGCGACGTTGCCGATCAGCTTGCGGTTGCTGTCGAGCAGGAGCGGAAAGCCGCCGATCAGGTTGTCCTTCGCGGCCTTCAGTTCGTTCTGCGTGGGCCCCTCGGCGACGAACTTCGCGAGCACCTCGCGCGCCACCTTCACCGCCTCGGCCGCCTGGTCGGGCCGGGTCTGGAAGCCAACGCGGAACGCGCCCGCGTCGAGCCCCGGCGCGAAGCCGCTGTAGACGCTGTAGGTCAGGCCGCGCTTCTCGCGCACCTCGTCGGTCAGGCGCGAGACGAAGCCGCCGCCACCGAGGATGTAGTTGCCGAGGTTGAGCGCGAAGTGGTCGGGGTCCTTGCGCGGATAGCCGGGCTGGCCGATGTAGACATGGGTCTGCGCCGACTCGAAGGGAATGCGCACCTCCTTCGATTCGGCCAGCGCCGGCACCGGCGCGATAGCGGGCAGCGGCGTGCAGGCCTCGGGGCCGGGCAGCCGCGACAGCATCGCGTTGGCGATGCCCTCGGCCTGCGCGCGCGTCACCGCGCCCACGATGCTGAGCTTGGCGCGGCACGGCACGATCAGCTGCTGGTAGCGCTGGCGCATGGCCGCGGTGTCGATGCGCGCGAGCGTGGCCTCGGTGGTCTGCTGGCCATAGGGATGGCCGCTGTAGACCGCGGTCGCGAAGGCACGCGCCGCGACGGTCGCGGGCTTGGTGTTGCCCTCGCGGATGGACGCCGAGAGGCGCTCGCGTTCGCGCTGCCAGATGTCGTCGGGGAAGGTGGGTTCGCCGATCACGCGCGCGGCCAGCGCCACCGCCTTGTCGAGCAGCTTGGGGTCGGCGAGGCTGCGCAGCGTGTAGCTGGTGCGGTCGTTGCTGGCGCTGACGTCGAACTCGGCGCCCAGATCGGCCCAGGCCTCGCCCAGCGCGTTCTGGTCGAGCGCGGGCTCGCCGTCGCGGCCGGCGCGCACACCCTTCTCGACCATGGTCGAGCTCACGCTCGCGAGGCCGGCCTGGTCGGCGGGATCGCGCCGGCTGCCGGCATCGAAGTCGACCTCGACATCGACGATCGGCAGCGCCTGCGAGGACACGAGGTAGATCTTGGCGCCGTTGGCGAGCGTCCAGTGTTCGATCGGCAACGCGGCCTGCGCGGCCAGGCCGGCGAAGCCGAGCATGGCCAGCACGCCGGTGCGCAGCAGGCGGCCGGCGATGGCCGGCTTGGAATGGGAGAGGGACATGGGGATCTGACCTTCGAGCGATGCGGCGGCGTTCAACGCAGTTCTCCCGCGGGAGCGGCGAAGCCGCGGGCACGGGGCCGTGCATCGGGCGGCAGCGGGACCAAGGTGGCCACGGTGAGCTGGTCGTCGCCGAAGTACTTGGCGGCCACCGCCTGCACCTGCGCGGCGGTCACGGCCTGCAGCTTCGCGATCATGCGCGGGTCGGCATCGAGCGGCAGGCCCTGCACCCAGTTGCTGCCGAGTTCGCGCGCCTGCGCCATCACCGAATCGCGCTTGTAGGTCTCGCTCGCCACCCACTGCGTCTTGACGCGCGCGAGCTCGGCCTCGCCCACGCCTTCCCTGGCGATGCGCGCGACCTGCGCGCGCAGCGCGGCTTCGACCTGCGCGGCGGTCTTGCCGGCCGCGGGCACGCCCGCCAGGCCGAACAGCTGCGGACCGCGTCCCATCAGTCCCGAATAGGCACCGGCTGAATCGGCCACGCGCTCGGGTCCCTGCGTGAGCGCGCGGTCGAGCCGCGAGCCGGTGTAGCCGTCGAGCACGGCCGACAGCACCTCGAGCGCCCAGGCGTCGCTCTCGGCATCGATGCTCTCGAGCTGCGGGATGCGGAAGGCCAGCGAGACGTAGGCCTGCTCGGCCGGCGCCTTGAATTCGATGCGGCGAATGCCGCGCTGCGGCGGCTCGATGCGCGGCTTGCGCACCGGCACCGCGCGCGCGGGGATGCCGCCGTAGTACTTCTCGGCCAGCGCGCGCACCTTGTCGACGTCGACATCGCCGGCGATCACGATCGCGGCATTGGCGGGCACGTACCAGCGGCGGTGGAACTCGCGCACGTCCTCGGGCGTCATCGCGTCGAGGTCGCTCATCCAGCCCACCACCGGCCGGTGATAGGGCGAGGCGATGAAGACGGCCGCGCTTTGCTGCTCGCCGAGCAGGGCGCGCGGCTGGTCCTCGGTGCGCATGCGGCGCTCTTCCTTGACCACCTCGATCTCGCGCTTGAACTCGTCGTCGGGCCACTGGTTGTTGGCGAAACGGTCGGATTCGAGCTTCATCACCTGCTCGAGGCTGCCGACCGGGATCTGCTGGTAGTAGCCGGTGTAGTCGCGCGTGGTGAAGGCGTTCTCCTGCCCGCCCAGCGCCGCCACGCGGCGCGAGAACTCGCCGGGCTTGATCGACTTCGTGCCCTTGAACATCATGTGCTCGAGCGCGTGGGCCACGCCCGAGGTGCCGTCGACCTCGTCGATCGAGCCCACGCGCACCCAGACCATCTGCACCGCGGTCGGCGAACGCCGGTCGGGCTGCACGATCAGGGTCATGCCGTTGGAGAGGGTGAACTGCTGGGGACCGGGGGCGGAGGCAGTGGCTGCGGTGGCCGGGGGCGATGACTGTTGCGCCTGCGCGGGCAAGCCCCAGGGCGCCGCGAACGCCAGGGCCAGCACCGCACCAGACGCAGCGCGGCGTGGCGAGGGGTGTTTCATAGAATGGCTCCGATTCTAAAAAGCGCCCGATGTTCAGTTTCTTCAAGAAAAAACCACCCGCGGAAACGCCCGAAGCACCGGCCCCGCAGGCGCCAGCGATCCCGCCGGCCGAACCTGCCCCCGCCGGGGAGAGCGCGCCCTCGCGCTCGGTGTTCTCGCCCTCGAGCTGGTTCGGCGCGAAACCGGCGGCAAAGGAAGTGCCGGCCGCGGCACCGGTGACACCGCCTGCGGCGACGCCGACGCCGGCACCGGTCGTTGCGCCCGCAGTGCCCACGGTCCAGCCCGTGGCGCCGACGCCCGTCGCACCGCCACCTGTCGCACCGCCGCCGCCCGCGGTCGACCTCCCGATCCTCGCGCCGGCCCCCGCACCCGTGCCGGCACCGGTGCTCGAGGTCGCTCCGCCGCCCGCGCCCGAGCGCCGGGGCTGGCTCGACAAGCTCAAGACCGGCCTGCGCAAGACCGGCACCGGCATCCAGGCGGTGTTCGTCAATGCCCAGATCGACGAGGCGCTCTACGAAGAGCTCGAATCCGCGCTGCTGATGGCCGACGCCGGCGTGAAGGCCACCGAATACCTGCTCGACGACCTGCGCCGCCGCGTGAAGAGCCAGATGGCGACCGACGCATCGCAGGTCAAGCGCCTGCTGGCCGAGGCCATCGCCGACCTGCTGCGACCGCTCGAGAAGCCGCTGGAGATCGGCCGCCACACGCCCACCGTGATCATGGTCGCGGGCGTGAACGGCGCGGGCAAGACCACCTCCATCGGCAAGCTCACCAAGCACCTGGCCAACGAAGGCGCCTCGGTGCTGCTGGCCGCGGCCGACACCTTCCGTGCCGCGGCGCGCGAGCAACTGCTGGTCTGGGCCGACCGCAACACGGTGGAGATCGTGAGCCAGGAAGGCGGCGACCCCTCGGCCGTGAGCTTCGACGCGGTGAACGCCGGCAAGGCGCGCGGCAAGGACGTGGTGCTGGTCGACACCGCCGGCCGGCTGCCGACCCAACTGCACCTGATGGACGAGCTCAAGAAGATCAAGCGCGTGGTCAACAAGGCCGACGCCACCGCGCCGCACGAGGTGCTGCTGGTGATCGACGGCAACACCGGCCAGAACGCGCTGGCGCAGGTCAAGGCCTTCGACGAGACGCTGGGCCTGACCGGGCTGGTCGTGACCAAGCTCGACGGCACGGCCAAGGGCGGCGTGCTGTGCGCGATCGCGCGCGAGCGGCCGATCCCGGTCTATTTCATCGGCGTGGGCGAGAAGCTCGAGGACCTCGAGACCTTCGACGCGCGCGAGTTCGCGCAGGCCTTGCTGGGCAACTGAGGGGGCCTGCTCCTCAACGAGCGAGCACCGCCTCGCTCATCGCCTCGAGCAGCCGGTTCGCCACCACCGGCTTGAACAGCACCGGCACGCGCGACTCGCGCACGCGCAGCAACCGGTCGGGCGAGGTCTCGCCGGTGATCAGCAAGAGCGGCGTGGCACCGTCGCCGGCCCGGCTCAGACGCAGGCCGGCATCGAGGCCGTCGGCACCATCGGCCAGCCGGTAGTCGCACAGCAGCAGCTCGAAGGGACGGCCCTCGCCGCGCGCCTGCGCCAGCGCCCGCGCGGCCGACGCCTCGTCGCCCACGGCCTGCGCCTCGACCGCATGCGAGCGCAGCAGGCCGGTCATGGCCTCGCGGATCTCCTGCTCGTCGTCGAGCAGCAGCACGCGCGCGGGCAGCCGCGCCGCGCCGCGGCGGCGCTGTTCCTCGGCATCGGCCGTCGCGGCCTGCGGCGGAAACGGCCCGGCCAGCGCGCTGGCCTGCGCGTTCGCGGCCTGCACCACCAGCCTGAAGTGCGTGCCGCGGCCCAGGCGCGAATGCATCTGCACCGGATGGCCGAGCAGGCGCGAGAGACGCTGCACGATCGACAGCCCGATGCCCAGCCCATGCGATCGGTCGCGGCCCGGGTTGTCGACCTGGTAGAACTCCTCGAAGATCCGGCCCGACTGCTCGGGCGCGATGCCGATGCCGGTGTCGCGCACCTCGATCCAGACCGTCTCGCCGCGGTCGCGCGCCATCACCGTCACGCCGCCGCTGGCGGTGTACTTGAGCGCGTTGTCCATCAGGTTCGACAGCATGCGGTGCAGCAGTTGCGGATCGCTGCGCACCCACAGGCCGCTGGCGCGCACGCGCAGTTGCAGCGACTTCTGCTCGGCGCGCGCCGAGAAGGTGTGGTTGAGCGGCAGGAACAGCGCATCGAGCTGCACCGCCTGCACCTCGGGCACGACCACGCCGGCATCGAGCCGCGAGACGTCGAGCATGGTGTCGAGCGAGGCGCCGAGCGCGTTCACGGCGCGCATCAGCCGTTCGGCATTGCGGCCTTCGGGGCGGTTGCGCAGTTCGTTCTCGAGCGCCGCGCCGAACAGCGCGATGGCATGCAGCGGCTGGCGCAGGTCGTGGCTGGCGGTGCCGAGGAAGCGGGTCTTCTCGAGGCTGGCGCGCTCGGTGGCCGCGATCTGCTCGCCCAGGCGCGCGGCCAGCGCCTCGTTCTCGAAGCGCAGCATCAGCGAGTCGGTCAGGAGCCGGTGCTGGCGGATGCCCGCGTGCAGGGTCAGCATCAGGTAGGCCGCGCCGGCCGCGGCCAGGAACAGGTGCAGCCCGTCGCCCTGCCAGGCCAGCGCGGTGATCATGCCCAGCGACATCGGCAGCGTGTAGCCGAACAGCGCCGGCTTCAGCGGCCACAGCGACTGCGAGGCACGCGCGCAGCTGCCGACGATGACCGCCATCAGCAGCGAGGTCATCGGCAGGTTGCCGGCCGGCACGACCAGCCAGGGCACGACGGCCGTGACCATGCTGACCAGCGTGACCAGGCGCGAGATCTTGCGCGCCCAGTACGGGCTCTCGACGGCCGGCCGCGCCGGGTACCAGCGCGGCGTGAAGAAGACGTAGATGTCGGCCAGCACCATGCCGGCCATCCAGAACAGCAGCCGCGGGTCGTGCAGCTGCGCGTAGAGGATGGCGCCGAACACCGCCACGAAGCACAGGTGGGTCAGCGTCGAGGCGCTGTAGGTGTCGTAGACCGAGGCGACGTGTTCGCGCAGCACGCGCTGGCCGAGAACGACGTCGGCGGCCGGGTCGTTCAGCACCGCGCGCCGTTCAATGCAGGGTGCTGATCAACTGGGCCCGCGAGCGCATGCCGAACAGCAGCAGGATGGTCGACACGTGGTTCTTCACCGTGCCTTCGCTCAGGTTGGCGAGCTGGGCGATCTCCTTGTTCGCCTTGCCCTCGAGCACCCACTGCAGCACCTGCATCTGGCGCGGCGTGAGTTCCTGCCAGGCGCTGGCGTGGGCGAACTCTGCATAGCCGGTGAGCGCCTTCGGCACGGCCGGCGGCGGCGACTGGGCGGCATCGGGGTCGAGCAGGCCGCAGGCGCGGATGAAGCTCACCACTTCCTTGAGGTCGGCCGACTTGGGCAGGAAAGCGCTCGCGCCCAGCGCCAGCACGCCCTGCGCCAGAGTGCTGTTGCCGGTGCCCGAGAGCACCACGATGCGGGCCTCGGGGTAGCGCAGGCGGAACTCGGCCAGGCCGCTCAGGCCATGGGTGTCGGGCAGCGCGAGGTCGAGCAGCACCAGGCCGATGGCGTCCTGGTGCGCCTCGTAGAGCTTGAGCGCGTCGGCGACGTTGCCGGCCTCGTAGACCTCGATCGCGGCGCCCGAGGAGGTCGCCTGGGCCTGGACCAGCGCGCAGACGCCGAGCCGCAGCAGGTCGTGGTCGTCGACCACCAGGATCGCGGTGCGGCCGCGCGGCGCGATGCCGGCCTGCGCCGCCGAGGACGGGGGAGTGGAGGAGGAAGAGGGATCGAGCGGAGCCACGCGCCGCATCTTAGCGGTGCACCCAGGGCGCGACAGTGCCGGAAGTCATGGCGATCCCCGCGATGGCCGCCCGGTGTAATGCTATTGTTTATATAGCACTTGCCAGCGAAGCCGGCGCGGGGCACCATCGGCGGATTCCATCGCGGGCCGCAACGAACGGCCCGCACGAGCCACGGAGACATGCCATGCCGCACACCGCCACCGCCCACGCGCCCGAGGTCGCCAGCGACCGCAAGGTCGACCGCCTGCTGGCCCACTACGAACAGAGCCACCGGCACCCGACCAACGAGCTGATCCACTTCGTCGCGATCCCCGCGATCATGGTCAGCCTGGTCGGGCTGATCTTCGCGATCCACCCCTGGGCCGCCTACGCCTTCCTGCTGGCCAGCCTCCTCTACTACCTGACGCTGCGCTCGCCGGTCTTCCTGCTCGCGATGGGCATCCAGACCGCGATCCTGCTGGCGCTGGTCCATGCCATGGGCAGCCTTGTGTTGCCGATTTCCGCCGCCATCTTCGTGGTGGCCTGGATCTTCCAGTTCATCGGCCACAAGATCGAGGGACGGAAACCTTCGTTCTTCGAAGACATCCAATACCTCTGGGTCGGGCCGCTGTTCGTGGTGTCCAAGCTGCTGCTGAAACTGGGCATCCGCTGGTAAGTACCCGCTTACGGGGCTTTGCCGGCTGCAAGTCGGACAAGACCGAGGTGCTTCGGGGCCGCCGGCCGACAGCCCTTGCCTATCGGCCCGATAGAGACTTTAGGGGAACCCTTGCCTTAGCACTCCCTCTAACCGAGTGCTAATATGGCCAATACGAAGGAGTTTCCCCTGATGACATCCCTGTCTGGAGCCTCTGCCAACCAGCTCGCCGTCGCCAACCCCTGGTCGATGGTGCCCCCGCTGGGTAACCTGGATGCTTACATTTCGGCCGCCAACCGCCTGCCGCTGCTCACCCTCGAGGAAGAGCAGGGCTTCGCCCGCCGTTTGCGCGACCACAACGACCTCGAAGCGGCCGGTGCGCTGATCCTTTCGCACCTGCGCCTCGTGGTGTCCATCTCCCGCCAGTACCTGGGCTACGGGCTGCCGCACGGCGACCTGATCCAGGAAGGCAACGTCGGCCTGATGAAGGCCGTGAAGCGTTTCGACCCCGACCAGGGCGTGCGGCTGGTGAGCTACGCCATGCACTGGATCAAGGCCGAGATTCACGAGTACATCCTGAAGAACTGGCGCATGGTCAAGGTCGCGACGACCAAGGCCCAGCGCAAGCTGTTCTTCAACCTGCGCTCGATGAAGCAGGGCTTCAAGGCCGACTCGGCCGCGGCCGACACCGGCACGCACCGCGAAACGCTGAGCGCCGACGAGGTGACGCAGATGGCCGCGCGCCTGAACGTGAAGCCCGAGGAAGTGCTCGAGATGGAAACCCGGCTCTCGGGCGGCGACGTGCTGCTCGACCCGAGCCCGAACGACGACGGCGAGGAAGCCTTCGGCCCGATCGCCTACCTGGCCGACGCGACGCAGGAACCGACCGCGCTGCTCGAATCGCAGCAGCGCGACCGCCTGTCGAGCGACGGCATCGCGACCGCGCTCGAGGCCCTCGACGCGCGCAGCCGCCGCATCGTGGAAGAGCGTTGGCTCAAGGTCAACGACGACGGCTCGGGCGGCATGACCCTGCACGACCTGGCCGCGGTCTATGGCGTGAGCGCCGAGCGCATCCGCCAGATCGAGGTGGCCGCGATGAAGAAGATGAAGAAGGCGCTGGCCGACTACGCCTGATCGACTTTTTCCGCCTCTTCGAACGAGCCCGGCCCCGCGCCGGGCTTTTTCATGGGCGAATCACCCCGAGGTCTTGGCGAGGGTGCGCAGCGCGCGCTTGGCGATGTAGCGCGTTTCGGGCGTGTTCGACTCCTTCACCCAGCGCGCGCACACGCCGTCGACCCACTCCGCCTGCGTCTTGCTCGCGTCGTTGAGCCAGTTGGCGACCGAGTTCTGCACGTAGCGGCTGCCGTCGGCGCGCAAGGGTTCGAGCAGCGGCAACGCGCGCCAGGGCTCGGCCTTCAGCGCCTCGATCTGCGCGCACCACACGCCGCGCGGGCGCGTGAGTTCGCTCGCGAAGCGGCGGATGTTCGGATCGTCATCGCGCACCCACGGCTGCAGCAGCGCGAGCGCCTCGTCGAGCCGGCCGACGACCGCATCGCGCACCGCCATCCAGGCGATCTCGCGCACGCCGAAATGCGGATCGGCCGCGAAGCGCCGCACCGCCTCGAGCTGCCCGGCCAGCGGCAATTGCGACAGCGTGACCCACTGCGCCGCCCAGCAGCGCGCGACGTCGCTGGCATGCGTGGCGAGCCGGTGCGCAACGGCGTCGCGTTCGTCGTGCAGCGCGGCGAGGTCGTACAGCGCCCGCGCGATGTGGCCGTGCCGCTGCATCGGCTTGAAGGCACTCAGCATCGCCAGCGTGTCGACCAGCCGCTCGCTCGCCGCGTCGATGCCGATGTGGCCCGCCACGCTGCGCGCCAGCTGCGGCAGTTCGAGTGCGAGGAATTCGTTGAGGTTGACGGTCTCGATCAGCCCGTCGTTGAGCGCGCGCAGCACCTCGGGCGGGATCAGCGCGATGCGGAACGCGCCCTTGCGCGTCTTCAGGTGCTCGACCGCTTCGATCGCTGCGGCGAGGCTCGCGACCTCCGTGCCGGGCGCCATCGGCTCAGGCCGCCAGCAGGGTCTTGATGTCGGCCACCATCGGCGGCACGCCGGCGCCGTAGCGCGCGTACAGCCGCAGCCGGCCCTGCGGGTCGTAGACGAAGCTCGCGGCCGAGTGGTCCATCGAGTAGCTGGTGGGCGTCTTGCCGTCGACCTTCTTGTAGTAGACCTTGAAGTCCTTGGTCGTGGCGGCCAACTCGTCGGCCGTCGGGATCAGCGCGACGAAGCTGGGGTCGAAGGCGCCCATGTAGGCCTTCATCACCTCGGGCGTATCGCGTGCCGGGTCGACCGTGACGAACACCACCTGCAGCTTGTCGCCGTCGGCGCCGAGCTGCTGCTTGACCTGCGCCATCTCGGTCATGGTGGTCGGGCAGACGTCGGGGCACTGCGCGTAGCCGAAGAACAGCACGACCACCTTGCCCTTGAAGTCGGCCATGGTGCGCAGCTTGCCGTCGGCATCCTTGAGCGAGAAGTCGCGCGCGTAGTCGGCGCCCGTGATGTCGACCGCATTGAAGCTCTGCTTGGTCTCGTTGCAGCCCGCGAGGCCCAGCCCCACGGTGGCGGACACGGCCGTCCAGCCCGCGCCGGCGGCGATCAACTTCAGGGCATTGCGCTTGTTCATGGGTCAGCGGAGGTAATGGTCGACGAGCAAGGCCGCGAACAGCACGCTCAGGTGGATCAGCGAGAACCGGAAGGTCTTGCGCGCCAGGGTGTCGGAGTAGTTGCGCCACAGCGCGAAGGCGTAGCCGGTGAAGCCCACGCTCACGACCACCGCCACCGCGAGGTAGAGCCAGCCGCTCATGCCGTAGATGAAGGGCATCAGGCAGCCCGCGAACAGGATGAAGGTGTAGAGCAGCACCTGCAGCCGCGTGAACTCGTTGCCATGCGTGACCGGCAGCATCGGCAGGCCGGCCTTGCGGTAGTCCTCGACGCGGTAGAGCGCCAGCGCCCAGAAGTGCGGCGGGGTCCACAGGAAGATGATGAGGAACAGGATCAGCGCCTCGGGCCCCACTTCGCCCGTCATCGCGGCCCAGCCCAGCACCGGCGGCATCGCGCCCGAGGCGCCGCCGATCACGATGTTCTGCGGCGTCAGCGGCTTCAGGATCACGGTGTAGATCACCGCATAGCCGACGAAGGTAGCGAAGGTCAGCCACATGGTGAGCGGATTGACGGTGAACCACAGCAGCACCGAGCCGGCGATGCACAGCGCGGCCGAGAACAGCAGCGCCTGGCGGTCGCTGAGCTCGCCGCGCGCGGTCGGACGCCAGGCGGTGCGCTTCATCTTGGCGTCGATGCCCTTCTCGACCAGGCAGTTGAAGGCGGCCGCCGCGCCCGCCACCAGCCAGATGCCGATGCAGGCCAGCACGGCGCGCTGCACGTCGAGCCACGAAGGCGCGCCGGGCACGGCCAGCACCATGCCGATCAGCGCGCAGAAGACGATCAGCTGCACCACGCGCGGCTTGGTGAGCGCGTAGAACTGGCGCAGCACGCTCGCGCCATGCGCCTGCTGCAGGGGAATCGGGGTGCTCATCGGGGGACCTCCGCGCCGCGCAAGGGGGCGCCGGGTGGAACGGCGGGGTTCGCGCGCGACAGGCGGGCGCCGGCCGCCTGCTCGCGCCGGCTTTCGCACAGCGCCCAGACCAGCACCACCGCCAGCGCCGCGGCGCCGCCCGTGTGCAGCACGGCGGCCGCGAGCGGCCAGCCGAGCAGCACGTTGCCCAGGCCGGTGGCGAGCTGCAGCAGCGCGAGGCCGGCGAGCCAGCCGGCCTGCGGCCGCAGGCTGTCGATGCGGCGCATGCGCCAGGCCAGCAGGCCGAGCGCGACAAACACGAGATACGCCAGCAGCCGGTGCGCGTAGTGGATGGCGGTGAGCGCCGCGAAATCGAGCGGCACGCCCTCGCCGGTCACGCCGAGATGGCGCCAGATCTCGAAGCCCTGCGCGAAATTCATCGGCGGCCACCAGCTGTCCTGGCAGGTCGGGAACTGGGTGCAGGCCAGCACCGCGTAGTTGGTGCTGACCCAGCCGCCGAGCGCGATCTGCAGCACCAGCAGCACCGAGGTCGCGATCAGCCCGTTGCGCAGCGCCGGCGACACCGGCGTGGGCAGGCGCTGTGCGGCCACCTGGCGGTAGCGCACGGCCTGGATGCACAGCAGCGCGAGCAGCACCACGGCGCCCAGCAGGTGCAGCGTGACGATGGCAGGAAAGAGCTTCCAGGTGACGGTGAGCGCGCCGAAGGCCCCCTGCAGGCAGACCCAGACCAGCGTGGCCGCGGGCCACCAGGCGCTGAGCGCGGCATGGTCTGCGCCTTGCCGCGCCGACGAAGGCGCCGCCCTCGCCTGCTGGCTCTGCCGCGCGCGCACCACCCAGGTCGCGACCGCGAGCACCGTGATCAGCGCGCCGACGCCGGTGGCGAGGTAGCGGTGGACCATCTCGACCCAGGCCTTGCTGTGCGTGACCGGGCCGGTGGGCTGCGCGGCCTGCGCCATCGCGATCTCGTGGCGCGCGCCCACCGGGCTCGCGTTGCCGTAGCAACCGGGCCAGTCGGGGCAGCCCAGGCCCGAATCGGTGAGGCGCGTGAAGGCGCCGAACAGCGTGAGGTCGAAGGTCAGGAACAGGGTGAGCACGGTCAGCGCATGCAGCCGCCGCGCCGGGCCGGCCCCCGCGTTGCGCCGCCACACCCAGACCAGCGGCCCGAGCGCGATCAGCGCGCCGGCCGCCAGCAACCAGGCGATCGGCGTGAGGTCGTAGAGCGAGCTGGAGTCCATCTTGATTGAAAGCGTCGTGCGTCGTGCTCAGCGGCCCGGCTCGTCCCATGAGGCGGAGGCGCGCAGCAGGCGGTCGAGGTCGCGCTTGGCGCGGCCCGCGCCCTTGGCATCCATGCGCGCGGGGAAGCGCATCATGAAGTTGCCCATCGGGTCGACCACGAACAGGTGCTCGGCCAGCGTGTGGCCGGCTTCGGGCGTGAACCATTTGGCGAGCTGCTCGGGCGGCAGGCGCAGCACGGTGGCGCCACGCAGGCCGTTCTCGAGGCGCTCGGGCACGGGCGCGGCATCGCTGACCAGCCAGACGCGGTCGAGCCGGTCCTTCTCGCGGCCCAGCACCTCGCGCAGCTGGCGCTGCAGGTAGAGCTGCTGTTCGCACAGCGCGTCGCAGGCGGCATCGCCCACGGCCACCAGCAGCCACTGGCCCTTGAGCGTCTGCAGGCTGACCGGCGCGCCCGCGCGGTCGGCGGCGGTCAGCGCGGGCATCTCGTGCTGCGGATCGATCAGCTGGCCGTAGACGCTGCGGCCCTCGGGCCGGATCACGTAGTAGGTGAAGTACGAGGCGATCACGGGCGCCGCGCACATCAGCATCACGGCGATCATCTTCCAGCGCCCGACGACCGTGCGGCGGCCCTCCGCGCCGTCGAGCGCCTGGGTCGGCGACGGCATCGAGTGCACGGTCAGCCCCAGCGGCTCGTCAGCGGACTGCATCGCGACGTGCGCGGCGCGAGCGCCGGAGGGGGGCAATGAATTGGAACCAGACATAGAGGATCACCACGAGGGCCGACAGGCCGAACCACTGGAATGCATAGCCATAGTGTTTCTCCAGGCCCAGCGCGGGCGCCGGCCAATCGCGCTGCAGGCCCTCGGAAGCAGGCCCGGTCTGCTGCAGCGACACGTCGGTGCGCAGCGGCAGTTGCGTTTCGGCACGGAAGCCTTCGAGGTCGAGATTCTGCCGGATGGGCGAAGACCCCTCGCCAGCCGGTGCCGAGGCCGGCGCGGCGGGCTTGCCGAGCTCGAGCAGATGGCCCGGCGGCGGCTCGATCAGGCCGGTGACGTCGACGAGACCGGCCGGCGTCTCGACCGCGCCCAGTTGCGTGCGGTCGTTGAAATTGCGCTGGATCCAGCCGCGCTGCACCATCACCGTCTGGTTGCTGCCCTCGAGCGCGAGCGGCGTCAGCACGTAGAAGCCGGGCACGCCGTGCATCTGGCGGTTGTCGAGGTAGACCGACTGCGCCGTGAGCCACAGACCGCGCAGGTGCACGGGGCGGTGCAGCATCTCGGCCGGCCGCTCGAGCCCGAGGAAGTCGGCCTGCTCGAGCGGCGGCTTGAGCTTCTGGGCCTCGATCTCGGCCTGCAGCGCCTCCTTCTGCGCCGCGCGCGAGAGCTGCCAGCGGCCGAGCGAGATGGTCGAGGAGACGGTGACCAGCGCGGCGATGGTCATCAGCCAGAAGCGGGCCCAGGTCCAGCCGCGGTCGCTGCGCTGGCGGGAGGAGGCGGTGTCCGGCGCGCGGCCGGGAGGCGGGGTCAGGGGGTCGGGAGTCACTGGAACGCGGGTGGCAGGCGGCCGATAATGCGGGTCATGAAATACTTCGTTGCCCTGTTGTTCGTGGGCATCTTCGCGAGCCTGGCTTTCGCGCTCTTCTACATGTTGAAGGACGGTCGCAACGGGCGCGCCAAGAGCGGCGGCATGGCGCGCGCGCTCACCTTTCGGATCGGCCTCTCGGTCCTTTTGTTCCTCTGCATGCTGCTGGCCTGGAAACTGGGCTACATCCAGCCCACCGGGCTCCCTCTCGGCAAGTAGGTGGTGCTCGTTCCACGAGAACCATGAAAAAGGCGCCTGACGGCGCCTTTTTTGTGGAATGCCGCGAGGTGCTTCGCTCAAAGCCAATAGACCAGCATGTAGAGGCCCAGCCACACCACGTCGACGAAGTGCCAGTACCAGGCGGCACCCTCGAAGCCGAAGTGGCGCTCGGGCGTGAAGTGGCCCTTCTGCAGGCGCAACGTGATGAACAGCAGCATCAGCATGCCGATGAACACGTGCAGGCCGTGGAAGCCGGTCAGCATGAAGAAGGTCGAACCGTAGGTGCCCGAGCTGAGCTTGAGGTTCAGTTCGGTGTACAGGTGGTAGTACTCGTAGCCCTGCACGCCCAGGAAGATCACGCCGAGCAGCACGGTCAGCCACATGAAGCGGATGGTCTGCGCGCGATGGCCGGCACGCAGCGCGTGGTGGGCGATGGTCAGGGTCACGCCCGAGCTCAGCAGCAGCGCGGTATTGATCGTGGGCAGCCAGAACGGGCCGACGGTCTGGAACGGCTCGACGATGCCGGCCGGCGAACCGGTCACGCCGGCCGCGACGCTGGGCCACACGGCCTTGAAGTCGGGCCACAGCAGGGCGTTGTCCAGGCTGCCGAGATTCGGCAGCGCATGGGTGCGGGCCCACCACAGCGCAGTGAAGAAGGCGCCGAAGAACATCACCTCGGAGAAGATGAACCAGCTCATGCTCCAGCGGTACGAGAGGTCGATCTTGTGGCCGTACTGGCCGCTCTCGCTCTCGCCGATGGCGGCGCGGAACCACACGAACAGCGTGCCGAGCCAGATCAGCATGCCCAGCAGCAGCGACCACGCACCCCACTGGTGGCCGTTGATCCATTGCCCCGCGCCGAGGATCACGAAGAACAGGCCGATGGCGGACACGACCGGGTAGGCCGAGGGTCCTGGCACGAAGTAGTAAGGCGTGGTGCCGTGGGTGGTTGAACTCATATCAGCTCCTGGCTTTCTTTCTTCTCTCGATTCGATGGGTTCTGGGTAGCGTGGGTTCGTTCGCTCGGGGCTCAGGGCGCGACCACGAAGCGCACCACCAGCACGAGGCCGACGATGAACGCGATCACCATGACGAAGGCGACCGCGATGATGTGCAGCGGGTTCAGCTTGGCCAGGTCGTCCTGGTAGGCGCTCTTCTTGCGGATGCCGAAGAACGACCAGGCCACCGCCTTGAGGGTCGCGAGCAGCGAACCCTTGCGCGGCGTTCCGGGTGTGGGCGGCGAATCGACCATCACGAACGCGGCTCGGCGGCGGTGGTGGGCGCGACGGCGACCGGCGCCGCGGGCGTCTTGCCGCCGACCTCGAAGAAGGTGTACGACAAGGTGATCGTCTTCACGTCCTTCGAGATCTTGGGATCGATCACGAAGGCGACCGGCCACTGCTTCTTCTCGCCCGCGTCGAGCGTGTACTGGTTGAAGCAGAAGCACTCGAGCTTGTTGAAATAGGGCGCGGCCTGCTGCGGTGCGTAGCTCGGGATGGCCTGCGCGGCCATGCGGCGGTTCTGCACGTTCTGGAACTCGTACATCACCGTGTTGAGCTCGCCCGGGTGCACTTCCATCGTGCGCTCGGCCGGCTTGAAGTCCCAGAGGCCGCCGCGCACGTTGGAGTCGAACTCGACCTTGATGGTGCGGGTCATGTCGACCTGCGTGTTGTCGGGCACGCGCACGTTCTTGCCGCCGCTCGCACCGCCCGGCACCTCGAGCTCGGAGAGCGCGAGGATGTTGATGCCGGTCATCTCGCAGATGGCGCGGTACAGCGGCACCAGCGCATAGCCGAAGGCGAACATGCCGCAGGCGACCACGGCCAGCTTGCCGACCATCTGGACATTGGCGCGCCGGATGCGTTGACCGAGGCTCATGTGCGTGTGCTCCTGTGCCTTGAGGCTTGCAAAGACCGCGTCAGCGGCCGCTGAACCAGACCATGCGCACGACGAAGCCGACGAAGAAGATCAGCGCGATCGAGGCCAGCGTGAGCCCCATGCGGCGGTTGTTTCTTCTCTGTTCGGGCGTCATCGCGTGGCGGTCTCGATCGTCGGGAATGCGTGGGGCGATGCGGCGCTCAGCCGATCACCTTGGTGGCGGTCGCGTCGAGCTTGGGCGGCGTCTCGAAGGTGTGGAACGGCGCCGGCGACGGCACTTCCCACTCGAGGCCTTCGGCGGCTTCCCACGGCTTCTGCGGAGCCTTCTCGCCCTTGCCGAGCATGGTCGGCAGCACGACGAAGAAGAAGAAGTACACCTGGGCCAGGCCGAAGGCGAAGGCGCCGACCGATGCCACCGCGTTGAAGTCGGCGAACTGCATCGGGTAGTCGGCATAGCGGCGCGGCATGCCCGCCAGGCCCAGGAAGTGCATCGGGAAGAAGGTGACGTTGAACGAGATCAGCGACCACCAGAAGTGGATCTTGCCGCGCGTTTCGTTGTACATCACGCCGGTCCACTTGGGCGCCCAGTAATAGTAGCCCGCGAACATCGCGTACAGCGAGCCGGCCACCAGCACGTAGTGGAAGTGGGCCACCACGTAGTAGGTGTCCTGCAGCTGGATGTCGATCGGCGCGATCGCGAGGATCAGGCCGGTGAAGCCGCCCATCGTGAACACGAAGATGAAGCCCACCGCGAACAGCATCGGCGTCTCGAAGGTCATCGAGCCCTGCCACATGGTCGCGATCCAGTTGAAGATCTTCACGGCCGTCGGCACCGCGATCAGCATGGTCGCGTACATGAAGAACAGCTGGCCCGTGACCGGCATGCCGGTCGTGAACATGTGGTGCGCCCAGACGATGAACGACAGGATCGCGATCGACGAGGTGGCGTACACCATCGACGCGTAGCCGAACAGCTTCTTGCGCGCGAAGGCCGGCACGATCTGGCTGATGATGCCGAAGGCCGGCAAGATCATGATGTAGACCTCGGGGTGGCCGAAGAACCAGAAGATGTGCTGGTACATCACCGGGTCGCCGCCGCCGGCGGGGTTGAAGAAGCTGGTGCCGAAGTGGCGGTCGGTCAGCGTCATCGTGATGGCGCCGGCGAGCACCGGCATCACGGCGATCAGCAGGTAGGCGGTGATGAGCCAGGTCCAGCAGAACATCGGCATCTTCATCAGCGTCATGCCGGGGGCGCGCATGTTGAGGATGGTCACGATGATGTTGATCGAACCCATGATCGACGAGGCGCCCATGATGTGCATCGCGAAGATGCCGGCGTCCATCGAGGGGCCCATCTGCAGCGTGAGCGGCGCGTAGAGCGTCCAGCCCGCGGCCGGTGCGCCGCCGGGCATGAAGAACGAACCGACCAGCATCAGCGCCGCGGGGATCAGCAGCCAGAAGCTGAAGTTGTTCATGCGCGCGAACGCCATGTCCGAGGCGCCGATCTGCAGCGGGATCATCCAGTTCGCGAAGCCCACGAAGGCCGGCATGATCGCGCCGAACACCATGATCAGGCCGTGCATGGTGGTGAACTGGTTGAACAGCTCGGGGTTCACGAGCTGCAGGCCCGGCTGGAACAGCTCGGCGCGGATCAGCAGCGCGAGCACGCCGCCCACCATCAGCATCGTGAAGCTGAACAGCAGGTAGAGCGTGCCGATGTCCTTGTGGTTGGTCGCGAACACCCAGCGGCGCCAGCCGGTGGGCGCGTGGTGGTCATGGTGGTCGTCGTGCGCGTGGTCGCCGTGGGCGTGACCGTGGGGGTCGAGGACTGCACTCATTTCATCGTTCCTTGAATATCTCGTCGCTGGGCGCTGTTCGCTGTGTTGTTCCGGTCAACCGATCACTTGCCGCGCAGGGCAAGGACTTCGGCCGGCTGCACGATCTGGCCCGTCTTGTTCGACCAGCTGTTCTTGGTGTAGGTGGCGACGGCCGCGAGGTCGGTGTCGCTCAGTTGCTTCCAGGACGGCATCGCGCCGTTGTTCTGGCCGTTGAGCAGCACCATCAGCTGCACCTTGTGGTCGGCGTCGAGCACCTTCGGGTCGCCGTCGAGCGCCTTGATCGGGCCCGCGCCCTTGCCGTTGGCCTGGTGGCAGGCCGCGCAGTTGGCGGCGTAGACCTTCTCGCCGCGCGCCATCATGTCGGGCAGGGTCCAGACCTTGGTCGGGTCGTCGAGCTTGGCGGCGGCTTCCTTGCGCTTGGCGGCGACCCAGGTCGTGTAGTCGGCGGCCGAGACCACCTTCACGTGGATCGGCATGTAGGCGTGTTCCTTGCCGCACAGTTCCTGGCACTGGCCGTAGTAGTCGCCGACGGTCTCGGCGCGGAACCAGGTGTCGCGCACGAAGCCGGGGATCGCGTCCTGCTTGATGCCGAGCTGCGGCACCGCGAAGGCGTGGATCACGTCGTTGGCCGTGGTGATGATGCGAACCTTCTTCTGCACCGGCACGACCAGCGGGTTGTCGACCTTGAACAGGTAGTCGTCGGGGATCGCGCCCTTGGCGCCGGCGTCCGACATCGCGCGCTGCGAGCTGTCGAGCGTGGAGATGAAGGCCAGGCCCTCGCCTTCGCCGTTCAGGTAGTCGTAGCCCCACTTCCACTGGTAGCCGGTGGTCTTGATCGTGAGGTCGGCGTTGGTGGTGTCCTTCTGGGCCACCAGCACCTTGGTGGCGGGCAGCGCCATCACGATCACGATCAGGAAGGGAACGATGGTCCAGATGACTTCGACCACCACCGACTCATGGAAGTTGGCGGCCTTGTGGCCCACCGACTTGCGGTGCTTCCAGATCGAATAGAACATGACCGCGAACACGGCCACGAAGATCACCGTGCAGATGATCATCATCACCGTGTGCAGGAAGTGCTGCTCCTGCGCAATCTTGGTCACACCGACCGGAAGATTCAACTGGCGCACCGAGGGGCCGCCGGGCAGATCGTTGACTGCGTGCGCCGCGCCGCTGAAAGCCGCGCCGGCCGCCAGCATTGCCGGCATGAACTTATTGCGCCAAATGCTCTTCATCGTGTTCACGTTTCTTCAAATTTTCAACAAACCCAACCGTGCAGCACCGCGCGAGCCCCCTCAGGCGCCGCGCAACGCCATCCGAATCTCGCGCGCCAGTGCGGCCCTCAACTCCGGCCGTACATAGCGCCCCACCCTGACCGACCGACCCTGGCCCGACAACTCGATCAACGATCGGTCGCCGGTCTGCGGCTCGATCCGCACCCGGTGCGGGAGAAATTCCGTGCGCTCGTAGCTCCCGCCGTTCTCGAGTTCGACCACGAGCCGGCCCGCCTGCAGCATGATCCTCTCGCCATCGGTCGCATGCCGGGCGTAGGCCATGAACGCGAACCCCACGGCAGCCAGTTCGAGCCAGGCGAACGGCAACACGAGCGGCGCGCCGTGCATCCAGAAGACCGTTCCGATACCGAGCGATACCACGCACAGTGAAGCGTAGAGCCAGCCGAGCTGGCTCGGCGTCACCGAGCAGTTCCGCTTCAGAAACCAGTGGATGTTCTGGCCTGAAACAGTGGCAAATCGAAACACGGAATTCGACACGGGCGAGTTCAGCAAATCGGTAAGTCGGCGCCCGCCAGTTCCCTTGTCTTCCACGGGTTCCGACGGACCTCGATCGCGGGCATGTACCCACGAGTTTCACGCAACGGCGGATTGTAGCGGGTAGATACCAGCGGCCGTGTACCGAATGCGGCACGCGCGGGCCGCGCTACAACGGTCTTCAGTGGGCGGGCGGGCGTCCGCGCTGCAGCATCTCGCGCATCTCGCGCAGCGAGACCGCGCTCTCGGCCGACAGCGAGACCCGCGGGGTCGGCTTGAAGGCATGGCCGTAGATGATCTCGAAGGTCAGCGCGATCCGGCCTTCGCCACCTTCGGCCGGCGCGAGTTCGGGCAGTGCCTTGTGCAGGGCCGCCTGCCAGGCCCGGCCGCGCAGGGCCGGAAAACGCGCCGGATGCAGGTTGCGCCCGAGCGTGCGCAGCTCGGCCAGCGCGGCCTCGGGCGTGGCCCAGGTCAACACGATGCGCTCCATGTCCATCACGGGCTCGGCGAAGCCGGCATGGACCAGCATGTCGCCCCAGTCGTGCATGTCGGTGAACTCGTGGCTCGCGGCCGGCCAGCCGAGGCGCGCATGCAACGCGCGCAGTTCGCGCAGGGTGTCGGGGCCGAAGCACGAGAACATCAGGAAGCCGTCGGTGGCGACCTGCCGGTGCCAGTGCGCGATCAGCGCCTCGGGGTCGGCCGCCATGTGCAGCGCCATGTTGGCCCAGAGCAGGTCGACGCCCTCCTCGGGCAGTCCGTCGAAGCGCAGCTTGCCGCCCTGCCAGCGGCGCGCGCTCCACCAGGGCGCGGCCAGCGCGGCCGATGTCGCGGCGGCCAGCGCCGGCTCGGGCTCGATCACGAAGGCCTCGGCCTCGCGGTAGCGGCGCGCCAGCAGCTCGTGCGCCTCGAGGCCGCCGCGCAGCGGCGCCCAGTCGGCCCAGTGGCGCGGCTTGGCCTTGATCCATTGCAGCCGGTCTTCCATGCGCCGCCCGATCTCCTCGTGCAGCCAGGGCGAGCCGTCGGCGGGCGCCAGCCGGCGCCAGCGGGCGGCCGCCGCGGCATCGATGGTCGGCGGTCGTCGTTGGGGGTCGGTGGCCATGGGGGCGTGAGTATATTGAGCCCATGCTCAGCCGTTGGACCGCACGCCCTTTGACCTCGCTGTTGGCACGGCTGCCCAGCCAGTGCGCGCTGTGCCGCGACTGGCCGTCGCGCCCGGTGTGCGAGGCCTGCGCCGCGCGCTTCGCCGCCAGCGCGCCGCGCTGCCAGACCTGCGCGCTGCCGCTGCCCGCGGGCGTGGCGCGCTGCGGCGACTGCGTCGTGCACCCGCCGCCGCTCGATGCCTGCCTCGCGGCCTGCAACTACGCCTGGCCGTGGCCGGACTGCGTCGCGGACTTCAAGTTCCACGGCGACACCGGCTGGGCCGGCCCGCTGGCGCAGCTGCTGCGCGCCATCCCCTCGGCGGCGGCGCTGCTCGATGCCTGCGACTGCGTGCTGCCGATGCCGCTCGCGCCGGGCCGGCTGCGCGAGCGCGGCTTCAACCAGGCGCTGGAGCTGGCGCGCCGGCTCGCGCCCGCCAAGACCGATGCCGCGCTGCTGCTGCGCACGCGCGAGACACCGGCCCAGCGCGGCCTCTCGCGCGCCGAGCGCATGCGCAACCTCCAGGGCGCCTTCGCGGTCGAGCCGCTGCGCGCCGATGCACTGGCCGCGCGGCGCGTGGTGCTGGTCGACGACGTGATGACCACCGGCGCCTCGCTGTTCAGCGCGGCCCAGGTGCTGCGGCGCGCGGGCGCCGCGCATGTCGCGGGCATCGTGCTGGCGCGCACCGACAAGCCGCACTGAGCGTGGCGACAATCGGGGCCATGTTCCATATCGTCCTGGTCCACCCCGAGATTCCGCCGAACACCGGCAACGTGATCCGACTCGCCGCCAACACCGGCTGCACCCTGCACCTGGTGGAGCCGCTGGGCTTCTCGATGGACGACAAGCTGCTGCGCCGCGCCGGCCTCGACTACCACGAGTACGCCGAGGTGCGCCGCCATGCGAGCTGGCAGGCGCTGCTCGACAGCGAACGGCCGGCGCCCGATCGCCTGTTCGCGCTCACCACGCGCGGCACCCGCGCCGTGCACGACATCCGCTTCGCGCCCGGCGACTGGCTGGTGTTCGGTTCCGAGACCAGCGGCCTGCCCCCCGCGATCCGCGAGAGCTTCGATCCCGCCCAATGGCTGCGGCTGCCGATGCGCGAAGGCCAGCGCAGCCTCAACCTGTCGAACGCGGTGGCGGTGACGGTGTTCGAGGCCTGGCGGCAAAACGGATTCAAATGAGGCATCGCGACCCCTCGCGCGATGGGGTCGCATCCGAACGGCGGAATCCCCCGTATGGAAAGCATGCCGGCTCGATGCATTCCGGCATGCCGATCCATCCACGCTCCACACGGGGCACGAGGAGTTCCACCATGCAAGCCAAGTCCATCGCCTTCGCCGCCCTCTCCACCCTGGTCCTGAGCCACGGCGCCCAGGCCTTCCAGGGCGAACAGAATCCGCTGCCCGCGGCACCGTTCCAGTCGACGCTGTCGCGCGCCGACGTGCAGGCCCAGGCCCGTCAGCCGCTGCGCATCACCAATGGCGGCACCGGCGTGGCCCGCCCCACCGACGGCATGACCGACCGCGCCGCGGTGCGCGCCAGCGCCGTGGGCATCACGCGCCAGGGCGCGGCCGCCTATGGCGAGATCAGCGACCGCCGCATGTAAGAAAGCAAGGAGCCGCCCGCCTCAGCGGTAGCGGCGCACCACCGACTCGGCCACGCAGGCGGGCTTGGCCGCGCCTTCGAGCTCGATGGTGGTTTCCCAGGTCATCTGGATGCCGTCGTCGGCAATGGGCTCGGAGGTCAGCAGCTTCATGCGCGCGCGCAGCCGCTTGCCCACCGGCACGGGCGACATGAAGCGCACCCGGTTCAGGCCGTAGTTCACGCCCATGCGCGACTCCGTCACGTCGAACGCGGTTTCGTAGAAGCGCGGCAGCAGCGACAGCGTGAGGAAGCCGTGGGCGATCGGCCCGCCGAACGGACCGGCCTTCGCGCGTTCGATGTCGACGTGGATCCACTGGTGGTCGCCGGTCGCCTCGGCGAACTGGTTGACCTGCTCCTGGGTGATGGTGATCCAGTCGCTCACCGCGACTTCCTGGCCGACGCAGGCGGCCAGATCCTGAAGGGTCTGGAAGGTCTTCTTGGTCATGCGCCGCACTCTAGCGGCAAGGCCGCGGCCGCGGGTGTCGGCACGGCGACAAGCGGGCTCAGGGAATACCTGGGGCGCAGCGGCATGCGGCGGCTCAGCTCTCGAGCCATTCGCAGATCGGCTGCCACTGCTCGAGGTCGCGCTGCACCCGGCCCGGCGCGATGTCGAACAGGGTGAGCCCGCGCGCCGCGAGCTGCACGTAGTTCTGCGTGTCGCGCAGCTCGCCGACCACCGGCACGCCCAGCCCCGCGATGAATTCGTTGAGCCGGTCGGCCGCCAGGGTGCGGGCGTTGACGCGCATGCCGACCAGGCCGATCTGCGTCTTCTCGGCGCGGCGCTGCTCGAGCAGCCGGTCGATGAATTCGCGCGTGGCGTAGATGTCGAAGATGCTCGGCTGCAGCGGCACGATGAGCTTGTCGGCCAGCCCGATCACGTCCTTGAAGCGCCAGCCGTGCAGGCCGGCCGGGGTGTCGAGCACCGCATGGGTGGTGCCGCGCGGCGGGCGCACCACACTGTTGTCGCCGGTGGCGTCCCAGGTCGAAATCGGCCGCGCCTGCGGCGGACGCAGCCCGAGCCAGAGCCGGGAGGACTGCTGGCGATCCACGTCGCCGAGCATCACGGCATGGCCGCGGCTCGCAAAGTAGCCCGCGATGTTCGTCGCGAGCGTCGACTTGCCAACGCCACCCTTGGGATTGGCGACCAAAACCACCGGCATGGAAATCTCCTCCAGAAGGGACAGTCCGCCATGGTAGTGGCTGGCGCCCAAAATCCCGGGACTGCGCTATGTTCGCAGGATGACGACAACAACATCCACGGGAACCCCTCAGGGCGGAGGCACCTACGTGCTCGCCGCCCATCCGCACTGGCGCGATTCGCGCGTGAACCGCCGGCTGCTGGCCGCGGCGCGCGCGGTGCCGGGCGTCGATGTCAACGACCTCTACGGCACCTACCCCGACTACGCGATCGACGTCGAGGCCGAGCAGCGGCGCCTCGAACGCGCCCAGTTGGTGGTGCTGCTGCATCCGATCCAGTGGTATTCGATGCCGGCGCTGCAGAAGCTCTGGGTCGACGAGGTATTGGCCTACGGCTGGGCCTATGGCCCCGAGGGCATCGCGCTGCAGGGCAAGGACCTGTGGCTGGTCGCCACCACCGGCAGCCCCGAGAGCAGCTACCACCCGCAGGGCTACCACCGCTTCTTCTTCGACGCCTTCCTGCCGCCCTACGAGCAGACCGCCGCGCTGTGCGGCATGCGCTTCCTGCCGCCGCTGATCTTCCACGGCGCGCGCAGCGCCCCCGAGGCCGAAGTGGCCGCGCACGTCGAGGTCTTCGCCCAGCGCCTGGGCAGCTACCCCGACTGGCCCGAGATGGACGAGCTCGACGCCTGCGTGGCCTGCCCGGTGCCCGAGAGCGACCGGCCGGCCGAATCGGACGACATCGGCAAGGTGGTCGAGCGGGTGTTCCAGACCACCATGAGCCGCCGGCTGGCCGCGACGACCGACGGGAGCGCCTGAATGGAGCACGCGCCCGCCTGGCTGACCAACAGCCTGATCTACCTGAGCGCCGCCGTGCTGGTGGTGCCGCTGTCCAAGGCCCTGGGCCTCGGCTCCATCATCGGCTACCTGGTGGCCGGCATCGCCATCGGCCCCTGGGGGCTGGGGCTGGTGTCGCGCGTGGAGGACGTGCTGCATTTCGCCGAGTTCGGCGTGGTGCTGATGCTGTTCCTGGTCGGCCTCGAGCTCGAGCCCAAGCGGCTGTGGAACCTGCGCCGGCCGATCTTCGGCTGGGGCACGGCCCAGGTGCTCAGCTGCGCCGCCGTGCTGTTCGCCATCGGCTGCGCGGTCGGCGCGCCCTGGCGCGTGTCGCTGGTGGCGGCGCTCGGGCTGGCGCTGTCCTCGACCGCGATCGCGCTGCAGGTGTTCGGCGAACGCAACCTGCTGCGCACGCCGAGCGGCCAGGCCGGCTTCTCGATCCTGCTGTTCCAGGACGTGGCGGCGATCCCGATCCTCGCCATCCTGCCGCTGCTGGCCGGCGCCACCGCGGCCGAGCAGTCGATGAGCGGCCTCGACCGGCTGCTCGAGGGCCTGAAGATCTTCGGCGTGATCGGCGGCATCGTGCTGGGCGGCCGGCTCGCGCTGCGCCCGGTGCTGCGCTGGATCGCGCGCAGCGACACGCCCGAGATCTTCACCGCCGCCGCGCTGCTGCTGGTGGTGGCGATCGCGGCGCTGATGCAGTTCGTCGGCCTGTCGATGGCGCTGGGCGCCTTCCTCGCGGGCGTGCTGCTGGCCGAGAGCGAATACCGGCGCGAGCTCGAAACCGACATCGAGCCCTTCAAGGGCCTCTTGCTCGGGCTGTTCTTCATCGCCGTGGGCATGACGATCGATTTCGGCGTGCTGCTCGCGAGCCCCTGGATCATGGCCATGCTGGTGTTCGGCTTCATGGCCATCAAGCTGGTGGTGATCTACGCGCTGGCCAAGGCGATGGGGCTGGCCTACCAGGAGCGCCCGGTGTTCACGCTGCTGCTGGCGCAGGGCGGCGAGTTCGCCTTCGTGGTGTTCCAGTCGGCCGGGCCCGACGTGCTGCCGCCGCAGGTCACCTCGCTGCTGATCGGCGCGGTCGCGCTGTCGATGCTGCTGTCGCCGCTGCTGCTGGTGCTGATCGACCGCTACCTGCTGCCGCGCTACAGCCGCATCGGCGGGCCGCAGCTCGAGGAGATCTCGGAGCAGCAGGACGCCAAGGTGCTGATCTGCGGCTTCGGCCGCTACGGCCAGATCGTGGGCCGCATGCTGATGTCGCAGGGGCTGCGCGTGACGGTGCTCGACCACGACGCCGACAACGTCGAGGGCCTGCGCGAATTCGGCTTCCGGGTGTTCTACGGCGATGCCACGCGCCTCGACCTGCTGCGCACCGCGGGCGCCGGCACGGCCAAGGCGGTGGTGGTGGCGGTCGACGACATCGAGCAGTCGCTCGAGATCGTCGACCTGTTCCGCGAGAACTTCCCGCAGGCGCAGATCATCGCGCGGGCGCGCAACGTGAGCCACCTGTTCCAGCTGCGCGACCGCGGCGTGACGCTGGTCGAGCGCGAGGTCTTCGAGTCGTCGCTGCGCAGCGCGCGCTCGGTGCTCGAGGTGCTGGGCTGGCCCGCGCACGAGGCGCGCGAATCGAGCATGCGCTTCCGCGAGCGCAACCTCAAGCTCACCGACGACATCTATCCGCACTACAAGGACCGCGCGAAGCTGATCGCGGTCAACAAGGCGGGCCGCCAGCAGTTCGAGGAGCAGATGGCGCGCGAGCGCGAGGAGCGCAAGCGGCGCGCCGGGCGCGACTGGGACCGGCAGGAAGAGGACGAGGAGCGGGTGCCTTAGACCGGCACCGTCAGGTACACGCCCTCGCGCCCCACCAGCGCCGCGCGCGTGGGCATGAACACCGTGCAGCCGTCGCAGGGCGAACGGATCTCCTGCCCCGCGTCGACCGCGATCAGTTCGCCCCGGTCGAAGGTCTCGAAGCCCAGCAGCGGCCGCACGAAGGCGAAGCTCTCGGTCTTCACCATGTGCACCTCGAGCAGGCGAAAGCGGCGCGCGGGCGCGGCGGGCGCCTGCGGGGCCACCGGATCGACCAGCCCGAGCTGCGCGAGAAAACGCTGCGTCACGTCGACCGCGAGTTCGGCGGCCGATCGGCTGAAGTGCTGGCCGCACTCCACCACGACGGCTGCGCCCTTTCCCTCGACTTCACCGTGGCGGCCGTAGCCGATCACGCCGGTGCCGGGCGCCGCGCCCGCGGGCATCACCAGGTGCACCAGCGGCGCGCCCACGGCCAGCGCCAGCCGCGCATTGCGCTCGAGCTCCGGATAGACCCAGAAGGGCTGCACCGGTGCGCGCGTCGAATGGATGTCGAGCACGTGATCGGCCGCGTCGAGCACCGGCCGCAGTTCGCGCGCGCGGCGCAGCTCGGGGCTTTGCTCGTTGCCGTCGAGCAGCGCCGGCGTCCAGATGCGGTTGAGGTTGTGCACCAGCTGGCGGTTCTCGTAGGGCCGCTCGATGTCGAAGGCCTCGTAGGCCTCGACGTTGGCGAAGCTCACGGTCAGCGTGCCGATCTTCGGGCGCACGCCGCGGTCGAGCAGGCCGGTGGCCGCCACCATGCCGCAGATCTCGTTGCCGTGCGTCAGCGCATTGACCAGCACGTGCGGCCCGGGCCGGCCCGATTCGAAACGATGGACGTAGTCGATGCCGGTGTTGCCCGCGCGGTAGGCCGAGAGGTCGCGCGGCAGCACCTCGAGC
The DNA here is from genome assembly GCF_059418265.1 of Variovorax sp. GW821-FHT09B05. Classification (NCBI taxonomy): domain Bacteria; kingdom Pseudomonadati; phylum Pseudomonadota; class Betaproteobacteria; order Burkholderiales; family Comamonadaceae; genus Variovorax; species Variovorax sp. GW821-FHT09B05. Next base: position 47,483 of record NZ_JBWKPN010000019.1, read on the forward strand.
GGCGCGGTGTCGGGGGTGAACGAGGACACGGTCATTCGCCGCGGATCCCCGCGCGCTTCACCATCTCGCCGTACAGCGCGAGGCGCTCCGACATCATGGCCGTGAACTGCGCGGGCGACTGCTGCTCGGGCGTGAGCGAACCGCGCGACTCCAGCGCCTCGACCATGGACGGCTGGTCGGCCACCGAGCGCACGGCCTTGTGCAAGGTGGCGATCACGTCGCCCGGCGTCTTCGCGGGCGCGGCCAGGCCGATCCACGAGGTGGTGTTGAGCACCGGGTAGCCGAGCTCCGCGAAGGTCGGCACGTCGGGCAGCGCCGCGACGCGCGCCGGCGCGGCCACCGCGAGCGCGCGCAGCTTGCCGGCCTGGATGTGCGGCAGGAAGGGCGCGAGGTTGTCGAGGCCGAACTGCACCTCGTTCGAGATCAGCGCCGTGACCAGCGGGCCGCCGCCGCGGTACGGCACGTGCGTGGCATTGAGCTGCAGCTGCGACTTCATCAGCTCGACGTTGAGCTGGCCCATGCTGCCGGGCCCGGCGCTGCAGAAATTGAGCTCGCCCGGGCGCGCCTTCACGAGCGCGACGAATTCCTTGAAGTTCTTCGCGGGCACGGCCGGGTTCACCAGCAGCACGTTGATCGAGCGCGCGAGCTGGCTGATGGAGGCGAAGTCCTTGATCGGGTCGTAGCCGGGGTTGGCCTGCGTGAGCGGATTCGCGAGGTGCGAGCTCTGCGACGAGACCACCAGCGTGTAGCCGTCGGGCTTGGCGCGCGCCACCTGCGCGCTGGCGATCGAGCCGCCCGCGCCGCCGCGGTTGTCGATCACCACCGGCGCGCCCAGCGCCTTCGCGAGCGGGTCGGCATAGAGCCGCGCGATCAGGTCCACCGAGCCGCCGGCCGGGAACGGCACCACCAGCGTGACAGGCCGCGACGGATAGGCCTGCGCATGCGCCGCCAGCGGCAGCGCGGCCGCGAGGCCCGCGCCCAGGAAGGTGCGGCGGCGCAGCGCGGAGGCGGAAAGGGGGAAGGTCATGGAAGCGTCCTGGAATCGGGAAGGGATGGGGCCTGAATGTGCGCGCATTCTTGCAAGGTCGTCACAGTTTTGCAATAACCATTGCAAAATCGGAGTCCATCGCGACCCCTGCGCGGGCAGAATGCCCGGCGACCATGAACCTCAACCAACGCATCTCGGGCTACGGCCGCAAGCTCACGCGCAGCGAGCAGCGCCTGATCGAGGAACTGCAGACGCGCTATCCCCAGGGCCTGCTCGAATCTGCAACGAGCCTTGCAAAGAAGGTGGGCACCAGCGCCTCGACCGTGGTGCGGCTGCTCGCCAAGCTCGGCTATCCCAGCTACGCGGAAGCGCAGCTCGAGGCCCGCTCCGAGGTCACGGCGCGGCTGGCCTCGCCCGCCACGCGCGCCGATGCCGTGATCGTCGACGACGCCTCGGTGCGCACCTGCCTCGCCAACGCGCTGCTGCACGACCAGCACAACCTGAGCTCGACCTTCGCGGCCATCGATCCCGTGGCCTTCGAAGCCGCCGTGCGGCTGCTGGTGCAGCGCAAGGCGCGCGTGCACGTGCTGGGCCACCGGCATGCGGCCGCCATCGCGGGCCACCTGGCGCTGCATCTGAACCTGTGCCTGCCCGAGGTGCGGCCGCTGGCCGGCACGGCCGCGCTGCCGCTCGAGGACCAGCTGCTGTGGATCGGCGAAAACGACGTGCTGCTGGCCGTCACCTTCCGGCGCCACTCGCTGGCCACGGCGCGCGCGGCGGCCTACTTCCGCGAACGCGGCGCGAAGGTGATCGTGATCACCGACAGCCCCTCGGCGACCGCGGCCGCCTCGGCCGACCACCTGATGCTGGTGCGCACCTCGAGCGCCTCGCCCTTCGATTCCTACACGGCCGCCTTCTCGCTGTGCAATGCGCTGGTCACCGCGGTCGTGCAGCGGCGCAAGAAGGAGCTGGGCGCCGCGCTCGAACGCGGCGACGCCCTGTGGGAGCAGCACTGGAACGACGCCGCCGCGCCGGCGGGCCGTGCGCGCAAGCCGGACTGATCAGGCCGCGGCTGAAGTCTCGAGCCGCAGCAGCCGCACCGCGTTGCCCTTCAAGATGCCCGGCATCACCTCGGGCTTGAAGCCCGCGACCTCGAAGTCCTTCATCCAGCGCTCGGGCGTGATCAGCGGGTAGTCGCTGCCGAACAGCACGCGGTCCTTCAGCAGCGTGTTGGCGTACTGCACCAGCTGCTTCGGAAAGTACTTGGGGCTCCAGCCCGACAGGTCGATCCAGACGTTGGGCTTGTGCGTGGCCACGCTCAGCGCCTCGTCCTGCCAGGGGAAGCTGGGGTGGGCCATCACGATCTGCATGTCGGGGAAGGCTATCGCCACGTCGTCCAGGTGCATCGGGTTGCTGTACTCGAGCCGCAGGCCGCCGCCGCAGCGCATGCCCGAGCCGATGCCGCTGTGGCCGGTGTGGAAGATCGCGGGCATGCCGTACTCGGCCACCACCTCGTAGATCGGCCAGGCCATGCGGTCGTAGGGGTGGAAGGCCTGCACCGTCGGGTGGAACTTGAAGCCCTTGACGCCGTGCTCCTCGATCAGCCGCCGCGCCTCGCGCGCGCCCATCTTTCCCTTGTGCGGATCGATGCTCGCGAAGGCGATCATCATGTCGGCGTTCTTCTGCGCGGCCTCGGCGATCTCCTCGTTCGGGATGCGCCGCCGGCCCATGTTCGACTCGGCGTCGACCATGAACATCACCAGCCCCAGCTTGCGCTCGCGGTAATAGGCCACCGTCTCCTCGATCGTCGGGCGGCGGTTCGAGCCGAAGTACTTGTCGGCCGCGCGGTCGTACTCCTCGCCGTAGTTGTCGAACGGGTTCCAGCAGCTCACCTCGGCATGGGTGTGGATATCGATCGCGATCAGGTTCTGGTGGTCCACTTCATCGTCTCCTTTACGGGAAAGTCCCTAGTCCGCGGCATCGTCGAATGCCTTGAATTGATTATTTCACATAACCATAATCCGCTTCAATCCAGAACGCAACATGACCTCTTCCGACCTCCACATCGAACTCCGCGACGACGTCGCCATCATTCGCCTGACGCGCGGCGCCAAGCGCAACGCGCTGTCGGACGGCCTGATCCTCGCGCTGCGCGATGCCTTCCAGAACCTGCCCGCCAGCGTGGGCGCGGCCGTGATCGATGGCGAGGGCCCGCACTTCTGCGCCGGCCTCGACCTGAGCGAACTCAAGGAGCGCGACGCGGGCCAGGGCCTCGCCCATTCGCGCCTGTGGCATGCGGCGCTGGAGTGCATCGAGAAGGGCCCGGTGCCGGTGATCGCCGCGCTGCACGGCGCGGTGGTCGGCGGCGGGCTCGAGCTCGCGAGCGCCTGCCACATCCGCGTGGCCGACCGCAGCACCTTCTATGCGCTGCCCGAGGGCTCGCGCGGCATCTTCGTGGGCGGCGGCGGCTCGGTGCGCATCCCCAGGCTGATCGGCGTGGCGCGCATGACCGACATGATGATGACCGGCCGCGTCTACAACGCCGAGGAAGGCGAGCGCGCCAACTTCGCGCAGTACCTGGTCGACGAGGGCACGGCCTTCGACAAGGCCTTCGAGCTCGCCAAGCGCGTGGCCACCAACGCGCCGCTCACCAACTACGCGCTGATGCACGCGCTGCCGCGCATCGCCGAGCAGCCGGCCGACCACGGCTTCTTCACCGAGGCGCTGATGTCCGGCATCGTGCAGGCCGCGCCCGAGGCCAAGCAGCGCGTGCGCGACTTCCTCGAAGGCCGCGGCGCCAAGGTCAGCAAGGGCTGAGGCCCTTCCTTCATTCATTCACCGATCCACTCACGCACGGGCGCCCCGATGACGGCCATCAAATACCGACCGCTCGCCTTCGGCGTCACGCGCGCGCTGCTGCGCGACGGCGCGCCCGGCACGCAGTACCTGCGCGCGGAAACGCCGCTGCGCCCCTACCGCGAGCGCATGACCGACCGGCTGCACCACTGGGCCGAGGCGGCGCCCGAGCGCACCTTCATCGCGCGCCGCGCGCGGCTGCCCGATGGCGGCACCGGCGACTGGCTGCGCGTGAGCTACGCCGAGGCGCTGCACAAGGCGCGCGCGATCGGCCAGGCCCTGCTCGCGCGCGGCCTCGATGCCGAGCGCCCGGTGGCGATCCTCAGCGAGAACGGCATCGAGCACGCGCTGCTCGCGCTCGGCTGCCTCTACGCGGGCGTGCCCTACTGCCCGGTCTCGCCACCCTACTCGCTCGTGAGCCAGGATTTCGACAAGCTGCGCCACGTGCTGGCCACGCTCACGCCGGGCCTGGTGTTCGCGGCCGACGCCGCGCGCTATGCCCGCGCGATCGAGGCCACGCTGCCGGCCGACGCGGACGTCGAGATCGTGCTGGCCGAAGGCGAGCTGCCCGGCCGCGCCACCACCTCCTTCGACGCGCTCGCGGCGACGCTGCCCACGCCCGCCATCGACGCCGCGATGCACGCCACCGGCCCCGACACCATCACCAAGTTCCTGTTCACCTCGGGCTCGACCAAGATGCCCAAGGCGGTGGTCAACACGCACCGCATGTGGTGCGCCAACCAGCAGCAGCTGCGCCAGTCGATCCCGGCGCTGGGCGACGAGCCGCCGGTGCTGGTCGACTGGCTGCCGTGGAACCACACCTTCGGCGGCAACCACAACGTCGGCATCGTGCTCGACAACGGCGGCACGCTCTACATCGACGAGGGCAAGCCCACGGCCACCGGCATGGCCGAGACGCTGCGCAACCTGCGCGAGATCGCGCCCACCATCTACTTCAACGTGCCGACCGGCTTCGAGGCGATCGCGCAGGCGATGGAGACCGACCCGGTGCTGCGGCGCAACCTGCTGTCGCGCGTGAAGATGTTCTTCTACTCGGGCGCGGCGCTGTCGCAGCCGGTCTGGGACAGCCTGCACCGCACGCAGGAGGCCGAGGTCGGCGAGCGCATCGTGATGGGCACCGGCCTGGGCATGACCGAGTCGGGCCCGTTCGCGCTCTACGTGACCGGCCCCGACGTGAAGTCGGGCGACGTCGGCCTGCCCGCGGCGGGCATTGAGCTCAAGCTGATCGAGGTCGACGGCAAGACCGAGGTGCGCTATCGCGGCCCCAACATCACGCCCGGCTACTGGCGCGCGCCCGAGGCCACGGCCGAGGCCTTCGACGAGGAAGGCTTCTTCTCGACCGGCGACGCGGTGAAGTGGATCGACGACGCCGACATCCACCGCGGCCTGCGCTTCGACGGCCGCATCGCCGAGGACTTCAAGCTCGCCACCGGCACCTTCGTGAGCGTGGGCCCGCTGCGCGCGAAGATCGCCACGGCCGGCTCGCCCTACGTGCAGGACGCGGTGCTGACCGGCATCAACCTCAAGGAGGTCGGCGCGCTGGTCTTCACTACGCAGAAGGTGCGCCAGCTCGCGGGCCTCGACGCCGGCGCGAGCATGCGGCAGGTGCTCGAGAGCGCACCAGTGCAGGCGCACTTCCAGCAGGTGCTGGACCAGCTCGCCGCCGCGAGCACCGGCAGCGCCAACCGCATCGCGCGGCTGCACCTGATGAGCGAGCCGCCCTCAATCGACAAGGGCGAGGTCACCGACAAGGGCTCGATCAACCAGCGCGCCGTGCTCAAGCACCGCGCCGCGCTGGTCGAGGCGCTGCACGACGGCACGCTGCCCTTCACCTTGCGGCCGCGCTGACGCTTTTTTCCCTCTTTGGAGACGAACCCATGAAGATCGAAGGACAGGCCGCACTCGTGACCGGCGGCGCATCGGGCCTCGGCGAGGCCACCGCGCGCGAACTCGCGCGCCTGGGCGCGAAGGTGGCGCTGCTCGACCGCAGTGCCGAGCTGGCCGCGAAGGTCGCGGACCAGATCGGCGGCATCGCCTGCGCCTGCGACATCACCGATGCCGCGAGCGTGAGCGCCGCGCTCGACCGGGCCGAGGCCGCGCACGGCCCGGCGCGCATCCTGATGAACGTGGCCGGCATCGGCAGCGCCAAGCGCATCGTCGGCAAGGACGGCAACCCGGCGCCGCTCGAGGACTTCGTGCGCGTGGTCAACGTCAACCTGATCGGCAGCTACAACGTGGCGCGCCTGTTCGCCGCGCGCTGCGCGAAGCTAGCGGCGCTCGCCAACGGCGAGAAGGGCGTGATGCTGTTCACCGCCTCGGTCGCGGCCTTCGACGGCCAGGTCGGCCAGCAGGCCTACAGCGCCTCGAAGGGCGGCCTGGTGGGCATGACCCTGCCGATGGCGCGCGATCTCGCGCAGCACGCGATCCGCGTCTGCACCGTCGCGCCCGGCCTGTTCGCCACGCCGCTGCTGCTCGAGCTGCCCGAGCCGGTGCAGCAGTCGCTCGCGGCCTCGATCCCGTTCCCGCCGCGGCTGGGCCAGCCCTCGGAATTCGCCGAGCTGGCCTGCCACGTCGTGACCAACGGCCACCTCAACGGCGAGGTGATCCGCCTCGACGGCGCGCTGCGCATGGCGCCGCGATAGATCCAGCACCACCAACCGGAGACAAGACCATGACCAACCGACGTCAGTTCGTGACGGCGCTCGGCGGCGCAGCCGCGCTCGGCGCCCTGCAGCATCCCCTGGCCGCGCTGGCCGAGATCGTCGCCCAGCAGGTGAAGATCTACTACGGCTTCCCGGCCGGCAGCGCGGGCGACAGCGTGGCGCGCCGCGTGGCCGACAAGCTCGGCGGCACCGACTTCACCAAGCTCAACCCCGTGGTCGAGAACAAGCCCGGCGCCGGCGGGCGCATCGCGCTCGACTCGCTCAAGAGCGCGCCGGCCGACGGCTCGGTGCTCGCGCTCTCGCAGGCCTCGGCGCTGTCGACCTATCCCTACATCTACAGCAAGCTGAGCTACGGCCTGGCCGACTTCGCGCCGGTCTCGATCGGCGCGGTGATGACGCACGGCCTGGCGGTCGGCCCGATGGTGCCGGCCAGCGTGAAGACCCTGAAGGACTACGTGGCCTGGGCCAAGGCCAACCCGGGCCAGGCCAGCTACGGCTCGCCGGGCGCGGGCTCCACGCCGCACTTCCTGGGCGCGCTGCTGGGCCTCAACAGCGGCGCCGACCTGCGCCACGTGCCCTACCGCGGCTCGCTGCCGGCGGTCAACGACGTGGTGGGCGGCCAGATCGCCTCCAGCCTCACGCCCAGCGGCGACTACCTGCCCTTCGTCAAGGCCAACAAGCTGCGCGTGCTCGCCACCTCGGGCGCCCAGCGCGCCGCCTACCTGCCCGAGGTGCCGACCTTCGCCGAGCAGGGCTTCCCCGAGCTGGTGGCCGACGAATGGTTCGGCTTCTTCGCGCCCGCGAAGACGCCCGCGCCGGTGATCGCCGCCGCGAGCGGCGCGATCCAGGCCGCGCTCAAGGACAAGGCCGTGGCCGACGGCCTGCTGTCGGTGGGCCTGATCGCGCAGGGCTCCACGCCCGAGGAGATGCGCCGGTCGCTGCAGTCCGAGTACGAGCGCTGGGGCCCGCTGGTGAAGAAGATCGGCTTCACCGCGGAGTCCTGAGCCCGCGCCGGGCTGTCGCCAAGTCGCCACCGGCCCGGCGCTTCGGGGCCCCGCTCGCGGTTACGCTTGCGCCATGCCCACCTCCCCGAAATCCGCCGCTCCGAAGAGCGCGAAGAGCGACATGGCCGCCGCGCCGCTCGGCCGGACGGACCGCCTCGACGCGCGCGTGCTCGAGACCCTGGTCGGCTACAACGCGCGCCGCGCCTGGCTGGTGGTGAGCGCGCTGTTCGCCAAGCGCATGGCGGCCTTCAAGCTCAAGCAGATCGACTTCTCGGTGCTCTCGCTGCTGGCGCACAACCCGGGCGCCACCTCGCGCCAGATCTGCAGCACGCTCGACATCCTGCCGCCCAACCTCGTGAGCCTGGTGGCCGAGCTCGACGCGCGCGCGCTGATCGAGCGCAAGCCGCATCCACACGACGGCCGCGCGGTCGGCCTGCATCTCACGCCGGCCGGCGAGGCGCTGGTGCGCGAGGCCGAGCAGGCCGTGATCCAGCTCGAGCTCGATGCCAGCGCGCGGCTCAATGCGCGCGAGCGCGAGACGCTGATCAAGCTGCTGCAGAAGGTCTACCTTTGAGCCTTTGAGCGCCTGAACAGGTGAGCCGCGCCTACTGCAGGCCCAGCTCCACCATCTCCAGCAGCCGCAGGGTCAGCGGCTCCAGCACCGACGGGTCGGCCTCCTTGAGCGGGCCCTCGATGATCAGCAGCGCGAGCCCGTGCACCGCCGACCAGGCCAGGTACTCGGCATTCGGGCGCCGTGCCGGATCGAGCGCGCCGGCCTCCACCAGCCGGTCCAACCCCGAGCCCAGCAGCTGGAACGGGTCCATGCCGCTCGCGCCCGCGCTCGAGGGGCCGACGGTGCCGCGCGCCTCGTCGGAAGAGATCACGAAGGCGGTGCGGAACAGCCCCGGTTGGTCCTGCGCGAAACGCAGGTAGCCCGAGCCGATCGCCCGCACCCAGGCGCGCGCGTAGTCGGCCGGCGGCTGGTCGTGCGAGATCGCGGCAAGCTCCTTCTCCATCGAGCGCGCCGCGGCCGACAGCGCCGCGCCGCGCACCGCCAGCAGCAGCTCGTGCCGGCTCGCGAAGTGGCGGTAGGCCGCGTTGGGCACCACGCCCACGCGGCGCGTGGCCTCGCGCAGCACCACGGCGTCGGGACCGCCGTCGCGCGCCAGCTCGATGCCCGCGTCCAGCAAGGCCCGGCGCAGGTCGCCATGGCGGTAGGTGGAGCGCGAGGGCGGCGCGGATTCGGCGGCGATGGCGGCGTTGCGGACCATTTCCTTCTTTCTCGGACTACGATTTTTCGATGTGGACAGTGTCCATTATCTTTGCTATTCTTTGTGGACGGTGTACACAAAGTAGTGCCATCGTATTCGCCCCGGGCTCTGCTGCCCAGCGGCGCCCCCGGAATAACCGCTCTTGCAAAGAGGAATTGCCATGAAAGTCCAGTCCTATCTCTCGTTCGAAGGCCGCTGCGACGAGGCCATCGCGTTCTACGGGAAGGCGCTCGGCGCCGAAGTCGTGCAGCTCATGCGCTACAGCGACGCCCCCGCCGACATGCCGCCCGACGCGGACGGCTGCGCCGGTGCCATGCCCGGTCCCGACAAGGTCATGCATGCGGTGCTGCGCATCGGCGAGACCGAGCTCATGGCCTCCGACGGCCGCTGCTCGGGCCAGGCCGAGTTCAAGGGAATCATGCTGGCGATCACCGCGCCCACCGAGGCCGACGCACGCAAGTGGTTCGACGCGCTGGCCGACGGCGGCCAGGTGATGCAGCCCCTGATCCCCACCTTCTTCTCGCCGGGCTTCGGCATGGTCGGCGACCGCTTCGGCGTGGGCTGGATGGTGGTGGTCGGCGACTGAAGCCGCGCCGCGCGAAGCCCCTTTCCCCTTTTTCATTCGTCGTTCCCGAGCGCTCCATGTTCAAGAAAATCGCCCTCCTCCTCGTCGTGCTGATCGCCGGCGTCCTGCTGTTCGCGGCCACCCGTCCCGACAGCTTCCGCGTCGAGCGCAGCGCGCGCATCCAGGCACCGCCCGCGCGGATCGCGCCGCTGGTCGCCGACTTCCACCGCTGGAGCGAATGGTCGCCCTACGAGAAGCTCGATCCGGCCATGAAGCGCAGCTTCGGCGGCGCCGCCAGCGGCCCGGGCGCGACCTATGCCTGGGAGGGCAACGACAAGGCCGGCGCCGGCCGCATGGAGATCCTCGAGGCCTCGCCCACCAAGGTCTCGATCAAGCTCGACTTCCTCCAGCCCTTCGAGGCCCACAACACCGCCGACTTCAGCTTCCAACCGCAGGGCGACGCGACCCAGGTCACCTGGGCCATGCACGGCCCGGCGCCCTACGTCTCCAAGCTCATGGGCCTGTTCTTCGACATGGACACCCTGATCGGCAAGGACTTCGAAGCCGGCCTCGCCAACCTCAAGACCGCGGCCGAGAAGCCGGCGGGATCCTGAGCCTGTCCCTCCCCACTCACCCTCCACTCACCCAAGGAACTCTCATGTCGCTCCTCAATGCCTATCTCACCTTCGACGGCAACGCGGCCGAGGCCATGCGCTTCTACGAGAAGACGCTCGGCGGAAAAATGGAAATGCTCATGACCGTGGGCGAAAGCCCCGAAGCCGCCAACATGCCGCCCGAGGCCGCCAGCCGCCTGATGCACGCCAGCCTCGTGGTCGGCGACAGCACGCTCATGGCCTCCGACAGCATGCCGGGCATGCCGTACGAGGGCATGAAGGGCTTCGGCGTCGCGCTCAACTACCCGACGGTCGCCGAAGCGAAGCGCGTGTTCGACGCCCTCGCCGACGGCGGCCAGGTCGGCATGCCGTTCGAGAAGACCTTCTGGGTCGAAGGCTTCGGCATGGTGACCGACCGCTACGGCACGCCCTGGCTGATCAACGGCGGCGCCTCCCTCGTCTGACGAAGAACGCCACAACCATCCGCCGGGCGGCGCGCCGCCCGGCCCCTGAGGAATCCTTTCCATGACCGAATCCCTCGACAACCGCAAGCGCTGGCTCGCCCTGATGGTGCTGTGCCTGGGCGTGCTGATGATCGTGCTCGACACCACCATCGTGAACGTCGCGCTGCCCTCGATCCGCACCGACCTCGGCTTCACCGAGACCTCGCTGGTGTGGGTCGTCAATGCCTACATGCTGACCTTTGGCGGCTTCTTGCTGCTGGGCGGGCGGCTCGGCGACCTCTACGGCCACCGCCGCGTCTTCCTCGCCGGGCTGGTGCTGTTCACGCTGGCCTCGCTGGCCTGCGGCATCTCGACCACGCAGGGCCTCTTGATCGCCGCGCGCGCGGTGCAGGGCCTGGGCGGCGCGATCGTGTCGGCCGTCTCGCTGTCGCTGATCATGAACCTCTTCACCGAGCCGGCCGACCGCGCCAAGGCGATGGGCGTCTACGGCTTCGTCTGCGCCGGCGGCGGCAGCATCGGCGTGCTGCTCGGCGGCCTGCTCACCAGTTCGCTGAGCTGGCACTGGATCTTCCTGGTCAACCTGCCGATCGGCGTGGCCGTGTATGCGCTGTGCATCGCGCTGCTGCCGAGCGCGCGCGGCCAGGCCCATGGCGAGAAGCTCGACGTGGCCGGCGCGGTCACGGTCACGCTCTCGCTGATGCTCGCGGTCTACGGCGTGGTCAACGGCAACGAGGCCGGCTGGCGCTCGGCGCAGACGCTGGGCCTGCTCGGCACCGCGGTCGCGCTGCTCGCGATCTTCATCGCCATCGAGGCCAGGGTGAAGCATCCGCTGATGCCGCTGGGCCTGTTCCGGCTGCGCAGCGTCTCGGTCTCGAACGTGGTGGGCGTGCTGTGGGCCGCGGCGATGTTCGCCTGGTTCTTCATCTCGGCGCTCTACATGCAGCTGGTGCTCGCCTACACGCCGATGCAGATCGGCCTGGCCTTCCTGCCGGCCAACGTCATCATGGCCGTGTTCTCGCTGGGGCTGTCGGCAAAGATCGTGATGCGCTTCGGCATCCGCCGTCCGCTCGCGGCGGGCCTGTGGCTCGCGGCCATCGGGCTCGCGCTGTTCGCGCGCGCGCCGGTCGACGGCCGCTTCGCGATCGACGTGCTGCCCGGCATGCTGCTGCTGGGCCTGGGCGCCGGCATGGCCTTCAATCCGCTGCTGCTGGCCGCGATGAGCGAGGTGAGCCCGAGTGAATCGGGCCTGGCCTCGGGCGTGGTCAACACCGCCTTCATGATGGGCGGCGCGCTGGGCCTCGCGGTGCTCGCGAGCATCGCGGCCGCGCAGACCGGCTCGATGCTCGCGGCCGGCGCGAGCACGCCGCTCGCGCTCACCGGCGGCTACCAGATGGCATTTCTCGTCGGCGCCGTGTTCGCGGCGGTGGCGGGTTTGTTGGGCGCCCTGCTGCTTCGCTCCGCCATGCCGGGGCAGATGCAGAACAACGAGGAATCGGCAGGCCCCGGGAGCGCGGCGAATGGCGCGGCAACGTCCTGACGGGCTGCTGCTGGGCCGGCCGCCGTTTCTGTTTCTCTTTCCCTTCTTTTCAAGGAGTGTTCCCATGGCTCGCTATGTCGACGGTTTCATCGTGCCGATTCCCGCCAAGAACGTGGAGGCCTACCGCAAGGTGGCGCGCAAGGCCGGCAAGGTCTGGATGGAGTACGGCGCGCTCGAATACGTGGAGTGCGTCGCGGACGACGTCAAGCCCGGCAAGCTGACCTCGTTCCCGCAGAGCGTGAAGCTCAAGGCCGACGAGGTGGTCGCTTTCTCGTGGATCGTCTACAAGTCGCGCAAGCACCGCGACACGGTCAACGCCAAGGTGATGGCCGACCCGCGCATCGCGGCGATGGACCCGAAGACCATGCCCTTCGACGCCAAGCGCATGATCTTCGGCGGCTTCAAGTCGATCGTCGAATTCTGAGCGCCACGGCGGCGGGACTCAGGCCGCCACGAAGCCGTCGTAGACGAGCTTGAGCCCCGTCAGCAGCATGCCCAGGTAGACGAAGCGGTAGAACCAGGTGGCGTCGATGCGCCGCGCGATGCGGATGCCGACCCACACGCCCAGCGGCGCGAAGGGCATCAGCGCCAGCGAGGTGGCCAGCGTGCGCAGGTCGATCAGGCCCAGCCACGCATAGGGGATCCACTTGCTGAGGTTCACCACGAAGAAGAAGTAGGCCATGGTGGCCGTGAACACCACCGGCGACAGTCGCAGCGGGATCACGTAGGCATTGATCGGCGGCCCGCCCGCGTGCGCGATGAAGCTCGTGAAGCCCGACACCGTGGTCAGCGCGGCGCCGATGCCGCGCGAGGGCAGCGGATCGTTTGGCTTGGGCGGGAACAGCACGCGCTGCGCCAGGAAGAGCAGCGTGAACACGCCCACGATGCCCGCCACCGTGTGCGCCGACAGCGCGCGGAACAGCAGCGTGCCGATCACCGTGCCCAGCAGGCCGAAGGGGATCAGGAACTTCAGCAGCGAGCGGTCGAAGTCGCGCCGGAAGGCCGCGAGCCCCAGCAGGTCCATCAACAGCAGCAGCGGCATCAGGATCGCCGCGGCCTGCGGCACCGTGACCGCGAGCGCCATCAGCGGCACCGCGAGCGAACCGAAGCCCGCGCCGAAGCCGCTCTTGCTGATGCCGAGCAGCAGCACGGCGGGAATGGCGACCGCGTAGAAGTGCGGGTCGGTGATGAGGGGGAAGACCATGGGCAGGGACGGCGCGCGAAAAAAAGCCCGTCGTCGCGGCGGGCCCCGGCGAGCGTAGCAGGAAGGCGCGCGGGCCGCTGCGGCCCAGCCCGGCTCAGCGCTCGAGCGCGCCGCCCGCGAGCCAGCGCGCGCCGCGCTGGTACAGCGCCTCGACCGCCGGCCCCTTGAGCATCGGCATGTCGAGCTTCACCGTGTAGCCGATGCGCTGCTGGATGTAGGCCAGGTGGCGGTAGCCCTCGGGCAGCTCGGCCAGCTTGGCGGCATCGAGCGTCACGGTGGCGGCCGGGTCGATCGGGTCGATGCGGTCCTTCTCGTAGATCGGCTGGCGGTGCAGCAGCTTCCACTGCCCCTCGTGCAGCACCACGAAGTCGTAGAAGCGGCCGGTGCACACCACGTCGCAGGGCACGCCCTCGACCGGGCCGCGCTGCGAGATCGTCATCTTGGTCTGCACGATGGCGCGCTCGCCCGCCAGCTCGATCGCCGAGCCGCCAAGGAAGTGCAGGATGCTCACGCCCTTGGCCCAGCCTTCCCGCGTGACGCGGATGAACTCGGCGAACGGCCCCTGGAACCAGGTCGCCATCATCACGCCCTCGGGATGCCACACGGTGGCGAAGCGCTCCCAGTCGCCGGCATCGCGCCAGACGGCCCAGCGTTCGATCATGCGGCGGATCAGCAGCTCCTGCTGCAGCGTGTCGTTCATTCCTTTGTCTCCTGGTTCCGGTATGTGTCGTCGTCGGTGTTCAGGCCGGCTGTGCCGCGGCCTGCGGTGCGGATCGCGCCGGCGCCGCTGCGAGCGGGTTCAGCACGAAGTCGAAATCGAGCCGCCAGCGGCCGTCGGCCTGCCGCGTCCACGGCGCCACCAGCGATTCGCGCACCGCGAACACCGCATCGGAATCGAGCCACTGGTCGCCCTCGCGGAACACGTGGGTGATGAGCCGCTCGTAGCCCGGCGCCTGGATCATGAAGTGCAGGTGCGCGGGCCGCCACGGATGGCGCTTGGTCGCGTCCAGTAGCTGGCCCACCGGCCCGTCGGTCGGGATCGGGTAGGCCTCGGCCAGCACGCTGCGGAAATGCAGCGCGCCGTCGGGCCCGGTGTGCAGGCGGCCGCGGTTCTCGGCATGGCCGAGCTCGGGATGCTGCACGTCGTAGTGCCCGCCCGCGTCGGCCTGCCACACGTCGACCACGGCACCGGCCACCGGCGTGCCGTCGAGGCCGCGCACCGTCACGCTGACGTCGCAGGGCTCGCCGGCCGCGCCGTTGGCCACGTCGTCGCCATGCGCGTACTCGGGCGCGCCCTCGACATAGAAGGGCCCGAACACCGTCGCCTCGGTGCAGCCCGCGGGCTTGTCGTTGTTCATCGCGATCGTGAGCATCGACAGCCCCAGCACGTCCGACAGCAGGATGAATTCCTGGCGCGTGTCGTCGCACATCTGGCCCGTGGCCGTCAGGTAGTCGATGCCCTGCTTCCACTCCGCCTCGGTCAGCTTCACCTCGCGCGCGAAGGCGTGCAGGTGCTGCACCAGGCTGGTCACGATCTCGTGCAGCCGCGGGTTCGGGGTGTCGGCGAAGCGCGCGAGCACGGCCTGGGTGATGTTGTCCTGGTTGAGATTGCGCATGGCGGCTGTCTCCATTCGTTCGAGGGGTTCGCCCGACTCTAGGCGTCGGACCGGAGGGCGCAAAGCACCTCGGCGCAAATGATTTTTCCGCCCAGCGGAACGGTCGACCCACCCCCTGGGACAAAATCCCCCAGCCCGAAAAAGACGCTCGCCGGAGACACGCCCCATGGACCGCTGGACCGAAATCGCCCTGCTCGTGCAGATTGCCGACGCCGGCAGCCTGAGCCGCGCCGCCGAGGCGCTGGGACTGTCGAACGCGGCCGCCAGCCGCCACCTGAGCGCGCTCGAGGCGCGGCTGGGGGCCCGGCTGGTCGAGCGCAACACGCGCCGGCTCTACCTGACCGACACCGGCCGCGAGTTCTGCGGCCGCGCGCGCACCATCCTGTCGGACCTCGACGATGCCGAGACGGCCGTCAACGCCACCGCGTTGCAGCCCTCGGGCACGCTGCGCATCACGGCCTCGCTGTCGTTCTCGATCCACCACATCGCGCCGCTGCTGCGCGAGTACACCCAGCGCTATCCCGGGGTGAAAGTGCACGTGGAGGCGGCCAACCGCTACTTCGACCTGATCGACAACAACATCGACGTGGCGATCCGCACGCGCGAGTACGAGCCCGATTCCAACGTGACGATCCGCCGCCTCGGCGAGACGCGGCGCATCCTCGCGGCCTCGCCGCGCTACTTCGCGCAGCACGGTTTCCCGAAGACGCTGGAGGAGCTGCAGCAGCACAAGCTCTTGATCTACACCTACGCCAACAACCCCAACGAGCTGCGCTTCACCGGCCGCGACGGCGAGGTCCGCACGGTGTCGGTGCGGGGGCTGCTCGAATCGAACGACGGCCAGGTGCTGCGCGCCGCGGCGCTCGACGGCATGGGGATCCTGGTGCAGCCCACCTACATCGTCTACGACGACATCGTGGCCGGCCGGCTGGTGCCCACGCTCGACGACTGGGACCTGCCGCACCTGCGCATCAACCTGGCCTACCCGAGCCGCAAGCACCTGTCGGCCAAGGTGCGCAGCTTCATCGACTTCATGGCCGCGCACTTCCACAAGATGGACTACGAGCGCAAGTGGACCGGGCATTTCCTGGGCCGCTGATCCACCCGCCCGAGCGGCTTTCTCGAAAAAAGGTGCGTAAACGCACCGACCGGCCCGCCGCCTCCTGCGCACACTGGAAACGGACCTGCCCGCATCCCGCGGGCGGGCACTGTCTTTTCCCATCCTGACCGCTCGAGGAACCGCCATGAACACCCAGGCCGCCACCGCCGCCACCCCGCGTGCGCCGATCGCTTCGTCGTTCGCCGCCCCCGCCCTTGCCAACGACGACGCCGGCAAGCTGCTGCTGCGCGTCGCCATCGGCGTGCTCGTGCTGCTGCACGGCATCTTCAAGCTCTCGGCCGGCGTCGGCTTCATCGGCGGCATGCTGGCCAAGGCCGGCCTGCCCGGTGGCCTGGCCTACCTGGTCTACGTCGGCGAGATCGTCGCGCCGCTGCTGCTGATCGCCGGCTTCTGGACCCGCGCCGCGGCCGCCGTGATCGTGGTCAACATGCTGTTCGCCTTCGGCCTGGTGCACATGGGCGACTTCTTCGCGCTGACCAAGCAGGGCGGCTGGGCGCTCGAACTGCAGGGCCTGTACCTGTTCGGCGCGCTCGCCGTGGTGCTGCTGGGCGCGGGCCGCTTCAGCGTGGGCGGCACGACCGGCCGCTGGAACTGAGCGCGCGGTGGTTCAGGACGCGTCGCCGCGCACCTGGGCCACCATCCGCTCCAATCGGCCGGCATCTTCCAGCACCAGCGCGCGGCCGTCCTTGCGCAGCACGCCGCTGCGCACCAGCGCATTGAGCTCGCGCGTGACCTGCTCGCGGTTGGTGCTGATCTGGCTGGCCAGGGCCGCATGGCGCGGTGCGGGTTCGAGCCGCGCCTGGTTGCCGTCGAAGCCGGCGCCGCGTGCCAGCCGCAGCAGTTCGGCATGCAGCCGGTTCTGCACGCCCAGGGTGCTCAGGTCGATCACGCGTTCGCTGAGCTGACGCACCAGCGCGGCCAGCCGCTGCATCACGCGCTCGGCCACCAGCGGCTCGTCGCGCAGCAGGGCCAGGAAGGCGGTGCGGTCGAGGCTCGCGACCACGCAGGGCTCGAGCGTGACCACGTCGGCCGAGCGCGGCCCGCCGTCGATGGCGGCGATGTCGCCGAAATGCTCGCCGGCCTCGGAGTCGCGGAAGGTCACCTGGCGGCCATTGGCCGAATAGGTGGTCACGCGCACGCGGCCCGAGACCAGCAGGAACACCTCGCCCTGTTGCTCGGCGCGCAGCAGCAGCGGCTTGCCCGCCGCCACGCTGTGCCACAGGCACTGCTGCGCGAGCTGGTCGAGCCGCTGCTCGGACAGACCCGCGAAGAGCGCGATCTGGCGCAGCGCGAGGCTGGAGCGCGGGGCGGCCGGAGCCGGGGAGGAAGGCGAGGAAGGTGTGGTGGAGGCCATGCCGGGTCGGTGGGCGCCGCGCATTATGCTCGGGTGCCCTTCCGACCCGCCGCATGCACAGACGTTCCCCATCCGCCCTGAGAACGCCCACGCGGCGCAACCTGCGCTGGGCCAGCGGGATCGTGCTGATGGCCTACGTCACGCTGCACCTGCTCAACCATGCGCTGGGCATCGCCTCCTTCGCCCGGGCCGAGGCGGTGCTCGACCAGTTGCGCGCCTTCTGGCACAGCCTGCCCGGCACCCTGCTGCTGTATGGCGCCGCGCTGGCGCACCTGGCGCTGGCCGTGGTCGCGCTGTGGGAGCGGCGCACGCTGCGCATGCCGCCGCTCGAGGGCCTGCGCGTGCTGCTGGGCTTCTCGCTGCCGCTGCTGCTGGCCACCCACCTGACGGCGATGCGCGGCGCCTACACCGTCTACGGCATCGAGGGCTCGTACGCGCGCGTGGTCTGGGGCCTGTGGGACCTGCCGGGCGCGAGCGCGCAGTTCGCGCTGATGCTCGCGGCCTGGGTGCACGGCTGCCTGGGCCTGCATTTCGCGCTGCGCGTGCAGCCCTGGTACCGCCGCTTCTCGCACCTGCTGCTGGCCATCGCCGTCGTGCTGCCGCTGATGGCCGCCGTGGGCTTCGTCTCGATGGGGCGCGAGTTCCAGTGGACCGGCGTGCCGCCGACGGCCGTGCCCACGGCCGAGCAGTCACGCGCGCTCGGCGCGATCGAGCACAACATCAAGCTCTTCTATGCGCTGGCGCTGGCCGCGCTGCTGCTCGCGCGCTGGGGCCGCACGGCCTTCTACCGCTGGTCGGGCCGGCCCTCGATCGCGCTGCGCTATCCCGAGCGCACGGTGCACGTGCCGCGCGGCTGGAGCGTGCTCGAGGCCAGCCGCTCGCACGACATCGCCCACCTGTCGGCCTGCGGCGGCCGCGCGCGCTGCTCGACCTGCCGCGTGCGCGTGAACGGGCCCGCCGGCCACGTCGACCCGCCGGGCCGCGACGAGCAGCGCACCCTCGAACGCGTGCGCGCGCCGGCCGACGTGCGCCTGGCCTGCCAACTGCGCCCGCGCGGCGACATCGAGGTCACGCCGCTGTTCGCGCCGCGCCCCAACGAGGGCCGGCCCGCGCCCGTGGGCAGCTTCGGCCACGAGCGCGACGTGGCGATCCTGTTCGTCGACCTGCGGCGCTGGTCGGGGCTGTCGGAGCGCCAGTGGCCCTTCGACCTCGCCTACGTGCTCGACCGCTACTTCGCCACCGTCGGCGCCGCGGTGCGCGAGGCCGGCGGCGTGCCCAACCAGTTCATCGGCGACAGCGTGATGGCGATCTTCGGCCTCGAGACCGACCTCGCCACCGCCTGCCGCCAGGCGCTGCGCGCCACCGCGCTGATCGGCGAGCGCATGGACGCCTGGAGCGAGGGCTTCGAGGCCCAGTTCGGCCAGCGGCTGGACTTCGGCATGGGCCTGCATGCGGGCCGCGCCGCGGTCGGCGAGGTCGGCTACCTCGAGACCACCACCTTCACCGCGATCGGCGAAGTGGTCAACACCGCGAGCCGGCTGCAGGACCATTCGAAGAAGGCCTCGGCGCGGCTGGTGCTCTCGCTGTTCGCGGCGCAGCAGGCCGGCGCGGCCGACACGCTCGGCGAGCCCGAGATGCTCGCGGTGCGCGGGCGTACCGAGCCGCTGGCGGTGCTGTACGCGGTGCGAACGGCCTGAGTCTTCATCCCCGTTTCTCCCCACTGCCAGTGGGGTTCACGGCCCGCGCGCGATCGCTCGAAAGCAGTGCGCAAACGCACAGCGCGAACCACGATGCGGTTTCACACTGCATCCCGTGGCAACGACGAATGTCCGCCGCCCACACAGACATCCCAAGGGACTCTCATCATGAACACCAAGCAACTCATCGCTCTCTCCGCTTTCGCACTCGCAGCCGGCGCCGCCTCGGCCCAGACCGTGCCGGCCGAAGCCTGGGTGGGCGCGCCGATCGCCACCACCGGCAGCGCGCTGAGCCGCACCGACGTGCGCGCCGACCTGGACCGTTCGAAGACCGTGGCCCAGGCACCGCAGGAAGCATGGGTCGGCAGCGAAGCCGGCGAGAACGTGGCCGCCGGCGCCCTGAGCCGCGCCGAAGTGAAGGCCGACCTCGCGCTGTGGACCCGCGCCGGCCTGAACCAGTACGCGCGCATCGATGGCATCGACAGCACCAACCCCGATTTCCGCCAACGCACGGCCGCCTACGAGCGCCTGCGCAACAGCCCGGCCTACCTGGCCGAAGTGAAGCAGCTGCAGGGCGTGCCCTCGGTGGCCAGCACGCAGCCCGCGGGCGGCGAAGCGGCCAACTGAGAACCGCAACCGGACCTCGCGCGAAGGGCGCGAAGGTCCCGCCAGCACGGCGGGCCCTTCGCGCCCTTCTTCTTTTTGGGTAAAGGAGAGAAGCAGCCGCTCAGGGCCGCGCGCCTTCCCAGGCGTTCTGCAGCAGCGCGCGGATCGCGTCGCGCTCCAGCGGGCGCGGATTCGGATACTGGTTCTGCAGCGCCTGCGCGCAGGCCACGTCGAGGTCGGCTTCCTTCATGCCGATGTCGCGCAGCGCCACCGGCGCGCCGTTGTCGCGCGCGAGCTCGTACACGACCTGCGCCGCGCTGTTGCCGCCAAGGGCGCCGGCGATGCGCTCCATGGCGCGCGGCGCCGCCGCGGCGTTGTAGGCCAGCGCATGCGGCAGCACGATGGTGTGGGTCTCGGCATGCGGCAGGTTGAAGCTGCCGCCGAGCGTGTGGCAGAGCTTGTGGTGCAGCGCCATGCCGACGTTGCCGAGCACAGTGCCGCACAGCCATGCGCCGTACAGTGCATCGCCGCGCGCCGCCACGTCCTGGGCCGAGGCACGCAGCACGGGCAGCGCACGGCCCAGCGCGGCGATGCCCTCCACCGCCATCAGGTCCATGATCGGATTGGCATCGACCGCATAGAGGCCCTCGGCCGCATGCGCGATCGCGTTGATACCGCTGGTCACGCTCATCGCCACCGGCAGGCTCAGCGTGAGCTCGGGGTCGTAGATCACGGTGCGCGGCAGCACGCGCGCGTCCTTGCCGGTCTTCTTGAGGCCGGCCTCGGTGATGCCGTAGATCGGCGTCATCTCCGAGCCCGCATAGGTGGTGGGAATGGCGAGGATCGGCAGCCCCGAATCGAGCGCGATCGCCTTGCCCAGGCCGGTGGTCGAGCCGCCGCCGATGGCCACGGCGCAATCGGCATCGAGCCGCCGCGCCACCTCGCGCGCCTCGCGCGCGGTCTCGATCGGCACGTGCATCACGGCGCGGTCGAACACGCCGGCCGCATGGTCGCCGAGCAGGGCAGCGATGCGCTCGGCCTGCGGCCGCTGCTCGGGCGTGGACAGCACCAGCGCGCGGCGCGCGCCGAGCGCCTCGATCTCGCGCGCCAGGTGCTGCAGCGCGCCGGCACCGAAGACCACGCGCTGGGGCGCGCTGTTGTAGATGAAGGAAGAAATGGTCATGCGTCGGGCTTTCTTTTTTCAGGGCGCGAGGCGCCCGCCGCGAGTCTCCCGCGCGCCCGCGCGCGCTGCCATGCCGCGAACGGAAAGCAGTTTTCCGCTCAGCGCACAGTCTCCCTGGCGCGGGCCTGCACGATCAGCAGCAGGAAGCCGCCCGCCATCGCCACGTTCTTGAGGAAGTTGTTGAGCTGCGCATTGAACTGCGCCGCATCGGCCGCCCAGAAGGCATGGGCCGCGAAGGCGGTGGCGAGGGTGAAGAGCGCGAGCGCACCCGCCACCCACTTCACGCGCCAGCCCGCGACCAGCAGCAGGCCGCCGCCGATCTCGAGCGCGATGGTCAGCGGCAGCACCACGTCGGGCAGCGGGATGCCGAGCTTGGCGAAATAGCCGAGCGTGGCGCCATAGGTCATGAGCTTGCGCGTGCCCGCGATCAGGAAGATCGCGGCCATCAGCACGCGGGCCGCCACCACCGCCGCGCCGCCCTCGCGCGCACCCACCGTTGCCGTCGTCATGTCTTCTCTCCTTCGCGCGTCGCCGCGCCGTTGTTGCCGTTGTTTCCGTCTTTGTGGCCTTTGCCGAATCCCGTGCGCCCCATGCAGAACACCATCGCGCACGACAGCAGCGCGGGCAGCGCCGCCGCCACGAACAGCGCGCCGTTCGACCAGTGCAGCCCGATCAGCCAGCCCGCCACCAGCGGCCCCGCGATCGAGCCCGCGCGGCCGATGCCGAGGCTCCAGCCCATGCCGGTGGCGCGCACCGTGGTCGGATAGACGCTCGAGGCCAGCGCGATCAGCGCCGGCTGCGCGCCGACGATGCAGAAGCCGCTGACCACCACCGCCGCCAGCATGGCCGCGAGCGGCAGCGCGGGCTGGCCAATCAGCGCGATGGTCAGCACCGCGAGCGCGAACACCGGCACCAGCACGCGATAGAAGCCCACGCGGTCGATCAGCGGCCCCATCGCCACCGTGCCCACCACGCCGCCCACCTGCAGCAGCGTTCCGGCGGCCACCGCCACGTTCGGGCTGTAGCCCGCGTCGACCGCCAGCGTGGGCAGCCAGTTGGCGAGGAAGAACAGGTTCAGCAGGTTGAGGAAGTTGATGCCCCAGAGCAGCAGCGTGGCCCGCGCGCGGCCGCCGCGGAACAGCTCGGCCACCGGCGCGCCGTCCTGCTTCGCCTCGTGCACCACGTAGCGGCTGGCGGCATCCACCGGCACGCCGGGCGCGATGTGGCGCAGCCACTGCTGCACCCGGTCGAGCCGCCGCCCGCGAAGCACCAGGAACTGCATCGACTCGGGCATGTAGCGCAGCATCAGCGCCGCGATCACCAGCGGCACCACGCCGCCGAACACGAACACCGCGCGCCAGCCGCCCAGCGGCAGCAGCAGCGCGCTGATCGCGCCGCCGAGCACCGCGCCGCCCGTGAAGCCGCACGAGACCCACATCATCAGCGTCACGCGCCGCCGATGCGGGCTGTACTCGCTGGCCAGCGCGCTGGCGTTGGCCATGATGCCGCCCAGTCCGATGCCGGTGACGAAGCGCATCGCGAGCAGCTGGCCCAGCGTCTGGACCCCCGTGGTCGCGAGCATGCACAGCGCGAAGAACACCGTGGCCGCGATCAGCACCGGCCGGCGGCCGAAGCGGTCGGCGCAGATGCTCAGCACCAGCGAGCCGACCAGCATGCCCAGCAGGCCGGCGCCGAACACCGGGCCCAGCGCAGCCTTCTCGATGCCCCATTCGTGCACGATCGCGGGTGCCACGAAGCCCATCGCCTGCACGTCGAAGCCGTCCATCACCACCGCGCAGCCCACCAGCACCAGGATCCAGCGCTGGAAGCTGCTGACCGGATGGCTGTCGATCAGCGCGGGGATGTCGATCGGCGCGCGCAGCTCGGCGGCACCGCCCGTGCCCACGGATTCGGCGATGGCCCTCACGCGACGGCCTCGTCGAGATCCAGGCAGTGCTCGGCGCTCCAGCCGTAGAGCCATTCGAGCGCATCGTAGAAGCGCGCCTGCGGCCGGCCCTTCCACATGCTGTTGCGCACCTGCCGCTCCACGCCCTTGGCGTGGTAGATGCGCCCCATCTCGCGCGCCGACAGCACCACGCGCGCGGTGCGCGCCACGCGCGAACGCTCGTACAGCGCGAGCGCGCGCGGCCAGTCGCCCTGCGTGTGGCGCAGCGCGAGGCCGAGCGTGACCGCGTCCTCGCAAGCCATGCAGGCGCCCTGCGCGAGGTACTGCACCATGGGGTGCGCGGCATCGCCCAGCAGGGTGGCGCGGCCGAAGGTCCATTGCTCGATCGGGTTGCGGTCGGCGGTCGAGTAGCGCTTCCAGGCCTGGGGCACGCGCAGGATCTGCTGCACCCGCTCGCAGGTGCCGGCGAAGAAGCGCAGCAGCTCGGCCGGGTCGCCGTCCATCGAGCCCCATTCCTCGGGCCGGTCGCTGTGGAAGGTGGCGGCCAGGTTGAACTTGTCGCCGCCCTTGAGCGGGTAGTGCACCAGGTGGCAGTTGGGGCCGACCCAGATGCACGGCGCGGTGAAGCGCAGCGCCTCGGGGAACTCGGCTGTGTCAACCACCGCGCGGAACACCACATGGCCCGACACCCGGATGCCGTCGCCCACGTACTGCTGGCGCACCACCGAGCGCACGCCGTCGCAGCCGATCAGCGCCTGCCCTTCGTGGCGCCCGCCCTGTGCGTCGATCAGCGTCACGCCCTCGGCGTCCTGTTCGATCTTCACGCCTTTGGTCGAGGTCAGGAACTCGATCTGCCCGTCGCGCGCCGACTGCACGCCGTCGAGCAGCGCGCCATGGATGTCGGCACGATGGATCACCGCATAGGGATTGCCGAAGCGCTCGCGGAAGGCATCGGCCAGCGAGATGCCGGCCACGCGCCGCGCATCGAGCGCGTCGAACATCACCATCTCGTCGGTGTAGACCGCCTTGGCGCGCAGCTGCGCGCCCACGCCGAGGGCATCGCAGGCCGCGAAGGCGTTCGGGCTCAGCTGGATGCCGGCACCGATCTCGCCGATCCGACCCGCCTGCTCGATCACCTTGACGCGATAACCCTCGCGCACCAGCGCGAGCGCCGCCGCCAGCCCGCCGATGCCGCCGCCGGCCACCAGTACCGGCCGCGTGTCTTTCGCAGCGCCCATCTCAGTTCAGCCCGAACAGCCGGCGCGCGTTGTCGCGGCCGATCTTGCGCCGGTCGTTCTCGCTGATCTCGCAGCGGTCGAACCAGCGCGCCGCGTCCTCGTGCTTCTCGAACGGATAGTCGACCGAATACATGATGCGGTCCGATCCCACCTCGAGCATGGTCGACAACAGGGTGGGCGTGCGGAAGTTGCCGCTGGTCGTGATGTGCACGTTGCTGCGCAGGTAGTCGCCGATCTCCTTGTCGCAAGGCATGCCGCGGCGGCCCTTGCGCAGGATGTGGTCGACGCGCCAGATGTTGAACGGAATGCCCTCGCCGAAGTGGCCGAGGATCATCTGCAGTTCGGGATGGCGGTCGAACAGGCCGCTCGACAGCAGGCGCAGCGCATGGATGCCGGTCTCCACCGCGAAGGCCCAGGTCGGGCCGGTGAGCCAGTGCGCGCCTTCGTAGATCGGCTCGCGTGGCAGCAGCGGGTCGCGCGGATGCATGTAGAAGGGCTTGCCCAGCGCCGCGGCGGCACGCCAGAAATCGGCGAAGCGCGGGTCGTCGTAGTAGACGACCGTCTGCTCGTCGCCGACCTGCGAGAAGCCGTTGACCAGGAAGCCGTGGAAGCCCAGTTCCTTCACGCAGCGCTCGAGTTCGCGCGCCGCGGCCTCGGGGTCCTGCAGCGGCAACGCCGCGAAGCCGCCGAAGCGCGCGGGATGACGGCGCACCTGCTCGGCCAGCACGTCGTTGGCGCGCTTCGCGACCTCCACCGCGCGCCTCGCGTCGGGAATGCCCTGCACCGCGGGCGAGTTCAGCGAGAGGATCGAGAAGGCCGTGCCCCACTGGTCCATCTGCTCGAGGCGCTGCTGCTCGAAGTCGAGCAGGTTGCTCCTGAGCGTCTGCCACACCTCGGGCCGTGCATAGACCTGCGAGTCGGCGATCGTCAGGTCGATCGCGAAATGCTCTTCGAGCGCAATCTTGTCTTTCATGGGGTGTTCACTCCGGTTTGATGTTCAGCTTGTCGAGCACGTCCTGCCAGGTCTTGCGGTCCTCGGCGATGTAGCGCGCCAGTTGTTCGGGCGTGCCGGGGCGCGGATAGGTGCCGAGCTCGCGCGACTTGGCGACCACCTCGGGCAGCAGCAGCGCCTCGTTCATGTCCTTGTTGAGCTTCGCGAGCACCTGCGCGTCGACGCCCTTCTTCGCGATCACCGCGAACCAGCCGTGCGCCACCGCGCCGGGCACCGTCTTGCTCGCGAGCGGGAAGGCCTCGAGGCCGGGCTCTACGCGGTCACCCATGCTGGCGAGGATGCGCATGCGGCCGCCCTGCACGTTGCCCGCGACCACGTTGTAGGTCTCGACCATCATCTGGGTCTGGCCGCCGAGCGTGGCCTGCATCGCCTGCGCGCCGCCCGGGTAGTGCACCTCGAGGAACTGCGCGCCCGACTGCAGCCCGAGCAGCGCCGAGGCCAGGTGCGGCGCCGTGCCGCGGCCGTTGTCGGCCACCTCGACGCCCTGCGGTCTGGCGCGCGCGGCCGCGATGAAGTCGGCCAGCGTCTTGTGCGGCGAATTGCCGGGCACCGCGAGCATGAAGGGCGCCACCGCCGCGAGCGTGACCGGCACGAAGTCGCGGTTGAAGTCGTAGCTCACGCCCTTGATCGTGCTCGGTGCCACCGAGATCGCCGAGCCCTGCACGAAGCCGAAGCTGTAGCCGTCGGCGGGCGCGGCGAGGATGCTGTTCATGCCGATCACGCCGCTGCCGCCGGGCCTGTTGTCGACGATCACGCCCTGGCCCCACTTCTCGCCGAGCTTCGCGCCCACGAGGCGAATCAGCACGTCGGGCGCCGAGCCGGCCGGGAACGGCACGATGAAGCGCACGGGCTGGGCGGGCCATTTCGCCGCCGTCTGCGCCTGTGCGGCCGGCAGCGCCGAAACGAGGGCCAGCAGGGCCGCGACGGCGTGCCTGCGCGAGTGTCCGAGGCTCATATTCTTGTCTCCATTTACTTGATTATTCAAATAAGTGGGCGGACTATATACTTGAACAATCAAGCATGTCTAGATGAAAACCCCAACGTCAGAACACGACCTCGAAAAGGCCATTCCCTTCCTGCTGGCACGCGCCGGCGCGCGCATGGGCAATGCCTTCGCCAAGGCCCTCAAGCCCTATGGGCTGAGCCTCAGCGAGTGGCGCGTGTGCGCCTCGCTGCAGCACACGCCGCGCCAGACGCTCTCGGAGCTCGCGACGCATGCCTCGACCGACCTGTCGGCGCTGTCGCGCATCGTCGACCGCCTGGCGGCCAACGAGCTGGTGATGCGGGAAAAGTGCGACACCGACAAGCGCGCGGTGCGCATCGCGCTGACCGAGCGCGGGCTCGCGCTCACGCTCGAGCTGATCCCGCTCGCGCAGCACTACGAGGCGGTCGCGATCTCCGACTTCAGCCCGGCCGAGGTCAAGACCCTGCGCGCGATGCTGCTGCGGCTGTACGCGAACGCGACGCCGCTGGCCTGAGGGGTTGGCTCAGGCCGGTTCGACGCGCACCGTCGAGGCCGCGCGCGCCTGCGCGATCGCGAAGCGCACCGGCAGGAAGCGCTCGATCACCGCGCAGTTGGTGCGCGTGTGCTCGGTCACCTCGCTGCAGGTGAACGCCGCGCCGCGGCCGCCTTGCCAGGTCGCCAGCGCCAGCAGCAGCGCGAACTGGTCGGCCAGGTGCGGCCCGACCGCCGCCTCGCTCTTGAGGAAGCCGCGCAGCTCCTTCACCAGCGCGTGCGCCACCTGCTCGGCGCTCAGCGTCTTCTCGCCGAAGGCCGTGAACACCTCGGTCACCTCGGCATGCACCAGCGTCGCGATCAGCGCATTGCCCGGGCCCTCGTTCTGTCGCGTGGCGCCGTAGCGCAGTTGCTCGCCGGTCCAGCCCATCGCCGCGCCCAGGGTCTCGAGTTCACGCGTCATCACATGGCGCGCGATGCCCGGCGCCAGGCATTCGGCATGGCGCTCCAGCGCCTCGCCGCGCGAGAGCAGGTCGAAGGGCTTCAGCGCGCCGGCCGCCGGCACGATGTCCGCCTCGACCTCGCCGCCGCCGGCCGGATAGAAGCCATGGCGGCGCAGCTGCAGTCGCAGGTCGGCGCCGAGCCGGCGCACCAGCGGCGCGAAGGCGCGCTCGAGGAAATGGAACGGCGGCGCCATCGGGTTGTGCGTGCCGCCGCTCAGGTGCAGCCGGCTCGCCGCGCCGGCCAGCAGCAGCGGCGGCAGCACGGTCTGCAGCACCAGCATGCAGCTGCCCGCGCCCGAGATCGCGAAGCGGTACTCGCCCGCGCGCACCGGGCCCGGCGCGAAACGCAGCGACTGCGAACCGAGTTCGGCGCCCTCGACGGCCGCGCCGCTGATGGCGGCCGCCGCGTTCACGCACGCGAGGTGCTGACGCATCAGGCCCGGTTTGGCACGGCCGGCGCGAATCTTCTCGATGGCCATGGGCTGCCCCGTCACCATCGACAGCGCGAGGCTGGTGCGCAGGATCTGGCCGCCGCCCTCGCCTTGGGAGCCGTCGAGCACGACGGTCTGCAATGGCGCCGCATGCGCCTGTTCTCGTTGGATTTCTTCTTCTTTCATGGCTGTTCTTCTCGTAGTGGGCGCGGTCCTCGCGCGCCCCTGTTCCCCGTTGTCCTTGCTGCGCCCTCAGCCGCAACCCTGCGACTCGTGGCGCACCGCGCTCTTCGCATCGCCGCCCCCGAAACGCAGCACCGTGTCGCTCAGGAAGGCATCGAGCCCCGACGCATCGGCCGGCGGCAACGCCGTCACGGGCTCGGCAGCATGCGCGGCCAGCTCCGCCTCGATGAAGGCATGGATGCCCGGCCAGCGCGGACTGGTCGCGGCCTCGCCCGCGCGCATCTTCACCTCGAGCAGTGCGTTGATCTCGTCGATCAGCGCGGCGTCGCGCACCGCATCGAGCGTGTGCTGCGCGAGATCGGCGAAACGCATCGGCGGCACACCGGGCCGCATGCGGATCCAGCGCGCGGCCAACAGCGGGCGCAGCACGTAGAGGTACTTCTTGTAGCGCACCGTCTCGGCCTGCAGGTGCTCGCGGAAGTTCTTCTTCGCCATCGAGGCGTAGTGATGCCAGCCGCGCGCGTTGGAGAACACCGCCTCCGACAGCGCGCGAAAGCGCGGCATCGCCTGCGCGTCCTCGCGGTAGACGATCGGCGAACGCAGCCACTCGAGCAGCGTCGGGTTCGATTCGCGCATCAGTCCCAGCGCCTTGCGCAGGTCCCAGCCGTTGATGTCGAGATCGCCGCTGATCGGCAGCTCGATCACGTCGCGCCGCGGCGTCACCGTGAGGTACCACTGCAGGCGGTTCACGTAGATGAAGCGCACGTCGTAGTCGCTGTCGGGCGAGGCGAAGCCCCAGCCACGGCTGCCCGATTCGCAGGCGAACAGCACCGTCACCTCGTGCCGCGCCTCGATGGCGGCGAGTTCCTCCATGATCTGCGCGCGCATGGCGGGCTCGACCGGGTGGGCCGAGCGGATGCGTTCTTCTTCATGTCGTTGCGGTTTCATCGTTGTCCTTTCCCTGTCGTTCGTCATTCAATCCGTCGTGCTCGCCATCACCGCGGCCAGCGTGCCACGGCGCGGATTCCACACGGTGAAGCACCAGATGCCCCACCACTCCTTGCCGTCCTCGAAATACGCGCTCCACAGGCTGCGCTCGGGCTCGCGCTCCGAATCGCCGACCCAGTCGAGCAGCACGAGGCCCTCGTCCGGCAGCAGCCCGGTGGCCTCGCAGAAGCGCGGGAACAGCGAGGCCCGTTCGGCTTCATCGGCCACGGTCAGCGGATAGGGCGGATCGCCGAAGGCCTGGCAGAGCCACTCGAACCAGTCCACCTCGTCGAGGTCGCGCGTGTGCGCGATGCGATGCTTCGGCGGATAGCCGTCGGCCGCGATCACCGCCGCCGCATCGAGCCGCGTCGCGCTTGCGCTCGCCACGTCGAAGGCCCGTTGCGCATCGAAGCTGGCCGGCTGCAGGGACGGGTTCTTTTCCATGGCCTCGCGCCAGTGGCGTTCGGCCCGCGCCATCGTTTCCTCGCCCAGCCGCCGCAGCACCTCGCGGTGATGCGCTTCACCCACGGCCGTTGCCTCGCCGGCCACGCGGCAGACGCTGAACTCGAACACCACGCCCACGCGCTGCAGCGTGGCGCGCAGCGCGTCGTGCGCGGCCGCCTCCTCCGATGCCATCGGCACGACCTCATCCTTCGATGCGCTCATTCCGGCTTTCTCCCGAATCGTTGGGCCCACTGGCGGACCTCCTTGTCCGCATGGGCGTTCAATGCCGCGACCTGCGCCGGCCCGGGCACGAGTCCCAGGCAATGCGCCATCGCCAGCCACCGCAACAGCCGATGATGCCCTTCACCGCGCCGCGCGAACTCCGCCTCGCCGCATGCCGCGAGGCGCGCGGGCGGAATGGCGGCCAGGAAGGCACGCCAGTTCCACGGGCTCGCACGGCCGCGCAGGCAGGCTTCGAGCGCCCAGTCCTCGTCGGCCGGATGGCGCAGCTTCGCGGCCAAGGCCTCGGCCGCCACCTGCGCGCCCTGTCGCTCCCAGCTGTTCCATGAGGGTTGCCAGGCATCGACGAGCGCGCGCAGGCGCGCGAGATCGGCCGCCGAACCCCAGTGGCCCAGCGCCTCGATCGCCAGCGTGCGCAGGCCCCACCACTTGCTCTCGAGCGTGGCATCGACCTCGGCGCGCGCCGCGGGCGTTGCGGGTGCGTCGGCGAACGCACGCAGCCGTTGCGACATCTCGCCCAGCAGGTTCGCGCCCTCGCCTTCGCGCGAGGCGGACCGCGCCGCGCGCAGCGCCCGCCGGCATGGCAGGCAGCGCACTGCACGGCTGTCGATATTGGCGTGCATCGTCTCGTACCACCACTTCTGCTGCTTCGCCGTCCACACCTGCTCGGCACCGCAGTCGCGGCAGGTGAAGGCGCGGTCGACGTAATAGGTGGGCAGCGCGCCATAGGTGTTGTTGTGGCGTGCCAGCACCGCCACGTCGGCAGGCTCGAGGCCCGGCGCGCGCCGCGACAGCAGGTGCCGCTGGTCGGGCAGCCGCAGTTGTGCCTCGATGCGCGCCGCGCGCTCGAGGCGGCGGCCGCGGATCTCGGCGCGGCGTTGCTTGTTGCTCTTCATCTCGTCGTCCTCGTCCGGTCTCTCTGAAAAAGGAGGCCGATCGGGACGACCTCCTTGCGCTAACCCTTCACGCACACCACCTGCTTGAGCGTGTAGACCACCTCCACCAGGTCCTTCTGCGCCTCCATCACCGCGTCGATGTCCTTGTAGGCCATCGGGATCTCGTCGATCACGTCGGCGTCCTTGCGGCATTCCACGCCCTCGGTCGCGGCGATCTGGTCGGCGATCGTGAACAGCTTCTTCGCCTTGGTACGGCTCATCTTTCGACCGGCGCCGTGGCTGCAGCTCATGAAGCTCTCGGGGTTGCCCTTGCCGCGCACGATGTAGCTCTTGGCGCCCATGCTGCCGGGAATGATCCCGAGCTCGCCGGCCTTCGCGCTCACCGCGCCCTTGCGGGTCACGAGCACGTCCTCGCCGAAGTGCGTTTCGCGGCTCACGTAGTTGTGGTGGCAGTTCACCGCTTCCACATGCGCCTCGAAAGGCTTCGTGATGACCTTGCGCGCGGCCGCGACCACGCGCTGCATCATCACCTCGCGGTTCGCACGTGCGAACTTCTGGGCCCAGCCCACCGCGCGCACGTAATCGCCGAAGTACTGGGCGCCTTCCTCGAAGTACGCCAGGTCCTGGTCGGGCAGGTTGCGCTGGTGCAGCTGCGCGTCCTTCTTCGCGAGTTCGATGAAGTGCGTGCCGATCGCGTTGCCCACGCCGCGCGAACCCGAGTGCAGCATGAACCACACCGAACCCGCCTCGTCGAGGCAGACCTCGATGAAGTGGTTGCCGGTCCCCAGCGTTCCCAGGTGCTTGTGGTTGTTCGTGTTCTTGATGCGCGGGTAGTCCTCGCAGATCGCATCGAACTCATCCACCAGCTTGGCCCAGGCAGCGTCGGTTTCGTCGGGCGGCGTTTCCCACGAGCCCTTGTCGCGACCCATGCGCTTGGGGTTCGAGCCGTGCGGCACGGCCTTCTCGATCGCCGAACGCAGCGGGCCCAGGTTGTCGGGCAGGTCGTTGGCATGCAGCGTGGTCTTGCACGCCATCATTCCGCAACCGATGTCCACGCCCACCGCGGCCGGGATGATGGCCTTGAAGGTCGGGATCACCGAACCCACGGTCGCGCCGATGCCGTAGTGCACGTCGGGCATGGCCGCGATGTGCTTGAACACGATCGGCAGGCGAGCCGCGTTTTCGAGCTGCTTGCGCGCCTCGTCTTCCACGGGCACGCCGCGGGTCCACATCTTCACGGGCACGCCGTTGGTCACTTCGTGCAGCTTGTAATTCTTCTCTTGCATTTCATCTACCTCGTGTTCTCTCTGCGGGTGTTCACGCCACGTGCAGCACACCCTTTCGGATTTTTCCCTTCTGGCGGTCGATACGGCGCCAGCTGCTGTTGTCGTTCATCGTGATCCAGCGGCGTTCCTCGGCACGGTAGAACCAGTCGCGCTCCTGCTGGTAGTAGACCTGGATGTCGCTGCTCTCCCAGATGTTCACGATCTCGTTGCCATGAGCGTGGAACTCGTCGAAGTCCGTGGTGGCCTTCTGGCCCATCTCGCTGTACTGGCCGTTCAGTTGCAGCAGCAGGCGATTGATCTCGTCGGGGAGACGCTCGGCCTTCAGCCCGATCTTCACAGCCTCGTCCATCAGGATCGGATAGTTGTGCGACGGATACTTCGAGTTGAGCGTCGCGGCGACGCGTTCCGAAACTTCGCTCTCCGCGATGTGATAGCTCAGCAGCTCCTTGCACAGCATGATCGACAGCGATTCCGCACGATCGAGCGCGCCCACCACCAGGGGGTGCACGTACTGGAACAGGGACTTGTAGGCGTTGTCGGTGCTGTCGCCCTGCTGTTCGCGCCACAGGCGGATCACGCGCTGGAGCTCGTCCAGGCTCACGCTCACGCGGTCGTTGTCCCGGTCCAGGGGCGACAGAGCGTGTTTGAGCGAGGTGTCCACCGCCGTCAGGTAGGCCGTGGGCCCCATCAGGATGCGGTCCGCTCCCAGCGCGACCATGGTCGCGGCCGAGGCGCACTCCAGCGGCACCAGCGCCACCAATTCGCGGCAATGCTGGCGCAGCAGGTTGATCAGCCGCAGCGACACCTGGCCGCTCCCGCCGCCGGACTTCAGGAACAGGTAGATCGTCTCGTGCTGGCCGACGTTCTGGAGCACTTCATAGAGTGCGACGACGTCAGAGTGGCACACCGAGCCGCGAGGATTGTTCCAGTAGGTCACCACGGGCCCGCCGAGCAGCCGTGCGAGCTGGCCGATCACGCCCTGCGTCTTGTTGAACAGCACCGGGGGCTGCTTGATCTTCACGCTCTGTTTTTCGTTCTTCTCTTCCATGCTTTTCTCCATTTTTTTCCTCTGATGGTGGACACGGCGGGAGTCGAACCCGCATCAATACGGCGACCGCGGTGCTTGAATTCAGCGGCCCAGTCGACGATTGGAAACGCGCGCCAGTGACAGACCCGTCATCGGAGCCAGCACCTGCATCCTCAACCTTGCTCGTCGACCGACTTGCCCGCCGTACCTGGTCTTACCCAGGCTGCCGGCCATATCAACATTTTTTGCAGTGGCGCTCCCTTCCATGCCTGCGTGCCCGTATCTTCCCTTTCCGACCGCTCAAGCCCCGTTCGGCCGCAGCGTCACGAGCCCGTTGAGCACCTGGTCCAGGCCGCCGATCACCGAGATCTTGTCGATCCGCTCGGCCACGCGTTCCAGCGTCTCGAGTTCCTTCATCCGCAATGCGACGGGGTTGCCCTCCATCACCTTCGCGGTGTTCAGCAGCGAGCGCGTGGCCGCGGTTTCCTCGCGGCGGCGGATCACGTTGGCCTGGGCCGATTTCTCGGCCTCCACCACCTGCGCGAGGATGGTCTTCATCTCGCCCGGCAGGATGATGTCCTTCACGCCCACGCTCTCGAGCACGACACCCGAACCCTCGAGCCGTTCGCGCACCTGCGCCAGCACCGTCTGGTCGATGGCCGCCTTGTTCTCCAGCAGCGCATCGAGCGTCTGTTCGCCCACCGCGGCGCGCAGACCGAACTGCAATTCGCGGTAGACATGCTCGGCCGGCTTCGGCATCTGGGCCAGGGCCTGCCGCACGTCGGCGAAGCGCCACACCGCCGACAGGTTCAGCCGCAGCCCCACCTTGTCGCGGGTCAGGATCTCCTGGCCGCTCACTTCCGCGATCTGCGAACGCAGGTCGATGCAGCTCACCGCCACCTGGCGGTTGAAGCGCCAGAAGCCGTGGTTGCCCGCCGGCAGCAGCGCCTGCATCTGCCCTTCGAGCGTCAGCACGCCGACGTGGAACTCGGGCACCTGCACCAGCAGCACGCCTTCGAGACCCTGCACCGCACGCGGACGCAGCGCCACGCTCTGTAGCTTCGACAGCAGATCGGCCGGCAGGCGCGCATCGACCGCCACGTCGACCACGTCGACGCGCTGCTCGCGCAGGCCGCGCCAGTACAGCTTGCGCGTTGCGGGCGGCAGGATCTGCACCAGCACACCGTCCTCATGGCGCAGGCCCACCTGGGTCTCACCCAAGGAAACCTGCACGAACTCGCGTGCCACCAGTTCGGGCTCGTGCGCCAGGAAGTAGTCGGCCAGCTCGTGCTCGAACACCGGCTCGCCGAGCGCGAAGCGCTCCAGCTTCACGGTGTCGAAGCCCGCGAACACGCGATGCTTTCCCGGGCCGAGCAACTGCTCGAAGTCGCCGTTGCGCAGCAGCAGTGCGCGCTCGTTCTTCTTGATGGTGATCTGGTGGAAGCCCAACATTTCTTCTCTCCTTCTTCGCTTTTCGTTCGTTTCGTCGTCTTGTTCTTGGCAATGAATCCAGACCCTCGAAAGGGCAGGCGGCGGGCCTCGCGGTCGCCAGGGGCTGCAGCGCGGCGCTCGCGCGGTTCGGTGGTGCCTCCTGTCGTTGCGATCGCAACGCCCTCCTCACCGTCCTCGCCGTCGATGGCCGCACGCAATTCCCTGACGCACGCACGGTGCGCAAGCCGCCTGCGCTTGGCACGGTGTCGCGCGCCGCAGAACCGGGGCTCTGCGCCATCGCTCCGGTGTGCCGGGGCGGGGGGCTTTCGCCCCATCGGATGGCGGTGCACGCACCGCCGGGTTTTTCGCGGGAATCGAACCCGCAACGCCATGTGATCCACACGGTGCTCAACCATGAGCAAACTGGATCGAGTCCAGTCGCCAGGCAGTTCAACAGCGGCATACCGCCGACCCAAGACAGGTCTGGCCTGCGGCACCGGACCGCTTTCATGCGGTACCTGCGAGCGGATGAACTGCATCCGGACGGGTTCTCTGTTGCAGGCCGCGTGCCAGGTCGCGGCGATCCGTGGCGCGGCGCGGTCGGAAGCGCGCAAGTCATTGATATTCCTGGGGAAAAATTCTTGCCTTCCTTTGACACCCCGACGCCCATGCGGCTAGCATTCGAGAGAATTTATAAATTCAGCTAGTTTTTTATCCATGAAACCCATCGTCGTCATCGGCTTCCTCGGCACCCAGCTCGACGCCGGCCAGGGCGCCGGCCGCTGGAGCAAGTGGCGCCCCACCGTCTCGCTCGCGCAGCACGAGGACATGGTGGTGGCGCGCATGGAGCTGCTCTACACGCTCAAGCACAAGACGCTGGCCGAGCTCGTCAAGGCCGACATCGCGGCCGTCTCGCCCGAGACCACGGTCAACCTGGTGCCGATGGACCTGGCCGACCCGTGGGATTTCGGCGAGGTCTACTCGCGCCTGTACGACTGGGCACGCGCCTACCCCTTCGACACCGAGCGCGAGCAGTACTGGTCGCACATCACCACCGGCACCCACGTCGCTCAGATCTGCATGTTCCTGCTGTCCGAGTCGCGCACCATCCCCGGCGTGCTGGCGCAGACCTCGCCGCCGCGGCGCCAGCGCGAGGGCGAAGCCGGCAAGTACGTGCTGATCGACCTCGATCTCTCGCGCTACGACGTCATCGCGCGCCGCTTCGACGCCGAGCAGCGCGACGCGGTCGCCTTCCTCAAGAGCGGCATCGCCACGCGCAATGCGCGCTTCAACGCGCTCATCGACGAGATCGAGCGCGTGGCGGTGCGCTCGCGCGCGCCGATCCTGCTGGTGGGCCCCACGGGCGCGGGCAAGTCCTTCCTCGCGCGGCGCATGTTCGAGCTCAAGCAGTCGCGCCACCAGGCCACGGGCGCCTTCGTCGAGGTCAACTGCGCCACCCTGCGCGGCGACGGCGCCGCCTCCACCTTGTTCGGCCACAAGAAGGGTTCGTTCACCGGCGCCGCGAGCGAGCGCGCCGGCCTGCTGCGCACGGCGCACCAGGGCGTGCTCTTCCTCGACGAGATCGGCGAGCTGGGCCTCGACGAGCAGGCCATGCTGCTCAAGGCGATCGAGGAGAAGCGCTTCTTCCCCGTGGGCGCCGACAAGGAGGTCGAGAGCGACTTCCAGCTCATCGCCGGCACCAACCGCGACCTGCGCAGCGACGTGGCCGAGGGGCGCTTCCGCGAAGACCTGTTCGCGCGCATCAACCTCTGGACCTACGACCTGCCGGGCCTCGCGCAACGCCCCGAGGACATCGAGCCCAACGTCGACCACCTGCTGGCGCTGCATGCCACCGAGAACCACCGCGTGGTGCGCTTCAATGCCGAGGCGCGCGCCGCCTACCTGCGCTTCGCCCAGAGCCCCGAGGCGCTGTGGAGCGGCAACTTCCGCGACCTCTCGGCCAGCGTCACGCGGCTGGCCACGCTGGCCGATGGCGGGCGCATCCCGGTCGCGCTGGTCGAGGCCGAGATCGCGCGGCTGCGCTGGCTGTGGAAGCGCGCACAGCCGGCGCTGTTTGCGGGCGAGTCGCAGGCCATCGACCTCGACGCGCTGCTCGGCGACGAGCGCGCCGGCTCGCTCGACCTGTTCGATCGGCTGCAGCTCGAGGCCGTGCTGCGCGTGTGCCGGAAGTCGCGCAGCCTGTCGGAAGCGGGGAGGCAGCTGTTCCAGGCCTCGCGGGCGCAGCGCAGCGTGGTGAACGATGCGGATCGGTTGCGCAAGTACCTCGCGAAGTTCGGGCTCGAATGGGGCCTCGTTGCGGGCACCTGAGCGGCTATCCTCCGCCCGATGCCCATCTCCGCATTCGCCGTCAAGGTCCCCGCCGCCGAGCCGATGGTCGAGGACCTGCGGCGGCACTACGACGCAACGGTCGCGCTCGGCGTGCCGGCGCACATCACGCTGCTCGTGCCCTTCATGGACCCCGCGCTGATCACGGCGCAGGTCCTGGCACGCGCACGGCAGGTGCTCGACGGCACCCGCGCGTTCTCGTTCGTGCTCGGCAAGGTCGGGCGCTTTCCGACGACGGCCTACCTCGCGCCCGAACCCGCGGCGCCCTTCATCTCGATGACATTGGCGCTGGTCGAGGCCTTTCCGGACTTTCGGCCCTACGGCGGCGAGCATCAGGGCGTGGTGCCTCATCTCACGGTGGCCCACGGAAGCGCGAGCGATGCGGAGGCCGCCGCTGGCGAACTGCAGGCGCGGCTGCTGGCTTCGGGCGCCATTCGCGCGGAATGCACGCAGGTCGCGCTGATCGAGAACTCGACGGGACACTGGAAGGACCTGCATGTCTTCCGCCTGCCCGGCCTCGCGCAAACCGCGCCTCATACCGATCGAATTCCATGACCGAGATCTACATCAGCACCGACGTCGAATCCGACGGCCCCATCCCCGGCCCGCATTCGATGCTGAGCTTCGGCTCGGCCGCCTACACGGCCGACAAGAAGCTGGTGTCCACCTTCAGCGCCAACCTGCACACCCTGCCCGGCGCCGAGGCCGACCCGAAGACCGCCGCGTGGTGGCAGACGCAGCCCGAAGCCTGGGCCGCCTGCCGCAGCGACCTGCAGGAGCCCGCGCATGCGATGAAGAACTACGTGGCCTGGCTCAAGGGCCTGAAGGCGCGGCCAGTCTTCGTGGCTTACCCGGCGGGCTTCGACTTCCTGTTCGTCTACTGGTACCTGATGCGCTTCGCGGGCGAGAGCCCGTTCAGCCATTCGGCGCTCGACGTCAAGTCCTTCGCCATGGCCCTGCTGAAGACCGACTACCGCGACAGCACCAAGCGCGCGATGCCGCGGCGCTGGTTCGACCCTGGCCTGCCGCACACCCACGTGGCGCTCGACGATGCGATCGAGCAGGGCGCGCTGTTCTGCAACATGCTGGCGGAAAGCCGCGCCGCCACGCCATGAGCGTTCCACGCCGTCTCGCGCGCCTGGCCGGCCGCGCGCTGCTCGCGCTGCCGCTGCTGCTGCTCGGCGGCTGCGTCGAGTCGATGTTCTATTACCCCGACCGCGTGCGCTACGAAACGCCCGACGCGCTGGGCCTGCGCTACGAGCGCGTGCGCTTCCAGAGCACCGACGGCACCGCGCTCAGCGGCTGGTTCATTCCGGCCGCGGGCCGCGCCGATCCGCGCGAGGCCAAGGGCACGGTGATCCATTTCCACGGCAATGCGCAGAACATGTCCTCGCATTGGCGCTTCGTTGCCTGGCTGCCGAAGCAGGACTTCAACGTGTTCGTGTTCGACTACCGCGGCTACGGCGACTCCGAAGGCAAGCCCGAGCCCCGCGGCGTGTTCGAGGACTCGGGCAGCGCCATCGACCACGTGCGCTCGCGCGCCGACGTCGATCCCGCGCGCTTGCTGGTGTTCGGCCAGAGCCTCGGCGGCACCAATGCGATCGCGGCCGTGGGCGCAGGCAACCGCGCCGGCGTGCGCGCGGTGGCGATCGAGTCGACCTTCTATTCGTATTCTTCGATCGCCAACGACAAGGTCTCGGGCGCCGGCCTGCTCGTGGGCGATCGCTACGCCGCCTCGAAGTACGTGGCCGCCCTCGCGCCGATCCCGCTGCTGCTGATCCACGGCACGGCCGATGCCGTGATCCCCGTCGACCACTCGCGGCGCCTGCTGGCCGATGCGCGCGAGCCCAAGCGGCTGATCGAGGTGCCAGGCGCCGGCCATCTCGAGCCGATGAGCGAGGCCCGCTTCGGCACCACCTACCAGCGCGCGCTCGCCGAGTTCTTCGAAGCCGCGCTGGCGACCGCCCCCATCCCACCCACCCCGCCCGCCCGATGAAGCATTTCGACGCCACCGCCACTCGCGCCCCACTGGGCTTCGAGCGCCTCGTGCCCGCGCTGCGCGCCGCCTTCGCGGCCGAGGCCCAGGTGCCGCCGCGCCACGTGCACGCCATCGACAACGCGAGCGGCGACAAGGGCACCGTGCTGATCATGCCGGCCTGGAGCGAGGCCGGCTTTCTCGGCATCAAGACCATCAACATCTTTCCGGGCAACGGCGCGCGCGGCCTGCCAGGCCTGCATGCCACCTACGTGCTGTACGACGCGCGCACCGGCGTGCCGCTGGCGCTGATGGACGGCGACGAGCTCACGGCCCACCGCACGGCCGCCGCCTCTGCCCTCGGCGCCTCGTTTCTCGCGCGCGGCGATGCGCGGCGGCTGCTGGTGCTGGGCACCGGCCGCATCGCGCGCATGCTGCCCGCGGCCCATGCGAGCGTGCGGCCCATCGAGGAAGTGACGGTGTGGAACCACCGCCCCGAAGGCGCCGAGGCGCTGGCCGCGCAATGGCGCGCGCAGGGCTGGAGCGGTGCGCGCGCGGCCGCGCCAGGCCCCGAGGGCCTCGAGGCCGCCGTGCGGCAGGCCGACATCGTCAGTTGCGCCACGCTGGCCACCGCGCCGCTGGTGCGCGGCGAATGGCTCGCGCCGGGCTCGCACCTCGACCTGATCGGCAGCTTCACGCCCGCCATGCGCGAGGCCGACGCGCAGTGCTTCGAGGGTGCGCGCACCTTCATCGACACGCCCGAGGCGCTGGCGAAGGCCGGCGACCTGCTCGACGCGATCGCGGCCGGCACCCTGCGCGCCGAGGCGGTGCAGGGCACGCTGGCCGCGCTGTGCCGCGGCGAATGCGGCGGCCGCGCAAGACCCGACAGCGACGAGCGCACGGTGTTCAAGGCCGTCGGCAGCGCGCTCGAGGACCTGACCGCCGCCACGCTGGTGTGGCAGTCGTCGTCGGCCGCGGCCTCGCTGTAGACCTATGACTGCATGGCACGCCTAGTGCTTATGGCCAGTCGGCGCCTCGCGATGGCGCGCGCATACGTCAAGCGACGGATGGCGCGCCGCGCGAACGGCCGTTAATCTGGCATTGCACACAGGGAGACCCACGCATGCTCACCATCGTTCAGAAAGCCGCCATCCTCGGCAAGGCCGGCATCGACGTGCCCGCGCGCCCCGAGGACGACCTGTCGACGCACGTCGTCACGGGCTCGCCGGTGAAGGCCGAGGGGGTTTCGCAGAAGGCCCACGACTGGGGCCGCGCCATCGAGACGCTGTACGTGAGCTACGTCGCGGCGCGCGCCGCCAAGAGCCTGCGCGACGCCGAGGAGGCGCGGCAGAACGCCATGCTGCGCCGCATGGCCTCGGGCACGCCGCCGCGCACTTCTTTCGCCTGAGGAAACTCCGGGCTCTCGGCCCGGGCTCCCCGTTTCTTACTTGCCCTGCGCCGCGGTCAGCGCCGGGTTCTGCATCGTCGAGATCACCTTGCTGTTCACGCGCGAACCGCTCACCACGTTCTGGTCGGGCGCCGAGGCGGCTGCCACGGCTTCGTTGTAGACCTTCGCCGGATCGGCCATCGGCTTCACCGTTTCCGGGCCGCGCGAGCCACGGGTCACGTTCTGGTCGGCCGCGTGGGCGGTGGCCACGGCCTGCTGGTACACCGCATCGGCGTCGGCCATCGGCTTCACCGTTTCGGGGCCGCGCGAGCCGCGGGTCACGTTCTGGTCGGGCGCGTGGGCCGTGGCAATGGCTTCGGCTTCGACGGCTTCGCGGCTGCGGCCGCCCGTGGTCTGGGCCTGGACGGAGGCCACGGCCATCACGGCAAAAGCGGCCGCGAGGGCGAGTTGGTAAGAGGTCTTCATGTCGGTTGGATGTCAGAGGAGTTGTTTGGACAGGGTTTTCTTCTAGGGGAAACCCTGAATCACGGTAGTCCTCCTGTAAGGCGAATTGATGACGTCCCCGGACGCACGCAGGTTGCCGGGGAGCGCGCCAGCCGAGTGGCGCCGGTTCTGCTAGTGGGAGGTCGGCCGACGGTGAAAGCGGAAAATCGATCGTTCGCTTCGCATCGAAACATCCATCCGCCTCGCAAGGAAAGCGCACGCCATGCACCAGACTCAGACCTGCCATTTCTGGGTGGGCACCATCCCCGAGGATTTCGCAGCCTCCTACTTTGCCGAGGACTACAGCGATGAGCGTGGCGACGACGACCCGGTGTCGCCATTCGCGCGCGACCAGGGCGAGACCTGGTACGACCACGACTTCCTCGAATACGGCTGGGGCATCGCGCCGACGCTCGCGGAACTGGTTGCCGGCTATTCGTACAGCGAGCAATGGGCCGCGGAACTGTCCCGCCGCGCCGAAGCCGCGGGCCTGCGCGGCATCAACTTCTTCGTGTTCATCGACGAGGCGCAGATCGAGGCACCGCGCTCGGTGGAAACTCGCGATGGAACGCTGCACTACATGGGCACCATCGAATACAGCCTCTGAGACGCAGGCTCGTCCCATCGGGCACCTTGGCTAGGGCCTGTTCACACCAATTCCGGGGTCGCGTTGCCCCTCCAAGGGGCTGGATGCAAGGCGCCCGCGCGCTGCAAGGCTGATGCCTTGCAAGCGCGGGCAACGCCGCAGACGGCCCCTTGGAGGGGCAAGCCGAAGGGAAGGCCTGCCAGAGAGGGCCACTCCGCGTTGCGCTTCTAGCGTGTGCGCATGCACACGCGTCGTCGCGCGCCTTGATTGACCTCTCTGGTAGGCCTTCGCGACCCCGGAATTGGTGTGAACAGGCCCTAGCCCGCCGCCTCCCGCTCACCCTTTCTGTACGTCACCCGGCTCCCATACGCCGCCTTCGCCCGATCCACCTCCTTCTGCGCCAGCAACTGCAATTTCTTGCAGTTCGCGCACTGGTATAGCCGCATCCAGGGAAAGAACCGCATCCAGCCCGAACGCTGGACGCGGCCGAGGTAGTGGATGCTGCAATTGCAAGCGGAGAAGATGGAACTCATGAAAGCCTCGAGAGGTGCGCAATCCGTGATCGCGGCGAGGGCTCGAATCGCACGGATCGCCGCATGGTTTCGATGCTAGGAATCGAGCCCTCGCGACGCACGCGCGATCGCATCGCAACTGTGTGGCGGTTCACAGCTCGCCCCAAACAGGCGGGCGGAAAACAACGGCCATGCACGGTGCGTGCATCGCCTCACTTCGCACCCGGTCCGCGCTCGCCCGCGGTCCGCAGCAGATCGAGTTCGTCGGGCGCGATGAAAGGCGTGTCGCCCTCGCGCTCGTCGCCTGACGAGTGCGGCTCGAGCGACTCGAAACTGCCATGGTCGGTCGATGCGAAATCGGCCACCACGTGGATGCCGTGCTCGTCCTTCCACAGCAAGCCGCGGTTCTCCATCTCGCGCATGGTCTTGTTGACGACCTCGCGCGACAGCCCCGCATACGACGCGATCACGGCCTGCGAGATGCGCTTGTCGAAGCCGCCGGTGTCGGCCGGCGCGAGCTGGGTCAGTTCGTAGAGCACGCGCGCGACCAGGGTCTCTGAGGTGAGCGAGGAGATGCGGCGCAGCTGGCTGCGGATGATGGTCATGCGCTTGACGGTGAGCTCGAGCAGCTCGAGCGCGACCGACGGATGCCGGGCGCAGATGTCGTGCAGGGCCGCGGCGGGAATGAGGTAGACCGAACTCGGCAGCGCGGCCACGAGGTTGGCCATCGACTGGTAGCGCGCCTCGTCGAGCGTGGGACTCAGGAACAGGTCGCGCGGGCGCACGAAGTCGGTGGTCACGGCCGCGCTGCCGCCGCTGCCGCCGACCACCACGCGCAGCAGTCCCGAGGCGACGAAGTAGACCTTGTCGGTCCACTCGTCCATCCGCAGCACGGTCTCGTTGCGTCGGAAGGACCGCAATTCGCTGCGCGCGACCAGCGCCACGCGCTCCGCCGCCGGGACGTTTCGAAAAAGGGAATGCAGATACATGGTCGGAAACTGGCTCCATCCGATTCGCTTCCCCGGGGCGGGACATGCAGGGTGGCCCGAGCGGGAGGCAGGGGGAATGGCGCGGCCGGGATGGCGGCCGTGTGCGCGGGCGACGGAGGGGGCGCACCGCGCCACGGACGGATGCCGGCGCTAGGCGAAGGAGTCCGGCACGCCACGAGCTCTCGCGCGGTCGGCGTCATTCGAGTCATCGGAGCCCTCCGCGTCCTCCGTGCTTCTCGCGCCATCGGGCAGCGCGCCATCGGCCTGCGCCCGCGCACCCGTCGCGCACGCCGCGCACACCGAACGCACGGCGCGCAGCGCGGGCGAATCGCGCAGCTCCTGCTCGCGGATCGCGGCCTCGAGCGCCAGGTACTGGTCGCGCGCCAGCAGCTTCTCGCGCGCACGCTCGCCCTGCAGCAGGACGCCGTGGCGCATGACCTCCTGCAGCGTGTGCTGCAAAACGTCGATCTGCGCGCCCAGCCGCGCGAGCTGCAGATGGAAGTCGGGCGAGGGATTCACGCGCGTCCCCCGGGGCCGCGCGCGAGCGTGCCTTCGTGCAGCGGCGCGCCGGCGGGAATGCCGCAGCCCTGCAGCCACTCGGCGCCGGCCTCGAGCGCCATGCGGATGTCCTCCTCGCGCTCGATGCCGTCGACCACGATGGAGGGCGCGAAGCTGCCGCACAGCGCGAGCATCTCCTCGAGCAGCTCGCGGCCGAAGCGGTCCTCGCGCGCGCGCCGGATGAAGACCGGGTCGAGCTTGATGATGTCGGGCCGGCAGACCTTGGCCGCGGCGAGGTTGCCGGAGTCGCCGCCGAAGTGCTTGATGGCGACGCGGCAGCCGCAGAGCTGCAGCTGCAGGCAGAAGTCGCGCACCGATTCGAGATCGGGCAGCGTGGGCTCGCCGGCGATCTCGACCACGAGGCGCGCCGCCAGCTCGGGCTCGCGCCGCAGCAGCACCATCAGCGAGGCCCACCAGTG
Organism: Variovorax sp. GW821-FHT09B05; assembly: GCF_059418265.1. Classification (NCBI taxonomy): domain Bacteria; kingdom Pseudomonadati; phylum Pseudomonadota; class Betaproteobacteria; order Burkholderiales; family Comamonadaceae; genus Variovorax; species Variovorax sp. GW821-FHT09B05. The sequence continues at coordinate 90,562 of NZ_JBWKPN010000019.1, forward strand.
GTCGCGCCGCGCGCTCTGCGCCGAGATGCTCAGGCCCAAACGCACGGTGCCGCCCAGGCGCAGCTGCCGCACCACGCGGCCGGCCGCGAGGTGGTCGAAGGTGCGCACCAGGCCCAGCCGCTGCAGGCAGGGCATGAAGAGTTCGGAACGCAGCGCGGCGGCGGCATGCGGCTCGCCCTCGGTGTGGAAGCGCGCCTCGTGATAGAGCGGTGCCGCGAAGGCGGCGGCCTGCGCCGGCGCCCCCACCACGGGATGCCATTCGATCGCGAGACGCCGCGCATGCAGCGCGTCGCTGACCTGCAGCGCGACTTCCATGTCCTCGCGATAGAGCCGCTGCCAGCCCTCGGTCTGCGCGAGCTGGAAGTCGGGCGCCGGCTGCGCGGCCCACAGCCGCAGCTCGACCTCGGCCTGGCTCATGCGCCCGGGGCTGGGCGCGTCGCTCCAGCCCACGTGCAGCTGCACCAGCGCGCGCGTGTCGCGCAGCTGCACCGGCATGCCGCCGAGGCCCGTGAGCAGGCTCTCGAGCCGGGCCGAGGCGCCCTGCCGCGCCTGCGCGTCCTCGACCGGAAACGCCGGGTTGCTCCACAGCAGGAAGCAGTCGTGCCGCAGCATGGCGAGGTCGGCGTCGGCCACGCTCACGAAGCTCGTCAGCAGGCGGTACTTGATCTCGATGCTGGCATGCAGCGCGAACTCGGCACCGTAGACCTCCATGAGCTGCGGCAGGTTCGCGATGAAGACGAAGGCGCAGGCCCGCACCGGCGCGCCGGTGCCGGACGGCAGGGGCGCCGATGGAACGGGGAACTGCGCCACGGGACCTTCGCGCGGCCCGCCACGCGGCGCGAACGGCGGCGCATGGCGCGGCGCGGCCAGGTTCGGGCGCCGGATCCCGTCGAAGCCCGCCCGCAGGCGAGCGACCATGGGCGCGACGATGGACCGCACGACATGACCGGGCCTTGGCGTCGGCAAGGCAAGCGCCACGGGGCTGGTGACGCGATCACGTACGGCCATCTGGTTTCCTCCGCTAGGTAAGTTCGCCGAACCGCAACACGCTGGGGTGGTTCCACTGCCGACGCGAGGTCGGCCGTTGCACGTTCGAAAACGGGCCGTTATGCGGATTGCGCATGAGATGCTTAAACCGAAATGAATACTACGGATCCCGGTAGCAACCCGCATTAACTTTCTGGTGACAAATGTGTCCTAGCTCACAGGCGCCGCGGAGCGGGGGCTCAAAAAAACCGCTGGCCGGCCGAAAACACCGGGTCGGCGCGCGGACCCGACCCGGCCGGGCCCGCCGGCTGGCGCGATCCGCCGTTCGATTGGCGCAATCGGATTGGCAAGCCCGCGGTGCGCCGCGCACACTCCCGCCCATCGCGGCCGCTCGAAGCCGCACGGAGTCCGCCCCATGCCCGCCCTCAAACGCCGCCATTTCCTGCTCGGCACGGCCGCCACCCTCGGTGCGCTGGTCGTCGGCTGGTCCGCCTCGCCCACGCGCCAGCGGCTGACCACCGCCGAGCCGCTGCCTGCCATGGCCAGCGGCCAGGTGGCTCTGAACGGCTGGGTCAAGGTCTCGCCCGACGACACGGTCACGCTGATGATGGCCGCGGCCGAGATGGGCCAGGGCATCCACACCGGGCTGGCGATGCTGCTGGCCGAGGAGATGGATGCCGACCTCGCCCAGCTGCGGCTCGAGCAGGCCGGCTACGACCCGATCTACAACAACCAGGCGGCGCTGCTCGACAACCTGCCGATGTTCAAGCCCGACGACGACGGCGCGCTCAAGCGCGGCACCCGCCACGTGGTCAGCAAGCTGCTGCGCGAGGTGCCCGGGCTCTGGGGCAGCGGCGGATCGTCGGGCATCGTCGACCAGTGGACGCCGCTGCGCGAGGCCGGCGCCTCGGCGCGCGCGATGCTGGTGGGCGCCGCGGCGGCCGCCTGGGCCGTGCCGGCGGCCGAATGCGAGGTGGCGGCCGGCCGGGTGTCGCACCCGGCCTCGCAACGCAGCGCCCGCTTCGGCGAACTGGCGGCGCGCGCGGCGACGCTGCCATTGCCCGCGCAGCCGACGCTCAAGGATCCCTCGCGCTACACGCTGATCGGCCGGCCGGTGCACCGCCTCGACAGCGCCGCCAAGCTCGACGGCTCGGCGCGCTACGGGCTCGATGCGCTGCCGCCCGACGGCTTGCTCTATGCCACGCTCGCGATGTGCCCCACGCTGGGCGGCCGCGTGGCGCGCTTCGACGACACGGCCGCGCGCGCGATGCCCGGCGTGCGCAAGGTGGTGGCGCTCGCGCCGGTGGGCGGCGGCCTGGGCTCGGGCGGCATGACCTCGGGCGCGGTGGCGGTGATCGCCGACACGCCCTGGCATGCGATGCGCGCGCTCGACAAGGTCGCGATCGACTGGGACCACGGCGCGGCCGCCAGCCTGTCGAGCCGCGCGCTGATCGACCAGCTCGCGCAGAGCCTCGATGCGCCGGACCAGGCCGACGTGCACCTCGAGACCGGCGACGCCGACGCCGCGATGAAGAGCGCCGAGCGCACCATCGAGGCCGAGTACCGCGTGCCCTTCATCGCGCACGCCACCATGGAGCCGATGAACTGCACCGTGCAGTTCAAGGACGGCGCGGCCACCGTCTGGGTCGGCGTGCAGGGGCCGGGCATGCTGCGCGGCGGCATCGCCAAGGTGCTGGGCATCGAGGCCGCGAAGGTCGACATCCGGCTGGCCTACCTCGGCGGCGGCTTCGGGCGCCGCTACCTCGGCGACTTCGTGATGCAGGCGGCGGCGCTGGCGCGCGAAACGGACGGCATGCCGGTGCAGCTGATGTGGTCGCGCGAGCAGGACATGGCGCACGACTACTACCGCCCGGCCTACGTGGCGCGCAGCAAGGCCGGCTTCGATGCGCAGGGCCGGCTGGTGGCCTGGCGCGTCGACACCGCGGGCTCGAGCCTGGGCTCGCCGGCCTTCCTGAGCGCGGCGGCCGAGGGCACGGCCACCACCGCCTACCGCTTCGCCAATGCGCGCGTGGCGCACCGCACGATGGAGTCGGCGGTCACGGTCGGCATCTGGCGCTCGGTCAACCATTCGCAGAACGGCTTCTTCACCGAGAGCTTCATCGACGAATGCGCGCATGCCGCGGGCCAGGACCCGGTGGCGTTTCGCCGCGCGCTGCTGGCGGGCAGCCCGGCCGAGGCGCGGCACCTGGGCGTGCTGCAGCGGGTGGCGGCGATGTCGGGCTGGGGCACGCCGCTGGCGCCCGAGGCCGACGGCACGCGCCGCGCGCGCGGCCTCGCGCTGCACCGCAGCTTCGGCAGCGTGGTGGCGCAGGTGGCCGAGGTCTCGCTGACGCCCGAGCGACAGATCCGCGTGCGGCGCATGTACTGCGCGGTCGACTGCGGGCTGGCCGTGAACCCGAACCTGGTGCGCCAGCAGATGGAGAGCGCGATCGTGTTCGGCCTCTCGGCCGCGCTGCACGGCGAGATCACCATCGAGCGCGGCCAGGTGCAGCAGAGCAACTTCCACGACTACGCGCCGCTGCGCATGAACGAATGCCCGCAGATCGAGATCGCGATCTTGCCGAGCAGCGCGCTGCCCACGGGCGTGGGCGAGCCGGGCACGCCGCCGGTGGCGCCGGCCGTGGCCAACGCGGTGTTCGCGCTCACGGGCCAGCGGCTGCGTTCGCTGCCGCTGCGCCTGGCCTGAACGCACGGCACGAGACAAAAGGAAGGAACCCCATGACCACCACGCTCCAGATCAACGGCCGCCCCGTCGCGGTGACGGCCGAGGACGACACGCCCCTCCTGTGGGTGCTGCGCGGCGAGTTGCACATGAACGGCACCAAGTTCGGCTGCGGCAAGGCGCTGTGCGGCGCCTGCACCGTGATGCTCGACGGCGAGGCGGTGCGCTCGTGCGCCACGCCGCTGTCGGCCGTGCAGGGCCGCGCGGTGTCGACCATCGAGGGCGTGAAGGGCCCCGAGATCGACGCGCTGCGCCGCGCCTGGACCGAACTCGACGTGGTGCAGTGCGGCTACTGCCAGAGCGGCCAGCTGATGTCGGCCTGCGCGCTGCTGCGCCACACGCCGAAGCCCAGCGACGCCGACATCGACGCCGCGATGAGCGGCAACATCTGCCGCTGCGGCACCTATCCGCGGATCCGCGCGGCGATCCACCTCGCGGCGGGCGACGACCGGCGATGACCCAGCGCCCGCCCGACCTGATCGTCGTGCCCGCCGTGATGCAGCAGCGGCTGCGGCTGCTGGGCTTCGACACGCAGGCGATGCTGCGCCGCGCCGGCCTGCCGGCCGACCTGTTCGCGAGCGGCAAGGCGCGCATCACGACGCGGCAGATGTTCGCCGTGTGGGACGCGCTGGCCGCGATGAACCCCGATCCCGCGCTGGGCCTGCGCATCGGCGCCGAGGGCGCGACCGAGCACTACGACATCGCCTCGATCGCGGCGCTGCACTCGCCGAACTTCGGCGAGGCACTGCAGCGGCTGTCGCGCTTCAAGCGGCTGACCTGCCCCGAGGTGATCCGCATCGAGCGCGGCGACGGCGAGGTCCGCGTGCGCTTCCACTGGTTCCTGGTCGAGGGCCATTCGCCCCAGCTGCTGACCGACGGCACCTTCGCGTCGGTGCTCGAGCTCGCGCGGCGCGGCACCGGCACCCGCGTGGTGCCGCGCCGGGTCGAGCTGGTGCGCGCGCACACGAGCGCGCAGGCCGCGATGCTGGGCGCGCATTTCGGCTGCGCGCCGCGCTTCGGTGCCGCGGCCGACGTCATCGTGTTCGACGAGGCGCTGCTCGCGCAGCCCTTCGTCACCCACAACCAGGACCTGCTCGCGGTGCTGCTGCCCGGTCTCGAGGCCGCGCTGGCCGCGCAGACCCCGGCCGCCTCGCTGCTCGACCAGGCGCGCGCCGTGCTGGGCCGCACCCTGCGCGGCGAGCGCCCGAGCATCCGGACCGTGGCGGCCGAACTCTGCGTGAGCACCCGCACGCTGCAGCGCCGGCTCGAGGAGGCCGGCACCAGCTACCAGCGGCTGCTCGACGAGGTGCGCCACCAGGCCGCGCGGCAACTGCTCGAGGACACGCAGCTCGAAGCCGGCGAGATCGCCTTCGTGCTGGGCTTCGAGGAGCTGAATTCGTTCACGCGTGCGTTTCGCGGCTGGGAAGGAACCACGCCCGCGCGGTGGCGCACGGCGCAGGCGGTGCCGGCGCGCCCCTAAACTCCGCGCACCATGACATCGACCCTGCACTCCTTCAAAGCCTGGCTCGCCCTGCTGGCCATCACGGTCCTCGCCGGTTGCGCCCATCCGATCGCCGTCGTTCCCGATCAGGCGCGCCTCGCGCGCGGCGCGGACGCGCCCGCGCCGATGCCGCTGCGTGTGGGCTATCACATCCCCACGGCCCTCGCCGACATGGAAGTCACGACACCGGGCGGCGGCGGGGACAACATCCGGTACTTCCCCTACCGCGACATCGATGCGGGCTTCGAGAAGATGCTCTCGAACGTGTTCTCGGACATCGTGAAGCTGCCGTCCATTGCCAACCCCGCGGAAACGGCGAGCAGCGGCGTCCACTACGTCATCGTGCCCACGATCGTCACGACCTCGGGCGGCTCCGGCCTGTTCACCTGGCCGCCCACGAGCTTCTCCGTCGACCTGACGAGCCAGATCCGCGATCCCGCGGGCACGCTGGTCGCCAGTCCCCGCGTGGTGGGCTTCGGCAGCGCCGAGACCTCCGAACGGCTCTTCGACCACGGCTTCGCCGGCCGACGCGCCATGGAGGATGCGCTGCTGCGCATGCAGGCCGCGTTGCGCGAAACGTCCTTCACCGGAGCGCCCGCGCAACGGCAGCGGGGCACGACCTCCGAGCGGCTCGATCAGCTCAAGGCGCTGCGGGAGCGCAAGGACATCACCGAGGAGGAGTACGAGAAGAAGCGCAAGGAAATCCTCGACGCCCTGTAGACCCGGTGTCCCGGACGGCCGCTCAGAGCAGCCGTCCGCCCTCTCCGGGCGGCGTCACCACGTCCCGCCGCAGGCTCCAGATGCAGGCCGCCAGCTTGAGCAACCGCTCGACCTTGCTGTCGTAGAGCTCGTCTGCCGGGTCTTCCTGCGCGATCAATTCGGCGATCTGCTCGATCGCGAGCGCCGGCGCGAAGCCCAGCCCTTTTCGCGCCATCTCCATCGCCGTCGCCATCACTTCTGTCTTTTTCATGGGCATGCGTACGCAGCGGCCGGGTGGCCGGATTCGAAATGTCCGTGTCCCGGGGTGGATCGATGCGGCATCAGGCGCGGCGCTTTCGCACCGCCGTGCCCGAAGGCGTGAGCATCGCGGGTTCGGTGTCGAGGTCGGCCGCGTCGGTCACCCGGCCGTCGCGGTCGTGCTGCACCAGCAGGCGCCGCGCGCGCTGCCACAGCGTGAGGCGCTGCGGCGCCAGCGAAGTGTATTCGGCCAGCTGGGCCACGGTGCTGTCGGGCGAGCGGCCGCGCGTCTCCTCGTCGGCGATGGCACGCCGGCGCACCGGCGCGAGCAGCAGCATCAGCGCGAAGATGCCGAGCACCGACAGGGCATAGAGCGTGAGCAGGTTCGCGCCCTCCACCGGCCGCCAGACCTGGAAGAAGTGGCGCCAGGCGTAGAACGCCACGCCGACCCAGAACGCGGCCAGCAGCAGCGGCCGCGCGATGCGCAGCCACACGAACATGAACAGCGCGCCCTGCGGCGTCTTGTGGCGCATGAAGGCGCTCAACGGCATGCGCGCGGCATCGAGCACCGGTACCTCGCCCTGCGGCTCGGCCCATTCGCGCTCGCGCGGCGGCGCCTTGCCGTTGGGCCGGGGCGGGGCGGCGCCCAGGTCTTCATTCATGCTCGATGGCACGGACGGATGCAGTCGATCGTTCATTCGCTATCACTCCTCTGTCGGGGCTGGTCCACCGGGCGCGCTTGCCCTTGCGCCGCAGGATCGTGGCCGGCAAGGCCACGACCGTGGTGAACATGTTGATCATCCAGAAGGCAAGCGGATACCAGATGGTCCAGACCAGGTAGCGCAGGATGTCGCGGTCGTAGTGGCGGTCGATCCACAGGCTCACGCCCATCTGCAGCATGCAGGTGATGCCCAGCAGCATCCCGTGCCACTCGGGCCAGAAGCCCACGTACTGCCACTCGGGCGGCAGGAAGCGCCGCACCAGCGCGAGCACCAGCACCGCGAACATGGCGTAGGCCCAGACCACGCTGGCCAGGTACTCGAGGAACACCGGCCACATCATGAAGTTGCGCGGCTTGATCACCTGGCCCGTGTAGCGCAGCAGGGTCTGGATGCCGCCGGTGGCCCAGCGCTGGCGCTGGCGGTAGAGGCCGCGCACGGTCTCGGGCATCAGGATCCAGCACAGCGCGCGCGGCTCGTAGCGCACGCGCCAGTCCTTGAGCTGCAGCTTCCAGCTGATGTCGATGTCCTCGGTCATGACGTCGGGACTCCAGAAGTCGACGTCGAGCAGCGCGTTGCGACGGAACATCGAGAGCACGCCCGAGACCGTGAACAGCCGCCCGGCCAGCTGCTGGGTGCGCTTGATGAGGCCGATGTTGGAGGAGAACTCGCCCACCTGCATGCGCCCGAGCAGGGTGGTGCGGCCGCGGATGCGCGGGTTGCCGGTGACGGCGCCCACGCGCTCCGAATGCAGCATGTGGGTCAGCATCCAGGCGATGGCATCGGGGTCGACCAGCGCATCGCCGTCCACGCCGAGGATGTACTCGCCGTTGGCCAGCACCGCCGCGGTGTTGAGCGCCACCGCCTTGCCCTGGTTGGTGGCGTGGTGCACCACGCGCAGCTGGCCGTAGCGCGTGGCCAGCGCATCGAGGATGGCGCCGGTGTCGTCGCTGCTGCCGTCGTTGACCGCGATGACCTCGTAGTTCGGGTAGTGGCTGCGCATCAGCTGCTCGATCACCTCCTGCACGCGCTCGCCCTCGTTGAAGCAGGGCACGATCACGCTGACCAGCGGCCGCTCGGGCAGCAGCGGCAGCGGATCGATCCGCCGGTGGCGGCCGCGCTCGAACACCAGCGCATGCGCGATGCCGCCGGCCATCCAGACATAGGCCGCGAGGAAGGGGTAGTAGAAGACGTAGTTGAGCAGGGCCCGCACCACGTCGGAACCGAAGAATTCGGGGTTCATCGCGCGGCTCCCGGTGCGGTCGGCGCGGAGGCCGGGGCCGGCTTGGCGGGCGCGAGCGCCGGCGGCGTCTCGAGGCCGTCGACCTTGCCGCCCGCGAGGTTGGCGCGCACCGAGAGGATGTCGCGCACCGTCACCAGCGGCGGCTCGCCCGCGAGGAAGTCGTCGGGATAGAGCGCGACATGGCGCGCGCCCAGTCGGTGCAGCAGGGTCCACTGCGCGGCCAGCGTGTCCTTGTCGACCATGCGGCCGCTGCGCCAGTCGCGCGCCTGCAGCTCGAACACGGTGCGCGCCAGGCCCTGCGGCTGCGCCGCCACCTGGCGGAACAGCGCCGCCAGCCAGGCCTGCGGATCGGCCGCCTGCTCCATGAAGGGCATCGCCATCACGGCGGTGTAGTCGTAGGCCTGCAGCGACTGCGCGAGGTCCTGCGCGAACCACTCCTGCGCGGCCGGCTCGAGCACCGGGCGTGCATAGAGGTTGCGCGCGGTGAGCAGGCGCGGCTGCCAGTCGCGCGCGCGCTGCGCGAGCTCGAGCGTGAAGTCGGTGAGCTGGCGCGTCTTCCACGCGGTCCAGCGCGCGCGCAGCGCGGGATCGGCGCGCACCGCGGCGAGGTCGGCCGGCAGGCCCTGCGCGGCGAGTTCGCGCAATGCCGCGGGGCTGGCGTCCTCGTCGTCGCTGTAGGTGGCGTCGTCGTGGAACAGCAGGCCCGCGATCGGCGTGTTCTTCGCGAGGTCCTCGTAGATGTCGCCGATCAGGGCGCGCACGCGCGCATCGGCCGGCGAGAGCCGGTGGTAGCGCGTCTGGTCGCGCGCCGCGGCCGACGTGGGTTCGAGGTGCGTCACGCGCACGTCGGCCAGCGGGTGGTTCGCGGGCAGCTGGAACGCGAGCACCGGCATCCAGGCATAGACCTCGACCCCTGTGCGCGTGCGCAGCTGCCAGGCGACGCGGTTGAACAGGTCGGCGCGCATCGGCAGGTGGCGGTTCGGGAAGTACAGCGCATCGGCCGCGCCGTCGCCATCGGGATCGGCGAAGGCCTGCAGGTAGACGGCCGAGGGGCCGACGGCCTGCACCCGGTCGAGCAGGCGCGAGAGGTTGGCCTCCTGCTGTGCCGGATCGGGGTCGTAGACGTGGTCGAGGTCGATGTGCATGGCGCGGTGCAGCGCGCGCGGATCGGGCCGCGCGGGCGCGCGCAGCAGGCTGAAGTCGGGCACGGACATGTCGTAGGTGGCGAGGCCGCGGCGGATGGTCTGCAGCGGCACCTCGGGCGTGTTCGCGCCCTCGTCGAGCGTCAGGGTGATCGGCATGCCGGCGCGGTCGGCCGCGCGCAGCGTCTGCTTGTTGTAGGCGCCGTAGGGCCACACCATGGCGCGCACGCGGGTGCCGGTCTGAGCCTCGATCAGGCCGCGGCTGCGGCGCAGGTCGGCCTCGACGCGCGCGATCCAGGCTGCGTCGTCCTCGTAGCGGCCGGTGGCGCTGTCGTAGCGGTGCGTGACGGCCGCGGGCTGCAGGTTGCCCTGCGGATTGCCGGGCACGCCGGTGTGGATCGCATCGCCATGGCTCGCGAACTCGACCAGGCCCGAGGCGCCCATCTCGCGCGCCTGGCTCCAGGTGATGAAGGCCTCGCGCTTCAGGGGATTGCGCGCGCCGTAGCCCGCGACCACCTGGCCCGGCGGCACCTCGAGCCAGCCCGTGACGAGCGCCATCACGGCCGGATAGCCGAACTGCTTCAGCAGCGGATAGACCTTGGTATAGAAGCTCTCGTAGCCGTCGTCGAAGGTCAGCAGCACGGCCTTCGAAGGCAGCGCCCGGCCGCCGGCGCGCGCGTCGACGATCTGCTGCAGGCTCACCGGGTGGTGGCCCGAGCTGCGCAGCCAGGCGAAGAAGTCGGCCACGGTGCGCTCGTCGAGCGCGGTGGGTTCGGGCTCGTCGACGAAGCTCTCGCGCACGTTGTGGCGCACGTCGTGCATCGCGATGGCGCGGAAGCTCTTGCCGTCGTCGGCATCGGGCGCCGGCAGCGCGGTGGCGCGCGGCAGGCCCTGGGCCAGCGCGGCGCCGGCGAGCAGCGTGGCGAGCAGCAGCGCGGCCATCCGCGGGACCAGGCTGGTCGTCATGAACATCTTCTTCATTGGAACGGCACCGACAGATTGAGATAGACGAAGCGGCGGCGCTCGCGCACGCCGTCGTAGGGATGGCTCGCGATGCCCAGGCCGTAGGCCAGGGTGGCCGAGCGGCCGAACACCCATTCGTGGCCATAGCGCAGCGACCACGGCGCGCCGCCGCCGAAGCCCTGCTGGCGGTAGCTGCCGGCCTCGAGTCCGAACACATGCGAGAAGCGGCGGTCGTCGCGCTTCCAGCCCAGGTACTTGCCGGTCAGGCCGACCTGCAGCGCGCTCTCGCTGCGCGGCGCGAAGTAGTCGACGTCCTGGCGGTCGTAGCGCCCGGTCTCGCCGCTCAGCGTGCCTTCGAGCTGGAAGCGCGGGCCGCTCACGAGGCGTTCGCGCCAGCGCAGGCCGAAGCCGTCGCGCGTGTTGCCGTCGCTGAAGTCCATGCGCTGGTAGCGGGCCTCGAAGGCGCGCGACTCGTTGACCACGTAGGTGGCGCCGAGCTCGGCCGAGCGCGCGCCGACATTCGCCAGCCGCGCCTTCCATGGCGTGTCGAGGCTGTTCGAATCGAAGCGTGCCGAGAAGCGCCAGCTGTCGCTGGCACGCCAGTCCACGCCGAGCGCGAGGCCGGTGCGGTAGCGGCCCTTGTCGGCCTGGTGCAGCTCGGCGCTGGCGCGCCAGCGGCCCTGCAGGTATTCCACGCCGACGCCGGTGCGCGACAGGTCGATGTTGCCCAGCGAGGTGTCGCCGCGCGCGAACACCTGGCGGAAGAACAGGCGCCAGCGGTCGTCCCACAGCGGCGACGAGAGCTTGGAATCCACGCGCCAGTCGCGGTCGGCCAGCACGCTGCTGCCGTGGCCCTGGCCGTAGTCGGCCTCGACATCGAGCCGCGCCGCATAGAGCGTGTCGCGCTGCGCGACGGCATTGCGCACGGCGATCGATTCGGGCGCCTCGGCCTGCAGGCTCTCGGTCAGTTCGCGGCCGGCGCGCATCTCGCCGGCATCGAACAGCGCGCCCGCGTAGCCGGCACGCGCGGCCATGTCCCACGGATGGTCGACCAGCGTCTCGCGGTAGCGGCCCAGCGCCTCGTCGGGCTTGTCGCGCAGCTTCATGGTCTCGGCCAGGCCCGAGCGGAAGCCCGCGTTGAGCGGCGCGAGCGAGGTCAGGCCGCGGAAGCTGGTCTCGGCCTGCCAGGGCCGCTCGGTGTAGAGCTGGTAGAGCGCGCGCAGGTTGCGCACCTCGGCGTACTCGGGATTGGGCCGGCCCTGCTCGGGTGTGAGCCGCAGCATCGGCGGCGTGGCCTGCTCGAGCTTCTGCAGCAAGGCCTCGGCGTCCTCGAAGCGCGCGGTGTCGAGGTAGGCATAGACCAGGCCGGTGTGGGTGTCGCTGGGCACGGGGATGGCGTCGCCGCCGCTGCGCAGCGCTTCCTCGTAGAGCGGCACGGCGAGGTCGGAGCGGCGCTGCTGCTGGTAGGCGCCGGCCACGTCGGACAGCGCGTAGTAGGGCAGCGGCTGCTGCGGATGCTCGACCTGCCAGCGCTCGTAGGCCGCGGTCACTTCGGGGAAGCGGCCGCGCGCGGAGACCGCGAGCAGGTGGTCGGCATAGAGACGCAGGTACAGCGCCTTCCAGCGTTCGAGGTCGTCGGCTTCGTTGGCCTGCGTGGCGCGCTGCACCGCATCGGAAGCGCCCTGCAGCTCGTTCGGATAGAGCGGCAGCAGCGCATCGATGGCCTCGAAGCGCTCGGGGCCCTCGCCGCCACGCTGGTCGCGCTCCGCGATGGCCCAGCGCAGCCGCTGGCCCAGTGCCTGCTGGCGCAGGCTCGCGAGCTCGAAGGCATTGAAGCTGCCGGGCGTGGCGCGCTCGGCGGCCTCGGCCTGCGCCAGGGCCTCGGTCAGCGAGCCCTGGTCCTCGAGCGCGAAGGCGTTCTCGCGCCGCACGATGCGCTGCGTGGGCTGCAACGCGGTGAGCTGCAGTTGCAGGATGCGGTCGTCGACGCGGCGCGCGGCGATGAACGCGGACTCGAAGGCGTAGCCCGCGAGCCGATCCAGCGGCACGGCGCGCGCCCAGCCCACGGATTCCCGTGGGCTGTCGGCCTGCAGGGCCCACACCACGCCGTCGGACGCGATGCGCTCGCGCTGGGCCGCGGTCGCGGCGCGCGGGAACCAGGCCCGCAGCGCATCGAGCGCCTCGCGCGGCGTCGCCTTGCCGGCGCGGATGCGTTCGACGAGCGCGTCGTGCGCGGCGGTGTCATAGCCGGCCGGTCTGTCGGCCCCGGAGAGGGCGGCGGGTGCCACGGCGCCGGGCCGCTCGACCTGCGCCCTGACCTGCGTGCTCGCACCCGCCCACGCCACGGCGACGAGAAGCGCCGCGGCGGAGAACCTGAAGGTGGAGGGGAAGAAGGTGGCGGGAGGGTTGGAGCGCGCGGGGTGTGTGACAGCGTGGTGGTGGTGGTTTTTTCTCAAGATCGAGGAAAAAGGAGCGATTGGTTATTGGCCGCAACCATATCGCCCGCCCCCGGAACCACGCTGTAGGACGCGCTCAGGAAATAGTCAAAAGACTTCGTTGTTCGGTAAGAGACCGTAAAGCCTTCATCCGGTGAATCCAATCGCTCCCACGCTGCGTACGCCAGGGGCGTACGCAGCGTCACGCAGGCTCAGTCGAGCGATACGTTCGCTTTCCGAATGACATCCGTGAAACGGGTGGTTTCGGCCGCAACGAAGCCATTGAACTGCTCGCGCGTGGTCGGGAAGGGCTCGTAGCCGAAGCTCTTGAACTTCTCGAGCACGTCGGGTTCGGCCAGGCCCTTCTCGATGTCGCGCTTGATCTTGTCGGTGACCGCGGCCGGCAGGCCCTTGGGCACGGCGATCGCGTTCCAGCCGATCACCTCGAAGCCCTTGGGGCCGCCCGACTCGCTCACGGTGGGCACGTCAGGGAAGGCCGCCACGCGCTGCGGCGCCGCGGCCGCCAGGAAGCGCAGCTTGCCGGCGCGCTGCAGCGGGCCGGCGGTGGCGCTGCTGCCCAGCGCGAAGGCCAGCTCGCCGGTGGCGACCGAGGTGTAGAGCTGGGTCGTTTCCTTGTAGATCACGTGCTCCATCTGCGTGCCGGTGGCCGACTCGAACAGCTCCGAACCCAGGTGCACCGGGTTGCCGACCGACCACGAGCCATAGTCGAGCTTGCCGGGGTTGGCCTTGGCGTCGGCGATCAGGTCGCCCACGGTCTTGTACTTGCTGTTGGTGGCGACGGTGAAGAAGAAGTAGGTCTTGAACAGCGGCAGCAGCGCGTCGAAGTCCTTGGCCGTGTCGTAGGGCAGCTTCTTGAACAGCGCCGGGTAGGCGGCCAGGTGCACGTTGTCGAGCACGATGATGTCGTGGCCGTCCTTCGCGCCGCGCTTGAAGGCATCGATCGCGATGAAGCCGTTGCCGCCGGGCCGGTTCTCGACCACCACCGGCTGGCCCCAGGCACGCGACAGCTTGTCGGCCACCAGCCGCGCCACGCCGTCGGGACCGCCGCCGACCGGGAACGGCGTGATGATGCGCACCGGCTTGCTCGGGAAGGCCGCCTGCGCGGTGGCCAGGGACGGCAGCAGGCCGGCCGCGGCCAGCGCGAAGGCGGCCAGGCCGAGGGCGCGGCGCGCCTTGTGCGATGTGGAAACCATGATCCTCTTTCTCCTTTTTGGTTGAAAAAAATGCCATCGGGCCGCGGGTGCGGCAGCCGATGGCTTCAAGTCGATCGATCGCGCGGTTGTTGTTGTCGGGTGTGGCTGATCGATCGACGGGGGTACGGTTCAGGTGGGACGCGGGCTCAGACGCGCTCGAGGATCAGCGCGATGCCCTGGCCGACGCCGATGCACATGGTGCACAGCGCATAGCGGCCGCCGCTCTTGTGCAGCTGGTTGACCGCGGTGGTCGCGAGGCGTGCGCCGCTGGCACCGAGCGGATGGCCCAGCGCGATCGCGCCGCCGTTGACGTTGACGCGTGCGTCGTCATCCGAAAGGCCCAGCAGGCGCAGCACCGCGAGGCCCTGCGCGGCGAAGGCCTCGTTGAGCTCGATCACGTCGATCTGGTCGAGCCTGAGGCCGGTGAGCGCCAGCACCTTCTGCGTGGCGGGCGCCGGGCCGATGCCCATGATGCGCGGCGCGACGCCGGCGGTGGCCATGCCCACGATGCGCGCGCGCGGCGTGAGGCCGTGCTTGGCGGCGCTGGCCTCGTCGGCCAGCAGCAGCGCGCAGGCGCCGTCGTTCACGCCGCTGGCATTGCCGGCGGTGACGGTGCCGTCGGGCCGCACCACGCCCTTGAGCTTGGCCAGCGCTTCGAGGCTGGTCTCGCGCGGATGCTCGTCCTTGTTCACGACGATCGCATCGCCCTTCTTCTGCGGCACGCTCACCGGCACGATCTCGGCGTCGAAGAAGCCGGCCTTCTGCGCGGCCACGGCGCGCAGCTGCGAGTTCAGCGCCATCCGGTCCTGCGCCTCGCGCTCGATCTTGTAGTCGGTGGCCACGTTCTCGGCCGTCTCGGGCATCGAGTCGACGCCGTACTGCGCCTTCATGAGCTTGTTGACGAAGCGCCAGCCGATGGTGGTGTCGTAGACCGCGTTGTTGCGGCTGAAGGCGCTCTCGGCCTTCGGCATCACGAATGGCGCGCGGCTCATGCTCTCCACGCCGCCCGCGATCATCAGGCCGGCCTCGCCGGCGCGGATGGCGCGCGCCGCGCTGCCCACGGCATCGAGGCCCGAGCCGCACAGGCGGTTGATGGTGGCGCCCGGCACCTCGATCGGCAGCCCGGCCAGCAGCGAGGCCATGCGCGCGACGTTGCGGTTGTCCTCGCCGGCCTGGTTGGCGCAGCCGTACAGCACGTCGGTCACGGCCTGCCAGTCGACGTTCTTGTTGCGCTCGATCAGCGCCTTGAGCGGCACCGCGCCGAGGTCGTCGGTGCGCACGCTCGAGAGCGCGCCGCCGTAGCGGCCGAAGGGGGTGCGCACGGCGTCGCAGATGAAGGCTTGGTTGGTCATGGTGTGTCTCTCGGAAAGTGAAGAACGGATGTGGCTGTCCGCGTCAGGCGGCGATCGGCAAGCCCACGAGCTTCTCGAGCTCCGCATGCTCGAGCCCGTCGACCTTGTCGACCAGCTTCAGGCCCTGCGGCGTGCATTCGAGCGTGGCGAGGTCGGAGTACACGCGCTTCACGCAGCCGATGCCGGTCAGCGGGTAGCTGCACTGCGCGACGATCTTGCTCTCGCCCTTCTTGGTCAGCAGGTCCATCATGACCCAGGTCTGCTTGGCGCCGATCGCGAGGTCCATCGCGCCGCCCACCGCGGGAATGGCGCCGGCCTCGCCGGTGCTCCAGTTCGCGAGGTCGCCGGTGGCCGAGACCTGGAACGCGCCGAGCACGCAGATGTCGAGGTGGCCGCCGCGCATCATCGCGAAGCTGTCGGCATGGTGGAAGAAGGCGCCGCCGGGCAGCAGCGTGACCGGCTGCTTGCCGGCGTTGATCAGGTCGTAGTCCTCCTCGCCGGCCTCGGGCGCGGGGCCCATGCCGAGGATGCCGTTCTCGCTGTGCAGGATGACCTCGCGGCCGGCCGGCAGGTGGTTGGCCACCAGCGTGGGCTGGCCGATGCCGAGGTTGACGACGGCGCCGTCGAAGATGTCCTGCGCCACGCGGGCGGCCAGTTGGTCCTTGGTGCGACGGGTGTAGCTCATGGTCATGCCTCCTTCTTGAAGCCGCCGGCCTGCGTGGCGACGCGCTCGATGCGCACCACCTTGTGCACGAAGATGCCGGGGGTGACGATGGTTTCGGGGTCCATGGTGCCGAGCTCGGCGATGTCGTGCACCGTGGCGATGGTCTTCTTCGCGGCCATGGCCATCACCGGGCCGAAGTTGCGCGCGGCCTTGCGGTAGACCAGGTTGCCCCAGCGGTCGCCGCGCTCGGCCTTGATCAGCGCCACGTCGCCATGGATCGGGTACTCGAGCACGTACTGCTTGCCATTGATCTCGCGGGTTTCGCGCTGGCCCGCGAGCTCGGTGCCGTAGCCCGTGGGGCAGAAGAAGGCGCCGATGCCGGCACCGGCCGCGCGGATGCGCTCGGCCAGGTTGCCCTGCGGCACCAGCTCGAGCTCGAGCTGGCCGCTGCGGTAGAGCGCGTCGAAGACGTGGCTGTCGGCCTGGCGCGGAAAGCTGCAGATGATCTTGCGCACGCGGCCGGCCTTGAGCAGCGCGGCGAGGCCGGTGTCGCCGTTGCCGGCGTTGTTGTTGACCACCGTCAGGTCGCGCGCGCCCTGTTCGATGAGGCCGTCGATGAGTTCGCCGGGAATGCCGGCGGTGCCGAAGCCGCCGATGAGAACGGTGGCGCCATCGGCCAGGCCCGCGAGGGCATCGGCGATGGAGGGCGCGATCTTGTCGATCATGGATCTGTCTCCGAAGAAGGATGGTGGAGAGGCGGGAAGACGGGTTGTCGCTGCGCGTCCTGGGAAATCTATTTTGTTCGTATATCGAACATCTGTTCGTATAATGAATTCTAGAGAGGATCCACACCCATGGCAACCCGCCCCCTTGCGCCCACCGAGACGCCCGCCCCCGGCGACAGCTACGTGCAGTCCTTCGCGCGCGGCCTGCAGGTGATCCGCTCGTTCAGCGCGAGCGCGCCGCACCAGACGCTCAGCGAGGTGGCCGCCGCCAGCGGCCTCACGCGCGCGGGCGCACGCCGCATCCTGCTCACGCTGCAGACGCTGGGCTACGTGGTCAGCGACGGCAAGCTGTTCACGCTCACGCCGCGCATCCTCGACCTGGGCTTCGCCTACCTGTCGTCGATGCCGATCTGGAACCGCGCCGAGCCCGTGATGGAGGCGCTGGTGCAGCAGGTGCAGGAGTCGTGCTCGGCCGCGGTGCTCGACGCCACCGACATCGTCTACGTGCTGCGCGTGCCGACGCAGAAGATCATGCGCATCAGCCTCGGCGTGGGCTCGCGGCTGCCGGCCTACTGCACCTCGCTGGGCCGGCTGCTGCTGGCCGACCTGCCCGACGAGGAGGTGCGCGCGCGGCTCGAGGCCTCGGCGATCGAGCCGCTGACCAAGCACACGGTGACCGACATCGATGCACTGGTGGCCAAGGTGGCGCAGGCGCGGCGCCAGCAGTGGTGCCTGGTGAACCAGGAGCTGGAAGAAGGCCTGATCTCCGTGGCCGCGCCAATCGTCGACCGCGCGGGCCGCATGGTGGCCGCGCTCAACATCAGCGGCCAGGCCAACCGCACCAGCGCGAAGGTGATGCAGGACAGCATGCTGCCCGCGCTGCGCGAGGCGGCGCAGCGGATCTCGAGCCTGCTCTGAGCGAGCGCGCCCGGCGCGCAAGGCCTTCACCGGACTGTCATCGCCGCTCTCTAGATTCCCGCGGCACAACAACCGGGGGATCATCCATGTCCATCACGTCCGGCCGCTTCGCGCGGTCCGTCCTGTCGCGCCATCTCGCCGCGGCCCTGTCCACGATCGCGCTGCTCGCCGCCTGCGGTGGCGGCGATGGCGGCGGCATCGCCTTCCCGGTGCTGCCGCCCGCGCCGGCACCGGCCCCCGCGCCACCGACCCCGCCGCCCGTGGCCGAAGGCAAGGGCCTGCCGCACCAGCTCACGGGCTGGGCCTCGCTGTCCGACACGGCACGCTGGAGCGGCCCGACCTCGGGCCAGTTCATCACCGCCGCGCTCGGCGTGGCGCCGCCCTTCGTCAACGGCCAGCCGATCCCGGGCTTCTCGGCACTGCTGAAGAACGACGACGGCAGCTGGACCGCCCTGCCCGACAACGGCTATGGCAGCAAGGGCAACTCGGCCGACTTCGTGATCGGCTTCTACAACGTGAGCATCGCGTTGCGCACCACGGCCGACGGCAGCAGCCGCCCCGGCGCGATCACGGTCAACCGCCACGTGGCCTTCAACGATGCCAAGGGCTTCCTCAAGGACGGCAAGGGCGTGGACCTGAAGATCACGGCCGACTTCGCCAACTACCAGACGCTGTCGGGCAACACCCTGGTCGACAGCGGCATCGCGGTCGATGCGCGCATCCGCGGCGGCCGGCTGCTCACGGGCTTCGACCTCGACGTGGAATCGATCGCGCGCGCACCCGACGGCAGCTACTTCGTCGGCGAGGAGTTCGGCCCCTACATCCTGCATTTCGACAAGGACGGCACGCTGATGGCCGACCCGGTGCCGCATCCCTTCCTGCGCAGCCCCTCGCACCCCGAGGTGATGGCCGGCACCGTCAGCGCCACTTCGCTGTCGAGCCGCGGCTTCGAGAGCCTGGCCTTCAACGCCGACCGCAGCCGGCTCTACGCCGTGCCCGAGGCCGCGCCCTCGCTGGCGTCGCTGCGCCCGGTGGCCGACGACGAGCGCTACCTGAACTTCTTCGAGTTCGATCCGGCCGCGATGCTCTACACCGGCAAGACCCTGGTCTACAGGAAGGACGGGCCGGCCAAGGACAATCAGATCGTGATCGGCGACATGACGAACGTCGGCGGCAGCCGCTTCGTGCTGATCGAGCGCGACAGCCTGTTCGGCACCAAGGCGGTGGTCAAGCGCCTCTACCTCGTCGACCTCAACGTGAAGGATGCCGACGGCGCGCTCAAGAAGACGCTGCTGGTGGACCTGCTCGACATCGCCGACCCGAAGGGCATCGGCGGCCCGCTGCCCAACGTGGCGGCCGGCCGCTTCAGCATGCCCTTCGACTCGATCGAGAGCGTGGAGGTGGTGGACGCGCACACGCTCGCGGTGGCGATCGATTCGAACTTCCCGACCGAGGACGGACGCCTGCCGGGCAACCCCGACGACACCGAGGTGATCACGATCCGCTTCGACCAGGCGCTGTTCGACCGCGCCGCGAAGTGAGCCGAGGGACGGCGGCGTCTCAGGCGCCGCCGTCCTCCATCTCGAAGGGCGCGACCTGGCGGCCGTCGATGTCGGTGAAGCCGTACTCGCGCGCGAGGTCGCCCACGCGCAACGCGCGGCCGGTCTTGTGCATCACGTTCGCGTCGCCGGCCAGCGCCACGATGGCACGCCCGATGTAGCGCGGCGACTCGGTGCGCGCGAGCGCGGGACGCTCGTGCCAGTGCGCCTCGTCGGTCTGGTGGCCGGCCAGCACGAACTCGGTGCGCATCCAGCCCGGCGACACCGCCACCGAGGCCACGCCGTGCGCGCGCAGGTCCTGCGCCATGCCGAAGGCCAGCCGCGTCATCGCGGCCTTGGCGAGGTCGTAGAACAGGCTGCCGCGCAGGTAGCGGTCGCGGTCCCAGAAGGTGGTGGTGGCGATCAGGCCGTGGCCCTGGCGCACCAGCAGCGGCGCGGCGCAGCGGCTGGCCACGAGATGGTTGCGCACGCCGCGGTCGAACATGGCCTCCCAGTTCGACAGCGGATGCTCCCAGAACGGCGCCTCGAACACGCCGTTGAAGCTCTCGTGGCCGCCCCAGGCGTTGTTGACCAGCAGGTCGAGCCGGCCGGCCTCGCGCTCGACGCGCGCGAACAGCGCCTGCACCTGCGCTTCGTCGGCATGGTCGCAGCGCACCGCCACGCCCTGGCCGCCGAGGCGCGTGACCTCCTCGGCCGTGTCCTCGATGCTGCCGGGCACGCGCTGCATGCCGGACAGCGCGAGGATCTGGCCGTAGCTGTCCGCGGGCTCGGCGCGCGTGCTGCGGCCCGTGACGTAGACGGTGGCGCCGGCCGCGCCGAGTTCGAGCGCGATGCCGCGCCCCGCGCCGCGGCTCGCGCCCGTGACCACGGCCACGCGGCCTTGCAGGGAGGGCAGTGCATTCGCACCCGTGGGCTGGTCGGTCATCGTTCGGCTCGCTGAAAAGGAAAGAAGCGCCGAAGGTAGCGCCGCCTCACGCCGGCGTCTTGGAAGAACCCGCAATCGCGCGGCCCAGGAACTCGGTGGGCGTGACGCCGCACAGCGCGCGGAACTCGTTGACCATGTGCGACTGGTCGTAGAAGCCGCTGTCGACCGCGACCTCGGCCCAGGCCGGCATCGGCGTGGCACGCAGCGCGCGCAGGCAGCCATGCATGCGCGCGAGCCGGCGCCAGGCGCGCGGCGAGAGGCCGACCTGCGCGTGGAACAGCTGCTGCAGCCGGCGCTCGCCCAGGCCCACCGCCTCGGCCACCTCGCGCAGCGGACGCCGGCCGGCCGAGGCCGCGATCAGCTGCGCGGCCTGCAGCGCGCCCGGATGCAGGCCCAGCCTCGCCTGCGCGCGGCCGTCGGCCTCGGCGAGGCGGCGGCACAGCGCGGCATCGAGCAGCGCGACGCGCGCGGCATCGCTGGGGGCGTCGGCCATGCGTTCGAGCAGTTGCGCACCGGCGCCGCGCCAGAGTTCGTCGAGATGCAGCACGCGGCCCGCGAGCTCGCCCGCGGGCAGGCCGAGCAGCAGGGCCGCGGCACCGGGCCGCAGGGTGATCGACAGGCCTTCCATGCGCTTGCGCAGCCGCACCAGCACGGCCTCGGCCGAGGCGCCGATGGCCTCGACGGCCAGCCCCTCGGCGCCATTGGCCGAGGGCGCATCGCCGAGGTTGAAGACCAGCCGCGCGGCACCATCGGGCAGCACGCGCTCGAGCACCTCCTCGCCCTCGGCGAAGCGCTCGCGGTACACGAGGATGTGGGCGACATGCGGGCGCAGCGGCGCGCTGGCGGCGAAGGAGCGCACGGTGCCGCCGGGCGCGTCCATCGGCGGCCCGAGCAGGGGGCCGTCGTCGAGGTGGAGGAAAAGGCGCTCGCTCATGCCGGGTCGGTCCGGGAAAGGACCGGCCAGCATGCCACAGGCGCGGCTCAACCCTCGGCGTGGATGCCCTTCATCAGGATCACGCCGCCCAGCCGCGCAGTGTCGGCGCGCATGCGGCGCGCCAGCGCGTCGGGCGAGCCCGGCTGGGCCTGCCAGCCGGTCTTGAGCAGCGCCTCGCGCACCTCGTCCGTGCTGATCACCTCGACCAACGCGGCATTGAGCCTGGCCAGCGCGGTCTTGTTCATGCCCGCGGGCGCGGCCAGCGCGGTCCAGATCTCGAGGTCGGCGCCGCGCACGTCGGCATCGCGGATGGTCGGCAGCTCGGGCACCAGCGGGCTGCGCTCGGGCGAGGTCACGCCGATGGCCTTGAGCTTGCCCGAACGCACGTGCGGCATCGCGAGCGCGGGCGGCAGCAGCGCGAGCTGGATCTCGCCCGCGAGCAGGCCCGCGATCACCTGCGGATTGCCGGTGTAGGGCTTGTGCTGCGCGGTGATGGCCGAGCGGCTCTTGAGCAGCTCCATGCCCAGGTGGCCCACCGTGCCCACGCCCGGCGTGCCGTACTTGCCGCCGCTGCCGAGGTTGCGCACCCACAGCAGGTGGTCGGCCGCGGTCTTGCCGGTGGCATTGCCCGACACGGCCAGCACCAGAGGCGCGGTGCCGACCATGCCGACCGGCGCGAAGTCCTTCTCGGGGTCGAAGGGGAGCTTGGGATTGAGCAGCTTCGCGATCGTGAGGTTGCCGTTGATCAGCGCGCCGATGGTGTGGTCGTCGGTGGCCTTGGCGACCTGGTCGGCCACGATGTTGCCGCTCTCGCCGGGCTTGTTCTCCACCAGCACCGGCTGGCGCAGCAGCTTCGCGAGCGGCTCGGCGATGGCGCGCGCCAGCAGGTCGGGCGAGGCGCCGGTCGGGAAGCCGACCAGCAGTTTCACGGGCTTGGTGGGCCAGGCGGCTTCGCCGGCGCGTGGCTTGTCCTGGGCCCAGGCACCCTGGGGAAGGAGGGAGGCGGCCAGCGCTGCGGCGCCACCCTCGAGCAGGCGGCGTTTGGTGATCGTCACGGGAGGAACTCCGGATGTAAGCGGCGGAGCAACAATTGTAAACAGATCGTTACATGAATGCTGCGGCGCAACGCGAAATCACGGTTCCCTGGCGACCAGCCTGCGTTGCGTGGGAAACAGCGACCAGCCCCAGCGCTGTTGCGCGAAGCCCCACAGCCCCTGCTTGAAGAACAGCGTGGCCACGATCGCGAGCAGCCCGAGTCCCAGCAGGTACCAGGTGCCGTAGTCGCTGAGGAACTTGTTGAGCGCCCAGAAGACGAGCGCGCCGACCAGCGGCCCTTCGATGCGGCCGATGCCGCCGATCACCACCATGAAGATCGCGAACGCGCTCCAGTTGACGCTGAAGGCCGCGTCGGGGCTGATGCGCAGGTTGCCGACGAAGTACAGCGCGCCCGCGAGCCCCGCGCCGAAGGCAGCGACGCCGTACACGGCGAGCTTCATGCGCGCCACCGGCACGCCCTGCGACTCGGCCGCCACCTCGTTGTCGCGGATCGCCAGCAGTGCCAGGCCGCGCTTGCTGCGCAGGAACAGGTAGACCAGCGCCACCGCCGCCACCACGCAGCCCAGCGCCATCCAGTAGGTGACGCTCTCGCGCGTGGCCTTGTCGATGCCGCGCAGCGCCGTCAGCGTGGTGCCCGAGCCGCCGCCCACCGCCGACACGTTGGCGAAGCTCAGCCGGAACACCTCGGCGATGACCCAGGTGCCGATCGCGAAGTAGCCGCCCGAGAGCCGGAACGCGATGAAGGACACCGGAATCGCGACCAGCCCCGCGGCCAGCGCGCCGAGCGGGATCGCGACGAAGGGGTTGAGCCCCGCGAAGTTGCCGAGCACCAGCATCGCGTAGCCGCCGAAGCCGAAGAAGGCCTGCTGCCCGATGCTGACCATGCCGCCATAGCCCGCGAGCAGGTTCCACATCATCGCGAAGATGAAGTAGCAGGCGATCTCGACGAACTCGCGCATCCAGCTCGACTCGCCCCACAAGGGCAGGCTGGCGGCGACGAGCACCAGCACGATGCCGACGACGAGGGCGCCGCGGCTGGCGGCGGTGGCGCGCTCGACCGCGACGAAGGAAGGGGTGGCGGGGGTCGTCATCGGCGTCATCCGCGTGTCTTGGGAAGCAGGCCCTGCGGCCGGAACACGAGCACCGCGAGGAACACGATGTGCCCGAACCAGATGCCCCAGCCCGGATCGAGGCGGAAGCCGACTTGCTGCGCGATGCCGAGGATCATGGCGCCGGCCAGCGTGCCCCAGAACGAGCCCATGCCGCCGATGATCACGGCCTCGAAGGCGAAC
Source organism: Variovorax sp. GW821-FHT09B05 (assembly GCF_059418265.1). Lineage (NCBI taxonomy): Bacteria > Pseudomonadati > Pseudomonadota > Betaproteobacteria > Burkholderiales > Comamonadaceae > Variovorax > Variovorax sp. GW821-FHT09B05. Next base: position 113,891 of record NZ_JBWKPN010000019.1, read on the forward strand.
AGCAGCAGCAGCGGGCCGTCCGAGGGCGACACCGTGGTGCGCATGCCCTGCAGCGCGCCCGCCACCGCGATCAGCACGAAGGCGATGGCGGTCGCGAAGGCATAGACCTTCTTCGCATCGAGCCCCATGAGCTCGGCGATCTCGCGGTCGTCCGACACGGCGCGGAACGACCGGCCCAGCGCGGTGTGGGCGAACAGCCATTGCAGCGCGCCGGTGGCCGCGAGCGCCACGGCCAGCACGATCAGCGGCAGCACGCCGAGCGACAGCGATTCGCCGAGCGCCAGGCCGCGCGTGCCGAGGCCGCCGGTCTCGATGGCGCGCGGGTCGGCCGAGAACAGCTCGAGCAGCAGGTTCTGGATCACGATCGACAGGCCGAAGGTGACGACCAGCGAGGGCAGCGGGTCCTTGCCCAGCGTGCCGTTGAGCACCCAGCGCTGCAGCGCGTAGCCGAAGCCGAAGGCCACGGGCAGCACCGCGAGCGCGACCAGCCACGGCGCCGCAGCGCCGGCCAGCGACACGCCCGCGATCACCGCGAAGGCGCCGAGGATGATGAAGTCGCCCTGCGCCGTGTTCGTGAGCCGCATGACGCCGAACATCAGCGACTGGCCGAGCGCGAACAGCGTGTAGAGGCCGCCGAGCAGCACGCCCTGGAGCAGGGTCTCAAGCATGGGCCGCCTCGATGCCGAAATAGGCCTGTGCGATCCGTTCGCGCGTGAGATCGGCCGACAGGCCCTCGAGCGACACGCGGCCCTCCTGGAAGCAGTAGACGCGCCGCGAGACCTGGCGCGCCATCGTCACGTCCTGCTCGACGATCACCACCGTCATGCCCTCGGCCGTGATGCCGGGCATGGCCGCGTAGATCTCGCGGATGACGACCGGCGCGAGGCCCAGCGAGAGTTCGTCGCACAGCAGCACGTCGGGGTTGCTCATGAGCGCGCGGCCCAGCGCCACCATCTGCTGCTGGCCGCCCGACAGCGAGGTGCCGGGCTGGCGGCGCTTCTCGGCCAGGATGGGGAACAGCGCATAGAGCCGCTGCAGGTTCCACGGGCCCGGACGCCGGGCGGTGGCGCCCATCAGCAGGTTCTCTTCCACGCTGAGGCTGGGAAACAGCCGGCGGCCCTCGGGCACCAGCGCAAGGCCGCGCCGCACGATCTCGCCGGGCGGCAGGCCGCCGATGGGCTCGCCCCTGAAACGGATCGCCTCGCGCGGCGCGCGCACCAGGCCCGTGAGGCTCTTGAGGAAGGTCGACTTGCCCGCGCCGTTGGCGCCGATGATCGCGACGAGTTCGCCGGCGGCGAGCGCGAAGTCGATGCCGAACAGGGCCTGGGCATCGCCATAGAAGGCCTGCAGCCCATGGGTGCTGAGCAATGGCGCGCTCATGCCTCCATCCCCATGTACACGCGCCGCACCTCCGGATCGTTCATCACCGCGCGCGGTTCGCCCTCGGCCAGCTTCTGCCCGAAGTTGATGACGAACAGCCGGTCGGCCAGCGACAGCAGCGCATGCACCACGTGCTCGATCCAGATCATGGTCACGCCGCGCGCCTTGATGCGCCGCAGCTCGCCCACCAGCACCGCGGCCTCGGGCTCGGTGAGCCCGCCCGCGATCTCGTCGAGCAGCAGCAGCCGCGGCTTGGTCGCGAGGGCGCGCGCGAGTTCGAGCCGCTTGCGGTCGAGCAGCCGCAGCCCGCCGGCCGGCGCGTTCGCCTGCGCCATCAGCCCGGTCTGCGCCAGCACCTCGTGCGCGGTGTGCCAGGCCTCGCGCTCGGTCTGCTGCCCGCCGAAGCAGGCCGCGGTCACGAGGTTCTCGAACACGCTCATGTTCCCGAAGGGCTGCGGCACCTGGTAGCTGCGGCCGATGCCGGCGCGGCAGCGCTGGTGCGGACGCAGCCGCGTCACGTCGCGGCCGTCGTAGTCGACCCGGCCCGCGTCGGCGCGCACGTCGCCCGAGATCAGGTTGAACAGCGTGGTCTTGCCCGCCCCATTGGGGCCGAGGATGCCCAGCGTCTCGCCCTCGGCCACCGCGAGCGTGATGCCGTCGGTGACCTTGAGCGCGCCGTAGGACTTGCTCACGCCATGCAATGCCAGCAGCGCCATGGCGGTCAGAGCGCGCGCAGCTTGCCGCCGGTGGGAATGGCCGGCGCGGCCTCGTTGTTCACGATGGTGAGTTCCACCTTGTACTTCGTTCCCTTGCCCCACTGGCCGAGCACCAGCGGCGTCTTGCTGACGTTCCTGAACGGCCCCTGGCCGCCCCACTTGACCGGGCCGACCACCGACTGGATCGAGGTCGCGGCGACGGCATCGCGCACGTCGGCGGCCTTGAGCGACTTCGCGCGGCCCAGCGCGTTGGCCGCCACCTCGAACAGCGCATGCGCGAAGCCGATCGGCTGCGTCCACTGCTTCTTCGTGCCGGTCTCGTAGGCCTCGGCCAGCGCCTTCGCGCTCTGCTTCGTGAGGCTCGACGCGAAGGGATGCGAGGGGCTCCACCAGACCTCGGTCGAGAGGCCGTCGCCGAGCTCGCCCAGCGCCTCGATCGCGCCCGGGAACAGCAGCGCCTTGCCGAGCGTGATCACCTTCGGTTTGAAGCCCTGCTGCCGCGCCTGCGTGAGGAAGGTCTTGGCATCGGGCGGAATCACCACGCCGGTGACGATCTCCACGCCCTCCTTCTTGAAGGCCGCGATCTGCGCGCTGAAGTCCTGCGTGCCGTTCTGGAAGCGGCCCGGGTCGGTGAGCGTGAAGCCCATCTGCGCGAGCGGCTTCGGAAAGCCCAGCTCCTTGTCGCCCCAGGCGTTGCCGTCGCCGTCGTTCGGGAACAGGCCGCCCACCTTCTTGTTGGTGGCCAGCGTCTTCCAGCCGCTGGTGAAGTTGGCGATGACGTCCTCGAGCCCCCAGAACAGGTGGTAGGTCCAGTCGAAGCCCTTGGCCGGATCGCCCTTGCGGCCGAAGAACCAGGGCTGCCACGGCACCACGCTCGAGATGCACGGCACCTCGTTGAGCTCGCAGGCATCGCTGACCGGGTTCGCGGTCTCGGGCGTGCCGGCCGTGAGCACCAGCGCCACCTTGTCCTTGAGGATCAGGTCGTTCGCAACCTCGCCCGCGCGGTTCGGATTCGACTGGCTGTCCTTGAGCACGATCTGCACCGCGTACTTGCGGCCGCCGACCGCGATGCCGTCCTTGAAGGCGGCCTTCATCTGGTCGATGACCCACTTGTCGGCCTCGCCGAAGGGCGCAAGCGGGCCGGTCTGCGGCGACACGTAGCCGATCTTGAGCGTATCGGCCGCGAACGCCAGCGGTGTCGCGCCCGCGGCGACGAGGGCCGCGGTGGCCTGGGTGAATTGCCTGCGATTGAATGTCATGCCTGTCTCCTGTTCTTGTGTCTGCGGATGCCGCTCTGCCGAAACTCAGCGCGCGAAATGCGGCGGTATCCGCGCGTCGACGTTGACCCACACGCTCTTGACCTGCGTGTACTCGCGCATCGCGTCGAAGCCCATCTCGCGGCCGTAGCCGCTCTGGCCCACGCCGCCGAAGGGCGAGCCGGGGTTCACGCGCTTGTAGCTGTTGATCCAGACCATGCCGGCGTGCAGCTCGCGCGCCACCTTGTGGGCGCGCTGCAGGTCCTTCGTCCACAGGCCCGAGCCCAGGCCGTAGTCGGTGCCGTTGGCGATGCGCATCGCCTCCTCGTCGTCCTTGAAGGTCAGCACGGTGACGAAGGGGCCGAAGACCTCCTCCTGCGCGACGCGGTCGCGGTACGACTTCGCGCGCATCACGGTGGGCTCGACATAGCAGCCCTTGGCGAGATCGCCGCCCGGCGACCGGCCGCCCGCGAGCAGCTCGCCGCCCTCGCCCTGCGCGACCTCGACGTAGCCCAGCACGCGCTCGCGGTGCTGGGCGCTGGTCAACGGGCCCATCTCGGTGTTCTCGTCGAGCGGATTGCCGAGGCGGATCGACTTGGCGAGCGGAACGAACTGCGCGAGGAATTCGTCGGCGATCCGCTCGTGCAGCATCAGCCGCGAACCCGCGATGCAGGCCTGGCCCTGGTTGTGGAAGATGGCCCAGGCGCTGCCGTTGACGGCGGCCTGCAGGTTCGCGTCCTCGAACACGATGTTGGGCCCCTTGCCGCCGAGCTCGAGCTGCACCTTCTTGAGGTTGCCCGCGCTGGCCTGCACGATGCGCCGGCCCGTCGCCGTGCTGCCGGTGAAGGCAATCTTCGCGATCCCGGGATGCTCGGCGATGTACTGGCCCGCCACGCTGCCCAGGCCCGGCAGCATGTTGACCACGCCGGGCGGCAGGCCCGCCTCGGCCATCAGCTCGGCGATGCGCAGCGAACTCAGCGGCGTGATCTCGGCCGGCTTCATCACGATGCAGTTGCCGCCCGCGAGCGCGGGCGCCATCTTCCAGCTCGTGAACATCAGCGGGAAGTTCCACGGCACCACCTGGCCGACGATGCCCACGGGCTCGCGCAGCGTGTAGTTGAGGAAGCCTTCCTCGACGGGAATGGTCTCGCCCTGGAACTTGTCGGCCATGCCGCCGAAGTAGCGGAAGCACGCGGCGGTGCGCGGCACGTCGAGCCGGCGCGAATCGCGGATCGGATGGCCGGTGTCCAGCGATTCGAGGCGCGCGAGCTCCTCGGCGTTGGCCTCGATCAGGTCGGCGAGCCTGAGCAGGATGCGGCCGCGGTCGGCGGCGGCCATGCGGCTCCACGCCGGGAACGCGCGCTTCGCGGCGGCGACGGCCTTGTCGACGTCGGCCTTGCCCGCGAGCGCGACATCGACGATCGGCGTGTTGTCGTGCGGGTTCAGGGTGGCGAGGGTCTCGCCCGATTCGGCGTCGACGAAGCGGCCGTCGATGAAGAGCTGGTGGCGGATGGACGAAGCAGGCATGCGTTTCCTCTCCCTCCCCCGCGGGGGAGAGTTGGATGGGGCGTTGGGAAGGAAGAGAAACCCGGTCAGAACTGGACCGGGATCTCCGGGCTCTCGCCCTTCTGGATCTCGTACACCAGGCTCGGCGAGCCGTTCTCCCACACCAGCAGCATCGAGCGCTTGGGGCTGAAGCCCTGGTGGCGGCAGTAGGCGGGCATGGCGGCCATGTCGCCGGCCTTCATGATCACGCGCGCCATGGGCTTGCCGGTGTTCTTGTCGCCGCAGTCCCAGTGGATCTCGTCGGTCATCTGGAAGAACCACTCGACGCGGTCGTTGCCGTGGATGATCGGCAGGATGTGCTCCTCGGTCGTCGGGCACATGTAGCTGTGCTTCACCACCGAGGTGAAGCTCGGGTTCCAGGTCACCTGCGAGCGGCTCAGGAAGCCGAAGAGATTGAAGGCATGCACCTCGTTCTCGAAGCCGGGCTCGGGATGCAGCTCGGGCTGGTCCTGCGGCACGTCGGCGAAGGCGCGGTTGACCGGCGCGCCGCGCTCGTCGCTGCGCAGGTCGAGGTCGCCCTTCAGGCCCACGCAGCGCGTGGCGAGTTCGCGCGCCCGCGTGATCTTGGCCGTGTTGTTGCCGTTCTTGCGGCCGTAGGGCGAGCCGGTCTCCTGCGGCGCGGCGAAGGGATCGAAGCTCTCGTTGGTCCAGTCGTCGAGCATGGCCTCGAAGGTGGCGCGGATCTGGGCGCTCGGGAAGTTCTCGAGCAGGTCGATGCCCGCGTCCTTCATGGTGCCGTTGAAGCTGCCGGCATAGAGGTCGACCGAGTCGTAGTGGTTGACGGTGCCGAACACGCTGTCGAAGTTGACCCAGCCGTAGAAGAAGCCCCAGGCGACGTCGCGCATCAATGCGCGCAGGTAGTTGCCGGCATCCATGGTGTGGCTCATCGGGCGGCCGTCGCGGGTCTGCCAGCCGATGTGGACGAAATACTCGTCGCGGCGGAAGCGGAAGCTGCCGAGCGAGAAGTCCTTGTAGCCAAGCGTGGCGTCGGGTTGCGAGGCGATGACTCGGGCGAGTTCTGCGGGTGCGTTCATGGCGTGCGTTCCTCTTTCGATGCGATCAATGCGATTGGCAGATCTCGGCCCACTTCTCGACCGACAGCTCGCCCTTGCAGGTCTGCAGCACGATCACGCCGGGGCGTGCGCTGCGGAACTGGTAGGCGGTGTTCTTCGGCAGCAGGCCCTGATGGCCGCGCGAGAGCTTCATCCAGCCCATCTTCTTGCCGCGCGGCTCGCCCTCGACCTGCACGGCGCCGTTCTTCTCGGGGTCGGCCACCTTCTGGGCCGCGTCGAGTTGCACCAGGTGCACCTCGACCTCGCCGTCCATCACCAGCGCGAACTCGTCGTGCGCGCAGGTGAACCAGGGCGAGTGGCCCTCGGCGCGCAGGGTCTCGAGCACGTAGATCTGGTTCTGGCCGAACACCACCTTCTCGTAGGGCCGGCTGTTGTTCGCGATCTCGAAGCAATTGGAGAAGGCGTAGTGGCGCACGTCGTCGGCGATCGGCTCGACGTGGCCTTTCTCGTAGTGGGCGAGCGAACCGAAGCGGGTGCGGTAGGCGGGCCCTTCGTGGACTTGGTGGGTCTGGGCGGTCTGGGTCATGGCGGTCTCCTTGGTTCTGGCTTGGACCGAACTCTAGGAAACAACCGGGGGGGCCGGTAGGGACCAGATTGGAAGAGGATTATTCGCAGACTCCGAATAATCGCTCGGGTTTACCCGGGAACGCGCGCCCTCACTCGATCAGTTCGGCCGGGATCATTCCGCGCTCGATCAGCGTGGCGTCCCAGGGCGGCACGCGCGTGAAGCGGGTCGCGATGTGCTCGATGAACAGCCGCAGCTTGAGCGCGTTGCGCGAGGTGCCCGCATAGACCGCGCTCAGCGAGAACGACGAGAGCTGGTGCTCGGGCAGCACCACGCGCAGCTCGCCGCGCGCGATCGCGTCGCCCGCCACCAGCGTGGGCAGGCAGACGATGCCCGCATGCTCGAGCGCGTACTCGCGCAGCAGGTGCACGCTGTTGGTCAGCAGCGCGGCCGCGAGGTAGATGGTGGTCTGCTCGCCCTGATGGTGGAAGGTCCAGCGGTCGCGCGTGGGATAGCCCGAGTACAGGCCCAGCTTGTGGCGGTGCAGCTCGCGCGGGGTCGCGGGCGTGCCATGGCGCTCGAGGTACTCGGGCGTGGCGCACAGCAGCCGGCGCACCGGGAACAGCGGGCGCGACACCAGCTCCTCGGAGGCGGCCGGGAAGATCTGCAGCGCGCAGTCGACGCCGGCCTTGACCGGATCGACCACCGCGTCGCTCACGATCAGCTCGAGGTGGATGTCGGGATAGGTGGTGTGGAACTCGCGCAGCAGCGAGGCGAAGCGCCCGAGCACCATGCCCGTGAGCGCATGCACGCGCAGCACGCCCGAGGGGGTGCCGCGCGCATCGCGCATCTGGTCGACGATGTCGTTGGCGCGGCCCACGAGCTCCACGCAGTCGCGCAGGAAGGCCTGGCCCACGTCGCTGAGCCGCACCACGCGCGTGCTGCGGTGGAACAGCGGCGCGCCGAGGAACTCCTCGAGCTGCTTGACGCGCGTGGTGACCACCGAGTTCGCCACCCGGAGCTGGCGCGCCGCCTCCGCAAAACTCTGCGTCTGCGCGACGCGCACGAAGGCTTCGATGCTCTGGAGGCGGTCCATGGCGGGACTGTACTGTGCGGGCCTCGCTGCCGTACCCCGGGGCGACGCGGGGATGCGCGCAGGCCGCACTTATGATCGCCGCCACCTCGCGCGGGCCTCACGGTCCGCGCGGGCTCATACGGGAGAACACAACGACATGGCAACGGACTCCACCGCGCCCACCCTCGCCTCGCGCACCGCCGCCGAGGAACCCACGCTGCGCCGCGCGCTCGGCACGCGCCACCTGACCATGATCGCCATCGGCGGCTCGATCGGCACCGGCCTCTTCGTGGCCTCGGGCGCCACCGTGTCGCAGGCCGGCCCGGGCGGCGCGCTCGCGGCCTACCTGCTGATCGGCGCGATGGTCTATTTCCTCATGACCAGCCTCGGCGAGCTCGCGGCCTGCATGCCGGTGTCGGGCTCGTTCGCGACCTATGGCGCGCTCTACGTCGACGAGGGCTTCGGCTTCGCGCTCGGCTGGAACTATTGGTACAACTGGGCCGTGACCATCGCGGTCGAGCTCGCGGCCGCGCAGCTGGTGATGCAGTACTGGTTCCCGGGCACGCCGGCCATGCTGTGGAGCGCGCTGTTCCTCGGGCTGATGTTCCTGCTCAACGCGATCTCGGTGCGCGGCTTCGGCGAGGCCGAGTTCTGGTTCGCGCTGGTCAAGGTGGTGACGGTGATCGCCTTCGTGGTGGTCGGCGTGCTGATGATCTTCGGCATCCTGCGCGGCGACCGGCCCGCGGGCTTCGGCAACCTCACGCTCGGCGACGCGCCCTTCGTGGGCGGCCTGCCCGCGATGATCGGCGTGGCGATGATCGCGGGCTTCTCGTTCCAGGGCACCGAGCTGATCGGCGTGGCGGCCGGCGAATCGGCCAACCCCGCGAAGAACATCCCGCGCGCGGTGCGCCAGGTGTTCTGGCGCATCCTGCTGTTCTACGTGCTGGCGATCGGCGTGATCGGCGTGCTGATTCCCTACACCGACCCGAACCTGATCAAGACCGACCTCCATGCCATCGGCGTGAGCCCGTTCACGCTGGTGTTCCGCCACGCCGGGCTGGCCTTCGCGGCCAGCGTGATGAACGCGGTGATCCTCACGGCCGTGCTGTCGGCCGGCAACTCGGGCATGTATGCCTCGACCCGGATGCTGTTCAACCTCGCGAAGGACGGCCGCGCGCCGCGCTGCTTCGCGCGGCTCACGCGCGCGGGCGTGCCGCTCAACGCGCTGCTCGCGACCACCGCGGTCGGCGCGCTGTGCTTTTTGACCTCGCTGTCGGAGAGCCAGGGCGTGTACCTGTGGCTGCTGAACCTCTCGGGCATGACCGGCTTCGTGGCCTGGCTCGGCATCGCGGTGAGCCACTACCGCTTCCGCAAGGGAATGATGGCGCAGGGGCTGGACCTGTCGCTGCTGCCCTACCGCTCGCCCTTCTTCCCCTACGGGCCGCTGTTCGCCTTCGGCCTGTGCCTGGTGGTCACGCTGGGCCAGAACTACGCCGCCTTCACGGGCGGGCGCATCGACTGGATCGGCGTGTTCTCGACCTACATCGGGCTGGTGCTGTTCGTGGCGGTCTGGTGGGGCTACCGGCTGGCGCGCGGCAGCCGCTTCGTGGCCTATCGCGACATGCACTTTCCGGCGATGCTGCGGCCGGCGCCAGGGCATGGGCTGGCGCCGGCGGACAGTGGGCAGGAACGCGGCGCGGCGTGAAAGGCCCGGCACCACGGTTTCCGGTGGTCGATGCCGCAGGGAATGAAACGGCGTTGCAGGCACGCCGCAGCGGCGCCCTCGGTGTGTCTGAAGGTTAACCGCCCCACTTACAATCCCGGGCGCATCCCCTTTCCTCTCCCTCACGAGGCCTCGCCGCCATGCCCAAGAGCTCCCTGCGCACTCCTTTCAGCCTGACGCCCGTCGTGCGCGCCCTGTTCCTGGCCGCCGCGGTCGGCGCCACGGCCCTGCCCGCGCTGGCGGCGCCCGAGCACGAGGAAGTCGACCGCCTGATGCAGGCCGGCAAGCTCGAGGAAGCCTCGACCAAGGCCGACGCCTTCCTGAAGGACAAACCGCGCGACCCGCAGATGCGCTTCCTCAAGGGCGTGATCCAGCTCGACACCGGCAAGCGCGCCGAGGCGATCGCCGCCTTCACCCAGCTCACGCAGGACGCCCCCGAGCTGCCCGAGCCCTACAACAACCTCGCGGTCATCTACGCGAGCCAGAACCAGTTCGACAAGGCGCGCAACGCCCTCGAGAGCGCGATCCGTACCAATCCGAGCTACGCCACCGCCCAGGAAAACCTCGGCGATCTCTATGCGCGGCTCGCGAGCCAGGCCTACAGCAAGGCGCTGCAGCTCGACCAGAACAACACCGCGGTCGCACCCAAGCTGGCGGTGATCCGCACGCTGTTCGTGCCGGCCGCGCCCGGCGCCAAGCCGACCGTGCTGGCGGCGGCGGCGCCCGAGGCACCGCGCCCGGCACCTGCGGCCCCGGCTCCCGCCCCGGTCGCGAAGGCGCCCGCCCCTGCTCCAGCGCCCGTCGCGGCCCCCGTGCCGGCGCCGGCGCCCGCACCGGTGGCCAAGGCACCGGCGCCCGCTCCCGCACCGGCCCCGGCCGTGGTCGCCAAGGCACCCGAGGCTTCGCCGCCGGCCGCCGCACCGGCCGCGCCCGCCGCTTCGTCGAGTGCCAATGCGGAGGTCGAATCGGCCGTGCGCGGCTGGGCGGCCGCCTGGGCCAGCCAGGACATGGACCGCTACCTCGCCGCCTACGGCAGCGACTTCACGCCCGGCGGCGGCCAGAGCCGCAAGAACTGGGAAGAGGAACGCCGCGCGCGCATCGTGGGCAAGTCCAGCATCAGCGTGAACCTCGAGAACCTCGTGATCCAGGTCAACGGCCAGTCGGCCACCGCCAAGTTCCGCCAGGTCTACCGTGCCGACAACCTCAACATCTCCAGCCGCAAGACGCTGGAACTGCAACGCTCCGGCGGTCAGTGGCACATTCGCAAGGAAAGCGTCGGCGGCTAGTGGCAGACATCGTCCGGCGGGGCCGGCCTCAGATCCCAGAACTCCGGCGCGGCGGGAGCCTCCTTGCCGCGCTGATGGCCGCGTCGGCCCTCGTGCTCGCCATGCCTGCCGGCGCCGCCGGCAGCTCGGGCAAGACCGCGCATGCCAAGACAGCCGGCGCCAAGTCGGGCAAGAGCGCTGCAGGCAGCAGCCGCTCGGCGCAGAAGGAAAAGGCCGGCGCCAAGGAAGCACGCGGCACCCGCGAATCGCGCAGCGTGCGCGAAGCCCGGGAGGCACGCGAAGCCCGTGACGCCAAGGGCGGCAAGGCCCAGGCGCGCCTGAAGAAGGGTGCCGTGGCGACCGCGGCCGCCGCGGCGGCCGGCACCGCCGCCGCTTCTTCCGAAGCCCGCAGCGCGCGCAAGGCGCCGCCCGCGGGCGCGATCCAGGAAGCCGGCAACGCCGAGGCGCGGCTGATCGCGATCTACGAACTCTTCGGCCGCGGCCAGCCGCGGCCCGCACTGGCCAAGGCGCGCGAACTGGTGCGCGACTACCCGAACTTCCAGCTCGCGCAGCTCGTGTACGGCGACCTGCTCGCCTCGCAGGTGCCGGCCGTGCACAGCCTCTCGGACGCCGCCAGCGTGGCGCGCCTGAAGGGCAATCCGGCCATGGCCGAGCTGCAGGAAGAATCGCGCCGCCGCCTGCAGGCGCTGCGCGAACGGCCACCGCCGAACACCGTGCCCTCGCAGTTCCTCGAGCTGTCCACGCGCAGCCGCTACGCGATCGCCATCGATGCCTCGCGCTCGCGCCTGTACCTGCTCGAGAACGGCGACAAGGGCCTGAAGCTCGTGGCCGACTACTACATCTCGGTCGGCAAGTCGGGCATCGACAAGGCGATCGAGGGCGATGCGCGCACCCCGCTGGGCGTGTACTTCATCACCAGCAGCCTCGACCCGAAGTCACTCAAGGACTTCTACGGCGCCGGCGCGCTGCCGATCAACTACCCGAACGCCTACGACCAGCGCCGCGGCAAGACCGGCGGCGGCATCTGGCTGCACGGCACGCCCTCGCAGCAGTACGCGCGCGCGCCGCTGGCCAGCGACGGCTGCGTGGTCATGGCCAATCCCGACCTGCGCCAGCTGCTGCGCAAGGTGCAGATCGGCGCCACGCCGGTCGTCACCGCGCGCAGCCTGCAATGGATTTCCCAGCCCCAGGCCGAAAAGGATGCCCAGTCCTTTACCAGCGCGATCAATGCCTGGAAAGACGCCCGGACCCAGGGAAATGAAGCGCAATTGAAAAAATTCTATTTGCCCGATTTTCAGCGCCAAGCCAAAAAGTCGGCCGACGGAATTTCAATTGTTCGCGACGAAATGGAATACGCCCAAGGCCGGCGTATTCAGTTAAAAGATGTTTCCTACCTCCATTGGCGCGACAGCGACGACACCATGGTCGCCACTTTCGGCGAGGTGTTCGAGGGGGAACGCAGCGGTCGGATGCGCCGCCAGTACTGGCTGCGCCAAGGCGGCGAGTGGAAGCTCTTCCACGAGGAAATCCTGGGCTGATCCCCCTTCGCAGACAGGGTTGAGGCCCTGAACCTGTGATTTTTTGCGCACGGTCCAACCCTTTCTGGACTGTTACATCTGACCGTTTTCGGGTCGTGTCACGTAACACGTAACACACATGTACCCGTAACGCGCCCCTCTCGCGCACCCCTGTTCCGTAACACTCCCTCCCGTCTTCATGGGATGTCGGTGCACGCCTACAGAGGGAAAAATCGTTTCCGAACTGTTACTCAGCGTCTCTGACCGACCGGTCAACCGATGTCCGTGGGAGTTGGCAGCCATCGTGCTAGCAATCCTTGACTAGCACAGCGGAACTCCCTTCCATCGGGTTTGCCTTGTTGATACACAGAGTTACGCCGGATAACATTCGCACCGCCAGCCCTTGTTAACGACTTTTTCTGAAAGGTTAATCATGCTCAACGCTATTACTCGTTTTATTCGTGATGAAGAAGGCGCTACCGCGCTGGAATACGGAATCATTGCAGGCCTGATTTCCGTGGTGATCGTGGGCGTTCTGCCCGGAATTGGCGACAAGCTCAAGGTGATCTTCGAAAAGATTTCCACCGCGCTGACCACCGCCGGCACCGCTCCTACCACCCCCTAGTCCGATCCGAACGTGCGTGAAATTTCGGCGTCGATTTGTTTGTTCTGGCTTCTTCTTGTCGCCATGTATGACTTCAGACAACGCCGTGTACCGAACTGGCTCGTGCTTGCCGGAGCCGCCCTGGCTCTGGCAGCACTTGCGGTCGGCAGCAATCCCTTCGACATCGATTGGCGCTCCAGCCTCATCGGGGCAGCCGCCGGTTTCGGTTTTCTCCTCATCTTCTACGTCGCCCGGCTCATGGGCGCAGGCGACGTGAAATTCGCAGCAGCCCTCGGACTCTGGGTCGGCCATGCCGCCCTGTTCCCGATCTGGGTCATCGGCAGCATCCTCGCGGCCGCCCATGGACTGCTCTGGCTTTTCACGCAGCGTTGGCCGCTGTATCCGCGACTCGAGAACCTGCTCTTCGGTCAGCCGATGCGGACCGACGGCACGCCTTCCGTGCGGCGCATCAAGTTCATTCCCTACGCGGCCTATCTCTCGCTCGCCACCATCGTGTGGATGTTCTGGGGCCGACAGAACTTCTAGGAGTTCGATCCGACATCCCCGCCCGACAGCCTTTCCATCGTCCGCCCCTCTTCACGATCGCAGCACATGATCAATCTGACCAAAATAATTGCAGCCGTTCTCGTGCTCCTGGCAATCGCGCTCGGCGTGTACGCATGGATGCTCAGCCGGCAACCAGTCGCCCCCGTTCGCCCCGCCGCGACGGCCAGCGCCCCCGACAAGGCGGCGCAGGCGCAAACCTACCCGGTCGTGATCGCGACCCGGGCGCTTCCCGCGGGGCAGGTAATTCCCGCCGAAGCACTGCGCGTCGAGCGCCTCACCATCAACCCGGCCGGTGCCTTCCAGGAAACGGCACCGCTCGAAGGCCGGGTGCCGGTCATCGACCTCAGCGAAGGCACGCCGCTCATCGAAGGCCAGTTGGTGTCCGGGCTGGCGTTGCGCGTGGCCGAAGGCGAACGTGCGATCGCCATCAAGGCCGACGAAGTCATGGGCGTGGGCAACAAGGTCCAGCCCGGCGATTTCGTCGATGTCTTCGTGATGTTCAAGTCCGACGGCAGGGACGTCGACCGCAGCCAGGCGCGCCTGCTGCTGTCGCGCAAGCGGGTGCTGGCATTCGGCACGGCCTCGGTCGATGGCCTGCCGTCCAAGGCCGACAAGACGGCCGCCGCCCAGCAGCAACGCGGGGAAGCGGCCCGCACCGCCGTGCTCGCTGTGCCCGTCGATGACGTCAACCGCCTGACGCTGGGCGAGAACAGCGGCCGCCTGCTGCTGGCCCTGCGCAATCCCACCGACATGACGGAACCGGATCCGAAGCTCTTCGCCGAACTGCCGACGGCACTGCAACCAGCGCCGCCGAAGCCCGGCGAGCCGCGCCGCGCGCCGCTCGAAGGCCTCGATCGTGCACAGGCCGGCCTCACCGCCGCCGACTTCGTCACCGGCGGCAAGCCCGGCGCAATCCGCACCGCGACCGTCATCCCGCGCACGTCTGCGCCGCGCGCCGAGGGACAGCGCGGCGGTGGACTCAAGGTCGAAGTGATCCGCGGCGACCGCAGCGAAACCATCAATTACTAAATCGGCACCCAGCGCCAAGCCCATGCATCCCATGCAGGAAAAAAACACCATGACGCTCCAACCTCGCGCGACATCCGCAGGCCGTGCCCACCCCTTGCGCCTGACCGCGGTGGCGCTGTGCCTGATGGCACCGGGCGCATGGCCCCTGGCATCCGCGGCCGACGCGCAGGAAGTCACGCAGCGCGCGCCGATGCGCCTGCTGGTGGACGCCGGCACGCAGAAGGAACTGCTGATCCCCAAGGGCATCGAGCGCATGGCGATCGCCGACGAAACGGTGGCCGGCGTGGCGCTCACGCGCCAATCGCCGAATTCGGTGGCCGCGCGCCTGATCGTCACCGGCAAGGCGGCTGGCCGCACCACGCTGATGATCTGGGAGAAGGGCCAGTCGACCGCCACGGTCTACGCACTCGAGGTGCGTCGCCGCGCCTCCACGCTCACCGGTTCGCTCGACAGCCTGCCCGCGCACCAGGACGCGCGCGACACGGCATCGGCGGCCGGCGGCGAGAAGTCGGTGCTGGTCGACCGCTCGGTCGTCAACGTGCGCAGCAACACCGTGCAGGTCGAGGTCAAGGTCGTCGAGTTCAACCGCAGCGTGCTCAAGCAGGCCGGCCTCAACATCTTCAGCACGCGCGCCAACTCCAACGGCTTCAGCTTCGGCGTCTTCACGCCCGCGTCGCTGAGGTCGGTGACCTTCCCCGGGACCGGCGGCATCAACACCGAATACAACACCCCGCTCGCGCAAGCCTTCAACCTCCTGTTCGGCTTCAACAAGGCCGGCATCGGCCTGGATGTCGGCTTCCTCGAAGGCAACGGCATGGCGCGCGTGCTCGCCGAACCCACGCTGGTGGCCCTGTCGGGCCAGAGCGCCAGCTTCCTCGCCGGCGGCGAACTGCCAGTGCCCGCCCCTCAAGGACTGGGTACCACCAGCATCGAATACAAGCCCTTCGGCATCGGCCTCACGCTCACGCCCACCGTGCTGTCGAACGAACGCATCGTGCTCAAGGTGGCGCCCGAGGCCAGCGACCTCGACTACACCAATTCGTTGAGCATCGGAGGCGTGGCCGTGCCGGCGATCAGCACCCGCCGCGCCGACACCACGGTCGAGCTCGGCGATGGCGAGAGCTTCATCATCGGCGGCCTCGTGAGCCGCACCACGACCTCGAACGCGGACAAGGTGCCGCTGCTCGGCGACATCCCGGTGCTCGGTACCTTCTTCAAGCAGAACAAGTACCAGATGAACGAGAAGGAGCTGGTGATCCTCGTGACGCCGCACCTCGTGAAGCCCATCGCCCGCGACACCGACCTCACGCCCTACCTGCCCGGCGGTGCCGAGCAGCGTGACGGCCCCGTGTGGCGCGCGCACCTGCTGGGGCCGGCTTCCGGCACGGCGGTGCCGGGCTTCTCGCGTTGATGGAAACCAGCCACGCACGCCCTGTGGCAGACGCCATGAACGCCCCCCGCGACAGCCTCCCCGAGACCGGCGCAGAGACCTATCTCTTCGCCTCGCCGAACGTCGGCCACATCACGTGGCTGACCGACGCGCTCGGCAAGCTGGGCACGGTGGTGGTGCTGTCGCCCGACATCAAGTCGATCGACGAACGCATCGCCCTGCTCGGCCCGGTGGCGGTCTTTCTCGACTTCTCCGGCGACCACGCACAGGCCGCGAGCGAACTGCACCAACGCCTGAAGCGCGACTGGCAGACACTGCCGGTGCTGGCCACGGGCGTGTCGGCGGAACCGGCCTCGATGCTGGCCGCGCTGCGCGCCGGCGTGGACGACTTCGTCGACATGGCCGCGCCGCCCAGCGACGCGGTCAATACGCTGCGCAAGCTGCTGGACAGCCGCAGCAGCCTGCAGAGCGGCACGCGCGGCTGCACGCTCGCGTTGCTCGGCGCGCGGCCGGGCCTGGGCGTGACCACGCTCGCGACCAGCCTGTCGCTGATGCTCAACGACCTGCTGACGCAGGCGCCCGCCAAGGCGCCGGGACGCAGCGCGCGCCACGGCGTGGCCCTGCTCGACCTCGGCCTGCCCGCGCGCGACGGCCTGCTCTACCTCGACACGCAGAGCGGCTTCAGCTTCGTCGAAGGCGTGCGCAACCTGCGCCGCCTCGACCAGACCCTGCTGCACACGGCGCTCGCGCATCACACCAGCGGCGTGGCGGTCCTGCCGCTGCCCGCGAACCTCGCGCAGGTGCGCGAGATCTCGCACTCCGACTCGGTCGCGCTGATCAAGCGGCTCGGCGACTTCTTCGATTTCCAGATCGCCGACCTCGGCGGTTTCTCGACCATCGACTTCGTGGCGCAGACCGCGAAGGAAGCGCAGCGCTGCTGGGTCGTCTGCGACCAGAGCATCGGCGCCATCGTCTCCACCGCGAACATGCTCAAGGAACTGCGCACGCGCGGCCTCGAGACCGACCAGATGTCGCTGGTGGTCAACAAGTTCGACAGCCATGTCGGCCTCGCGGCCAAGGACATCGCCGAGCGGCTCGAACTGCCGCTGCGCCACGTGCTGCCCGCGCGCAGCACGCAACTGCTGGCGGCCTCGAGCCGCGGCGAGATGCTGGTGCGCACCGCGCGCAACGACCCGTACTCGCAAGCCATCGCGGGCCTCGCACGCGGCCTGCATCAGGAATACACCTCTGGCTCCAGCCAGCAGCCGGCGAAGGACCCACGCTGGACGGCGCTGATGTCGAAAGTCACCGGCTTCCGCAAGAGCCCCACCCAAGGTTGAACAGCCCATGTCCACCGATATCGAATTCGCCGACGACGACCAGGCGTTCATCACCTCCCAGCAGTTCCAGGACATCAAGAGCTGGACGCACGATCACCTGCTCAGCCGCATCGAGGAGCTGGGCGCGGAGTTCGGCCGCTGGTCGCGCGCCTCGATCCAGCAGTTCGTCGAGCTCGAGGTCGACAGCTTCGTGCGCCTGCGCCGCGTGCCGATCAACGACCGCGAGATGCAGCTCATCTCGGATGCGCTCACCAAGGAACTCGCGGGCTTCGGTCCGCTCGAGGACCTGCTCAACGACCCCGCGGTCGAAGATATCCTGATCAACGGCTACCAGAACGTCTACGTCTCGCGCCACGGCATCCTGGAGCGCGAGACGCTGCGCTTCGCCGACTCCGAACACGTGATGCGCATCGTGCGCCGCATCCTGGCGCCGCTGGGACGCCGGCTCGACGAAGCCAACCCGATGGTCGACGCGCGCCTGCCCGATGGCGGCCGCATCAACGTGATCATCGAGCCGCTCGCGATCGACGGCTTGTCGGTCTCGATCCGCAAGTTCCGCAAGGAGCCGCTCACGCCGGCCGACCTGGTCAAGCTCGGCACCTTCGACGCCGGCATGGCGCAACTGCTCGAGATCGCGGTGCGCGCGCGCTGCAACGTGCTCGTGAGCGGAGGCACCAGCTCGGGCAAGACCTCGCTGCTCAATGCGCTGGCGAGCTTCATCCCGGCCCGCGAGCGCGTGATCACCATCGAGGACACGGCCGAACTCTCGCTGAGCACCAGCCACGTGGTGCGGCTCGAGAGCCGTCCCGGCGGCTTCGACGGCCAGGGCGTGGTGTCGATCCGCGATCTGCTGCGCAACAGCCTGCGCATGCGGCCCGACCGCATCATCGTGGGCGAAGTGCGCGGCGCCGAGGTGATCGAGATGCTGCAGGCGATGAACACCGGCCACGAAGGCTCGATGGGCACGATCCACGCGAGCTCGCCGCGCGAATGCCTCTACCGGCTCGAGATGCTCGCGGGCTTCGCGGGCTACCAGGGCAGCGAAGTGAGCCTGCGCAGGCAGATCGCGAGCGCGATCGACTTCATCGTGCAGATCGGGCGGATGTCGAACGGGCAGCGCCGCATCATCTCGTTGAGCGAAGTGACGGGCGTGAACGACAACGTCGTCGCGATGCAGGAGCTGTATCGCTACGAGCCGGTCGTGGCACCGGACGGCGAGGAGCGCGACCGCTGGGTCAGCCTGGGCATCGCGCCGCACTCGCCGAAGATCACGCGCTTCCGCCAGGCCTTTGCGCGCGCGGGGCAGGGAGACTCCCGTGCGTGACGCGATATTGCTCGGCGTCGCGGTCGTCGCGCTGCTGCTGGCGGCGGGCGGCCTGATCCTTTGGCAATGGGCCAGGACGCGCCAGACGCGCCAGGCCGTGGGCCGGCACCTGTCGCAGCAGATCCAGGGCGGCGCGAGCGCCTCGATGCCCGCGCCGCTGGCGGCATCGGCCGCCGCGCGCAACCCGTCGCCCGTCGACAACCTGATCTCCGGCCTCACCACCGACCCCTGGCTCGAGACCGAGGCGACGCCTTCGGCGGCGCGGCCCAAGAACTGGCTGGAGAACGTCATGCCCGGGTGGCTGGAGGGCGTTCTGAAGCCTCGCACCCTTGCCTTCGTGGTGCTCGGCATCGTGCTGCTGTCGCTGATCACCGGAGCGTTCGGCGGCCTGGCCGTGGCCATCGTCGTCCTGCTGCTGGCAACGCTCGGTGCCACCTTCGCGATCTGGCTGCGCCTGCAGAAGATGCGGCGCACGCTCGTCGGCCAGTTGCCCGGCTACATCGACGCGATGGTGCGCCTGATCACGATCGGCAATTCGACCCAGGCCGCGTTCCAGCTCGCCATCGGCACCACGCAGGAGCCGCTGCGCGGCCACCTCGAGCGCTCCGCTTCGCTGGTTCGTGCGGGCGTCGACCTCGACAAGGCCCTGCACCAGACGGCGACCAACGTCCGCATCGAGGAGATGTTCCTGCTGGCCTCGATCCTCGGACTGGGCGTGCGCTACGGCGGGCGCGCCGACCTGCTGCTCGAGCGGGTCAGCAACTTCATGCGCGACCACGAGCAGGCCGAGCATGAACTGGTGGCGATGTCAGCGGAAACCCGGCTGTCCGGCTGGATCCTCGGACTGCTCCCGCTGGGCGTCGGCGCCTTCATCTTCATGAGCAACCCAAGCTACTTCCTGGGCATGTGGCAGGACGACACCGGCAAGCTGCTCGTCCTGTCCAGTGGTGGACTCCAGTTGCTCGGCGGCCTGCTGCTCTACAAGCTCGCGAGGATCGCATGACGCTGACACCCGGCACCTTGACCGCCATCAGCCTCGCGCTGCTGGCCCTCGGCCTGCTGATCGCGGCCGGCACCCTCGTCGTGTCGGAACTGCGGCGGGCACGCAGCGGACAGGCGATCGGCAAGGCGATCCAGCAGGGCACGGTGGCGCTCGCGGCCGGATCGGCCGACGCCGCCTCCGCGCTCGACCAGCCCTACAAGCCCGACGCCGACCTGCCGTTCCACTGGCTCGACTCGAAGCTCGGCCGCGCGCTGGTCGCGGACGAGGACCGCAACCTCATCGACCAGTGCGGCCTGAACTCGCGGCGCGCGCAGCTGATCTTTCTCGTCACCCGCATCCTGCTGGCCCTGCTGCTGCCCACGCTGACCTTGGTGCTGTGGGGCGAGGGACAGACCCGCGGCGTCGTGCTGTCGGTGTTCGCGGCACTGTTCGTGATCGGCTTCATGGGTCCCAAGTGGGTGCTCGGACGCATCGCCGCCAGCCGCCGGATGGCGGTCGCGCGCGAGCTTCCGCTGTTCGTCGACCTGCTGAGGCTGCTGCAGGGCGTGGGCCTGAGCCTCGACCAGAGCCTGCAGATCATGGCGACCGACTTCGCCCATGTCCTGCCGGTGCTGGGCTACGAGCTCACGCTGGCCAACCGCCAGTACACCCAGGGCCGCACGCGCGAGCATTCGCTGCAGCGCCTGGCCACCTTGCACCGCAACGAGAACCTCCGCAGCCTGGTCGGCCTGCTGGTGCAGGTCGATCGCCACGGCGGTGCGGTGCAGGAACCCATGCGCGTCTTCAGCGACCGGTTGCGCGAACACCGGCGCTCCGAGATGAAGGAACGCATCGGAAAGATCACCGTGAAGATGACCGCGGTCATGGTCACGACGCTGCTGCCGGCCCTGATGATCGTGACGGCGGGGCCGGGCGTCATTGCAATCTTCCGTTCGCTGGGGACTGTCATCAAATGAAGCACGCCGCTCTTTCCATGCGCACCCCGCAATTGCGCGCCGCCCTGCTGCTGCCCGTGGTCGTCGCGATCGCGCTGGCGGTCACGGGTTGCGCCGCCACCAAGGACCACTACGCCGCCGGCGAAGACGCGCAGCAGCGGCAGGCCTTCGAGACGGCGACCGAAGCGAAGGCCAGCGCCAACATCGACACCCAGGCGACCTATCTCAAGGTGGTCGACCAAATGCAGCAGCAGGGCCTGTGGTTCGCATCGCTCGCGCACATCGACGCGCTCGAACAGCGCTGGGGCGTGTCGCCGGATTCCACGCGCATGCGCGCCGACGCCCTGCGCCAGACCGGCCAGGCCGCGCCGGCCGAAGCCGCCTACAAGCGCCTGCTGGCCACGCCGCTGGAAAGCGCCGGCTACCGGGGACTGGGCCTGCTGGCAGGTGCACGGGGCAACTTTGCCGAAGCCACCCAACTGCTCAGGCAGGCACAGCGCCGCACACCGACCGACGCCCTGCTGCTCAGCGACCTCGGCTATGCCAGCCTGCGCGCGGGGCAGTTCGACGAAGCGCGGCTGCCGCTGATGCAGGCACTGCAGCTGCGGCCCGACAGCACGCAGGCCCAGGCCAATCTGGCGCTCTACTTCGAAGCGACCAACCAGCGGGAACAGGCCACGGCGCTGATGGACGCGAACCGCATGCCCGAGGCGACCCGCGCCGCCGTGCGCGACGCGGCGCAGCAGATGCGGGGAACCCGGGGCCCGGTGGCGCCCATCGCGACGGCACCTGCCGCGGACGCGGCACCCGTCGTTTCGGCGATACCCACG
This sequence comes from Variovorax sp. GW821-FHT09B05, assembly GCF_059418265.1. Classification (NCBI taxonomy): domain Bacteria; kingdom Pseudomonadati; phylum Pseudomonadota; class Betaproteobacteria; order Burkholderiales; family Comamonadaceae; genus Variovorax; species Variovorax sp. GW821-FHT09B05. The sequence goes on from NZ_JBWKPN010000019.1 coordinate 135,010, forward strand.
GCGCCTGCCGCACCCGTGGCTGTCGCACCTGCACCCGCACCCGACGCCGCTGCGGTTGCCACCCTCGCATCCGACGATGCCGCCGCGGTCATTCCGCTCGCGCTCAAGCCCTCGCGCTGGGCCGGCATGGGCGGCGTGCGCACCGCCAGCCAATTGAATCCTTCCGCCTCGGCCGCGGCCGCACCGCTCACACCGACCCCGATCACACAAGGCACACCATGAAGAACCAAGAATCCAACGGCGCCGTCTCCGCGCTGTCCGCCTGCGCGTTCGCCGCCGCGCTCCTGCTCGGCGCACCGAACGCATTCGCGCAATCCGATGCCGCCAAGCCCGAGGAAGCCGGTTCCAAGAGCGTGACCACGGTGAAGGTGCCGGACGCGGCGCAGGCCGCGCCCGCGCCCCAGGCCGCGGCGCCCTCGGCGCAAGACGCACCCGATGCGCAGATGGTCGAAGTGGAAGAGGAGGAATTCGACGTTCCTCCGCTCGAGGTCGGTGATGCCACCCTGAATCTGCTGGCATGGCAACGCAGCGGCGAGATCGCGTCGCGCACGCCGCGCCCGATCGCCGGCCCCGTGGCAGGCCGCAGCTACGAACGCTATCTCAAGAGCTTCGAATACCCGATCCCCGAGAAATTCAACTCGTCCGTCAAGTCGTCGGGCGACAGCGGTGCGGGCGGCAAGTAGGCGTCCATCATCGATCGCTTGATCCGAGGAGTTCGACATGAAATACATCCGCAGCCGACACTCGCCGTCCCGGGGGCAGCGCGGGATGTATGCGGTCGAGTTCGCCCTCGTGTTCCTGATCTTCTTCGCCGTGCTGTACGGGATCCTCAGCTACGGCATGCTGCTCGCGTTTCGCATGGGACTGCAGAACGCCGCGGAAGACGGTGCGCGCGCGGCGCTGCGCTATCAGCTGACGCTGCCAGCACGCGCGACCCGCGCCGTGGACATCGCCACGCAGCGCACCAGCTGGATGCCTGCGGCAATGAAGCCGCTGGCGGTGACGGCGGAGATATGCCGCGTCGAGGGTGCCGAAGCCACGCGCTGCGCACCGGACAACTGCGTGCTCGGCACCGACTGGACCCAGCGCTGCCAGATCGTCGTGACCGTGAAGGCGGACAAGGTCAATCAATTGCTCCCGCCCATCCTGAGTCTCGTGTTCCCGAGCCAGATCGTGGGCAAGGCCAGCATGCTGTTCGATGGGAGGCCGTCATGACAGATCGTCCTTGCGGAATCGGCACCAGGCACGCCCTGCGCAAGCGCCAGCGCGGCATCGCCGCGGTCGAGCTCGCCTTGGTCTTCACGCTGCTGTTCCTCGCGCTCTACGGAATCGTCACCTTCGGTGCGGTCCTGTACACGCAGCAGGTGGTGGCCCGCTCGGCCGAGGACGGCGCTCGCGCTGTGCTCCGGATCGGCAAGACCGTGGCGATGAACGACCCGCGCGTGCAGGAAGCCATCTACGACGCCCTGGCCTCCTCGCTGATCACGCCGGCCAGCACGGGCGCCAGCGTCGACCAGAAGAAGGCCTGGCTGCGCTCGAAGATGGTGGCGCCCGAGATCAATACCTCCTCGCCCGACCAGATCACCATCAAGGTGACCTATCCGTACAGCAAGAACCCGGTGCTTCCCAACATCGTCCCGTGGACGAGCAGCTGGATGCCGACCAATCTTCTGGGCAAGGCGACGGCGGCCCGTCCCGCCGTATAGAGGCCACCATGCAATCGATTCCCCACGGCCGCCGCCGGCAACGCGGCTCGGTCATCATCAACACCGCGATCGCGCTGAGCCTCATCGTCATCGCGCTGATCGGCACCGAGCTCGGCTACCTGTTCTTCATGAAGCGCGAGTTCCAGAAGACCGCGGATCTCTCGGCCCTGGCGGGCGCGCAGCGCCTGAGCGCCCTGGTCACGCCCAACGGATGCGCCGCCGCCATCGCGGCCGCGACCACCAATGCGGGGCAGAACCTTCCCGGCATCGCCATCAACACCCCCGAGTGCGGCAACTGGGCCCCTGCGAACACGCCACCGGCCAGCGCCACCGCCTGCCTGACCGGCGAGGAAAACCGCTTCATTCCGGGAGGCCTGCCCTACAACGCCGTGCGCGTGCGGATCACGAAGGCGCCACCGACGTTGCTGCCTTTCTTCTCCGGCAGCCGCAACATCTGCGTTCAGGCCGTCGGCGCTCTGGGCTCGCCCGTCGCCACCTTCTCCGTCGGCACGAAGCTGGTGACGATCCAGAACGACTCGCTGCTCGGCCGTTCGCTGAAGAGCATCGGTCTCGACCTGTCGGGCTCGCTGGCGGGATACGACGGCCTGGTCAACGCCAAGATCACCCCATCGGGCCTGCTCAAGGAACTGGGCGTCACGGTCACTGCGGACATGACCGTGGGCCAGATCAACGCCCTGATCGATGCAAAGACCGTCAATCTCGCGGACCTTCTGAATGCCACGGTGAAACTCGCGGGCTTGACCAATCTGCTCGACAGCAACCTGACCTTGCTCAATGCCATCAAGGCCAAGCTCGGCTTGAACAGCCTGGACGTTTCCCTGGGCAAGCTGCTGAAGATCGTGGCGCCGGATTCCGCCGTGGGGTCCGCGCTGAACGTCGGCCTGAACGCCTTCGATGTCCTGTTCGCAGGGATCGGCGTCGCCACGCAGAAGCATGCGATCGAGGTCACCGGCCTGAACGTCGCCAACCTCGTGAAAGCCAAGGTCGCGTTGATCGAGCCACCGTCGATCGCGGTCGGCGGCGTCGGTGCCACCGCCTACACCGGCCAGGTCCGGACCTTCGTCCAGATCGATACGGGCAGCATTCCCGTGGTGGGAAGCCTCGTGCGCCTGAATCTTCCCATCATGCTCGATGCCGTGACCGGCACCGGCACCGCCGCGGAGATGTGCACCGCCAGCCTGCGGACCTCGAGCGGTGTCGACCAGGCGCGGATCGCGGTGAAGGCCTCGGTACTCAAGCTGTGCGTGGGACGTCCCGGCGCAGACCCCACGAAAGAGGACGAAATCTTCTCGACCAGCGCGAGCTGCGACGCGAACCTGACGAACGATCAACTGCTCAAGGTCAGTCTCCTGGGCATCAATCTGATCTCGCTGAACACGAAGCTGAAGGTCGACCCACTTCCGATCGACACCTCCGTGACCCTCGCCGCGGGCGAAACGAAGACCGTCGGCAACGACCTGCTGCTGGGCACCACGCTCAAGAACCTGACGAATGCACTGCTCGCGGCACTGCTGGCCAACTCGCTCAGCACGGGCGTAACCCCCACCCCGGCGCAGCGCGCCGAGATGGCCAAGGCGCTCTGGGGAACGCCCGCCTGCACCACGCGCGATTGCAGGCAGACCCGCCTGGGACAGGTCAACGACAAGATCACCGCGGCCGCGAACGGATTGAGCGGTTTCCTCGGCGGTGTGGTCAACAACACGCTGGACCTCCTGAACCAGCTCGTGACGCTGAACGTGATCGGCCTCCTGCAGAGCATCGGCAACCTGGTCGGCAACCTGCTGGGCGCCGTCGGCGACGTGCTCGGCGGCATCCTGGGCGGCTTGCTCGGCAATCAATGCACGGGGGGCGGCCTGTTCGGCGGCTCGGGCACGGACGCGGGATGCATCAACGAGATCGCGGACAGCCTGAAGAACACTTCGAGCGGCGGCTCCTCCAGTCCACCCAACGCGATCCTCTCGCTTGTCTCGTTCCTGCTCAGCGCGCTGCAACCGGTGCTGGACAGTCTCGGCAAAGATGTCCTGACCCCGATCCTGCAAAAGATCCTGGGCCTCCATCTGGGCCAGGTCGACGTCAACCTGCGCGCGCTGGATTGCAATGCGGCGCCCATCCTCGTCTACTGAAGAAGAAGTGCAATATCTCCAGCCCCCCGCTTCGTTTCTCTCGAGCCAATGAGCGCCTCCCCCAATTTCGACGAACTCGACCTCTTTGTCTGGGAAGGAAAGGCCGACATCCTCGACCGCATCGCCCGCTGCATGGCGAGCTTCGATGTCGAGGTGATCCGGGCCGACGGCATGCCCCCGCCTTCGCAGGACCGCACGGCGGCGATGCGGCCGTCGGTGGCGATCATCAGCGTCACGGTCATCGATGGCGGCGGGCTGCCGCAGGCGACCGAGCTGCTGCAGGGCATGCCGGTGATCTGGGTCGCGGCGGCTTCGCGCGAGCGCGACTCGCGCACCTATCCGCCCGAGTACCTGCACGTGCTGCCCTACGACTTCACCTGCGCCGAACTGCGCACGATGGTCGCGAAGCTGGTGCGGCAACTGCGCGCGCGCGACGTGGCGCCGCAGCCGCTCGACGAGCTGGTGGCGCACTCCGAAGCGATGAAGTCGCTGCTGGCCGAGGTCAATGCCTTCGCCGATTGCGACCACAGCGTGCTGGTGCGCGGCGAGACCGGGGTGGGCAAGGAACGCATCGCGCAACAGCTGCACCTGGGCCACCAGAACTACAGCAAGGGCGCGTTCGTGGCGGTGAACTGCGGCGCGATTCCCGACGGGCTGTTCGAGTCGCTGTTCTTCGGCCATGCCAAGGGCTCGTTCACGGGCGCGGTGCATGCGCACCGCGGCTACTTCGAGCAGGCCACGGGCGGCACGCTGTTCCTCGACGAGATCGGCGACCTGCCGAAGTACCAGCAGGTGAAGCTGCTGCGCGTGCTCGAGGACGGCGCGGTCACGCGGCTCGGCGCGACCTCGCCGATCCGGGTCGACTTCCGGCTGGTGGCGGCGACCAACCGCAACCTGCGCGAGATGGTGGCCAGCGGCGAATTCCGCGCCGACCTGTTCTACCGCCTCGCGGTGATCGAGCTGCACGTGCCCAGCCTCGAGGAGCGCGGCGAGATCGACAAGATCGCGATCTTCAAGGCACTGCTGGCCAACGTGCTGGGCGACCAGCTCGAGGTGCTCGGCGAAACGCCGCACTGGCTCAGCGACGCGGTGGCCGAGACCTACTTCCCCGGTAACGTGCGCCAGCTGCGCAACCTCGCGGAACGCGTGGGCGTGATCGCGCGGCAGCTGCACAGCTGGGACCAGCACCTGATCCAGCGCGCGATCGCGCTGACCCGTGGCACGCCCGCGGCCACCGGGCCGGGCGGCGGCATGGGCCTGGGCGCGAACGCGGTGGGCACGAGCAGCGCCTTCGATGCCGCCGGCGGCGATCAGCGCAAGGGCTGGAACGGCAGCGAACGCAACCGCATCATCGCGGCGCTCGAGATCAACGACTGGAAGCGCCAGGACACGGCGCAGCACCTGGGCATCAGCCGCAAGGTGCTGTGGGAGAAGATGCGCAAGTACCAGATCCTCGACGGCGAACCGGGCATTCCGGAAGACGCCTGAGCGGCCACGCGGCCACGCGGCCGCGCGCTGATGCGCCGGCCGCCCGCCCGCCTTTTCTCTTCGTCAGTTGGTGGTCGGCAGGCGCTCGGCGCGCCGCAGGGTCACGGGCTGCGCGTTCTGCGAGCGGTCCACCGACGCCTCGGTCGCGCAGGTCGAATTGCTCGCCAGGCACGGGCCGCTCAGCAAGCCGTCCTCGGTCAGCACGGTGCGGCTCGGCGCGCCGAAGACGCGGTCGACCCATTCGTTGCTGCCCTCGGCATCGATGCGCAGCTCGCCGGTGGTGCGCGCCAGGCGCAGCTCATTGACGCGCAGGTCGAACACGGCATCGACGTAGTCGAACAGCAGGTTGTAGTACTCGAGCTGGGCATCGAGCACCTGCGGCAGGGTGTCGCGGCCGAACTCGAGCAGGCGGCGGCGGCCGCGGAAGGCCTGGCCCGAAGTGCTCACGGCCTCCATCAGCTGGCGCTCGCGCTCGCGGCCCGAGACGGTGCGCGACCACGAGGCACTGGTGAGCTCGAACAGGTTGAGCTTCACGCCCTCGAGCTTGGCCTCCTGGTTCTCGACCTCGGCCATGGCGGTGCGCACGCGCAGCTGCCGGTCGAAGCCGCTGCCGAAATTCCAGCTCAGCTCGAGCGCGGTGCGCGTGGGATCCTGCGGCGACACGCCGCGCGGGTCCTTGCTCTTCACGATCACGGCATCGACGGTGGGCCAGATGCTGGCCTCCTGCTGCTCGACCAGCGCCTTGGCCTTGTTGATGCGGCCCTGGGCCTCGGCGATCTCGGTGCTGCGGTCCTCGGCGCGGCGCAGCGCCTCGGCCTGCGAATCGATGCGCCACTGCGGCGGCGCGGCCAGAACCGGCAGGTTGCGCGTGATGGGCGTGAACTTGAAATAGCTGCGGAACTTGGCGATGGCCTCGTCGCGCTGGGCCTCGAAGTCGGCCTCGCGCGCGGCCACGCTGGCGCGGCGCGCGCTGGCCATGTTGAGGTCGTTCTCGCCGGTGGCGCCGAGCGCGACGCGGCGCGCCTCGGCCTTCGAGAGCTCGGCCACGATCTCGGTGGAGCGGTGCGCGATCTCCTTCTTGAGGTCGAAGCGCTGCACCTGCAGGTAGGCGGTCAGGGCATCGAGCACCACTTTCTGCGAGGTGGTGGTGACGGCCTGGCCGTCGGCCTCGTTGCCGGCCTCGGCGGCACGGATCGAGGCGCTGATCGCGCCGCCGTCGAGCAGGCTCATGCGCGCCTCGGCGGTGATCACGTTGTAGCTCTGGGTCTGCGCGTTGGCGGCGCCGCTGTTGTAGTTGCCCGAGGAGGTGCCGACCTTGAAGCGCGGATAGCGCGCCTTCTTGGCCTGGTCGATCTGGAAGCCGCTGGTGTTGGCGGCCGCCTGCGCGGTCTGCACCTCGGGGTATTCCTGCGACAGCACGACCAGCGCCTGCTTCACGCGCTGCACGTAGCCGGCGGTGCCGATCGAGGGCGCGGTCAGGCGCCGCGCGAGCATCAGCGAGGGCGGCGGATCCTGGGGGCCCTGCGTCTCTTGCGACATCGCGGTGTGCGGCAGCGCGAAGCTGGCGCACAGCGCCGCGCACAGCACGCCGGTGCCCGCCGGGCGCCGGCTGTTGGTCGGGCGGCGCTTCATGGTTCGCGGAAGGCTTCGCGCCGCAGCTTGAGCACGGGACGCAGGATGTACCAGATGAAGGGATCGGTGCCGACCTTGAGGTCGACCTCGGACTCCATGCCGACGGTGATGCGGTTTTCCTTGTGGCCGACGAAGGACTTGTCGGTGCTGATCAGGAGCCGGTAGTACGGTGCGCCGTTGGCGATCGCGGGGTCGCGGTCGGCATCGGCCGCCACCAGCGTGACCTTGCCCTCGACGGCGCCGTAGCGCAGGTAGTCGTAGGCGGTGATCTTGACCGTGGACTGCTGGCCGACCTCGACGAAGCCGCGGTCGTTCGGATTGAGCCGCGCCTCGATCATGATCTCGTCCTTGTCGGGCACGACCTCGAGGATGGCCTCGCCAGGCTTCACCACCCAGCCGGGGCTGCCGCTGCGCAGGCCCTTGACGATGCCGTCCGACGGCGCCTTGACCTCGGTGCGCGAACGCTGCGTGCGGGCGCGCGCGAGGTCCTCGCTCAGGCTCGCGAACTGGCGCTCGACGGTGGCGAGCTCGTCCGAGGCGCGGCGCCGGAAGCGCCCCTCGGCCTCGGCCATCTTGGCCTGCGCCTCGGTGATCGCGGCGTTGGCCGAGATCACGCCCTGGCGCGCCACCGCGAGTTCGCTGCGCGCGGCCTCGGCCTGGCGGCGCTTCTCGAGCACCTCGACCTGGCCGACCAGCTTCTCCTTGAGCAGCTGCTCGGACACCTCGAGCTCCTTCTGCATCAGGTCGAGCCGATCGCTCAGGCCCTTGACCTTGGCCTGCTGCTCGAGCTGCCGGCTGCGCGCGGCCTCGAGGCCGGAGATCGCGCCGGCCATCACGCCGCGCTGCTCGAGCGCGCGCGCGTCGTAGGCGCCGGTCTCGCCGGCGTACACGCCTTCATCGATGTCCTTGGCGAAGGTGTCGCGCTTGAGCGGCTGGCCGCGGCTCTCGGCCAGCAGGCGCACGCGCGTGGCCTGGGTGGCGGCATAGCGCGCGGTCAGTTCCTCGAGGTTGAGGCCGCTGCCGCCGAGGTCGATCTCGACCAGCGACTGGCCCTGCTTGACGTGGTCGCCTTCCTTCACGAGCACGGCGCTGACGATGCCGCCTTCCAGATGCTGGATCGACTTCACGCGGTCGGAGGGAATCACGCGCCCGGGCGCGACCACGACGGTCTCCATCGGGAAGCCCAGGCCGACCACCGCGAACACGCCGATCAGGCCGCCGAGCAGCCACTGGCGCCGGCGGCCCTCGGGCGTGATCTGGGCGGCGCGCTTCTGGTCTTCGGTCTGCAGGACCTGCGGCAGATCGGCTTTCAAGATCTCGTCTCCCCTGCGGGCACTCGGTCGTCGCACTCGGTCATCGGTCGATCGGTCCAATCCATAAACAAATTCAGCGCATCAGGCGATCGAGCGGGCGGCGGATTCGCCATCCTCGCCACCGCCTTCGGGCAGTGCCACCAGCGCCTTCTTCACGCCGAACAGCTTCGGCACCATCACCGCGGCCGTGCCCTGTTCGACCGAGCCTTCGCCGGTCACGTGGTAGACATGGCTGGCGGCCGAGACGATGCGCAGCGAGTGCGTGACCACCACCACGGTGCGCACCTTGGCCACCGCCAGCAGCGTAGCCAGCAGCGCGCGCTCGCTCTGGAAGTCGAGGTCGTTGCTGGGCTCGTCGAGCACCAGCACCGAGGGCTTGCGCAGGAAGCTCATGGCCAGCGCGAGCTTGCGGCGTTCGCCCACCGACAGGCCGGTGCCGCCCTCGCCCACCATCGAGCGGTAGCCATCGGGCAGCCGCGAGATGAAGTCGTGCGCGCCCGAGAGCTTGCAGGCGGCGACGATCTGCTCGTCGCTCTGGCCCGGCGCGGTGCGGCGCATGACGTCGATCAGCGAACCGCCGAACCAGTAGACCTCCTGCGAGAGGTAGCTGATCCAGCGCGACAGCTCCTCGCGGCCGAACTGCGAGAGGTCGTACTCGCCGATGCTGACGACGCCGTGCGTGGGCGTGTACAGGCCCGAGAGCAGCTTGACCAGCGTGGACTTGCCCGCGCCGTTGCGCCCGACGATGACGTGCAGGCCGCCCGGGCCGATGTCGAGGTCGAGGTTCTCGATGACCGCCTTCTGCGCGTTCTCGGTGAAGCTGAAGCTCACGTCCTTGAGCGTGATGCGGCCCAGCGGCTGCGGCAGGGCCATGCCCACCGGCGGCTTCTCCACCGGCTCGCCGAGCACGGTCTCGAGGCGCTTGGCGGCTTCCTTGGCGGTGGCCAGCGAGCGCCAGTTCGAGACCAGGCCGGCGATCGGCTGCAGTGCGCGCAGCGCGAGCATGTTGGAGGCCACGAGGCCGCCGACCGTCATCCACTGCTCCATCACCGAGATCGCGCCCACCGTGACCACGATCACCGAGAACACCGTCAGCAGCACCGTGGTGCCGTCGCGCGCGGTCTCGATCTGGCCGTTCTTGGTGAAGCTCTCGGTGAGCCAGTCGTTGTAGGTCTTCTGCCACATCTCGATGATGGGGCCGTCGTTGGCCTGCGACTTGAGCGTCTCGCGCGCATGGCAGATCTCGGCCGTCATGCGGTCGAGGCCGCGGCCGCGCTGCACCTCCTCGACGCGGCCGGCGCGCACCTCGTCGGCCCACCACCAGGCGAGGAACGAGAGGATCGCGAGGAAGGCCACCACCACCGGCAGCACCGGCAGCGCGACGATGCCGATCACCACCAGCCCGAACACCGCCATCGGCAGGTCGAAGATCGATTGCGCGAGACCGCCGGTGACGGTGCCGCGCACCGAGCCGACGTCGCGGAAGTACAGGTGCCACACCGAGGCCGGCCGCGCCTCGAGCGCGCGCAGCGGACGACCGAGCATGGAGCCCATCAACGCGCCCGAGACGCCGTGGTCGATGATCGCGCCCGCGTTGCGCAGCAGGCGCGAACGGCGCGTGCGCAGCCAGAACTCGATGCACAGGAAGAACAGGATGCCGCTGACCAGCGCCGCCAGCGTCGAGACGCCGCTGCGCGAGAGCACGCGGTCGTAGACCTGCAGCAGGAAGATCGAAGGCAGCAGCCCGAACAGGCTGATCGGAATGGAGCGCCAGGCCGCGCTCTTGATCAGCGGGTAGGCATCACGAAACGCGGTGTGGAGGGCGCCCGCATAGGGACTGGCACCGGGCTCCACGGGCCGCTCGGCGACCAGTTGAGTGGGCAGGAGAAACTTGATCATGGGCGAAAGCCGATCCCGTCAGGCGATGACGCAACGGCTTCATTATCAACTGTTACCCGACTGTTACAAGGCAATATTTCACTCTAGAAAGCAGTGCAATTCGAGGCTTTGGTCAGGGGTCGGTCAGACCCTGTCGCGGCTCGATGCGAGACGATTTCGGTGGGCAGGACGACGGTGCTGCAAGCGACCGTCTTCCGAGTATTCGCGGCCTGTGCGGGTTCGTCGTCTCCGGGCAAACCCCGGTCCAGCAGGATCGCGACATTGACGCACAGCAGCATGCAGACGACCCACGCGCACAGCAGCTGGGCCCAGCGGGTCCACCAGCGGCGCGCCGGGGCGGTCTCCTGCTGCGCGGGCAGATGAAGGAGTGCATCCAGTCTGGTCATGGCAGTGCTTTCAAAACCCGGGCGAGCCGGGACAGACCCACGCCCGCGGAGCTTTTCGCGAGCACCCAGTCGCCCGGCTGGAGCAGGCTGCCCAGCGCGGTCGACAAATCGGAGACGTCGACGAACCAGTGCGAACGCACCTTCGAGCTGATGCGCGCATGCAGGGCCCGCATCAGCGGTCCGCACAGCAGCACGCGGTCGGCCTGCGTGGCCAGCAGCTCGGGCTCGAGATCGAGGTGATGGCGCTGGGCCGCCGGACCCAGCTCCTGCATGTCGCCGAGGATCGCCACGCGGCGCGCGGGCTCGCACGGGGCCTGCGCCAGCAGTTCGAGCGCGGCGCGCATCGAGCTCGGGTTGGCGTCGTAGGTCTCGTCGATCAGCTTGAAGCTGCCGCCGCCGATGTGGATGGTGTGCAGCGCGCCGCGCCCGCCGGGCGGCTCGAACTGCGCGAAGGGTTCGACCGCCGCGGTCAGCGGCAGCCGCAGCGCGGTCAGCGCGGCCAGGCCGGCGACGGCGCTCATGCCCATGTGGCGGCCGGGCGCGTTCAGGCGCAGCTGCAGCGGCTCGCCGGCCACCATCGCCTTCACCTCGCCATGGTCGAAGGAGACCAGCCGCACGTCGGCCGCGCGGTGCTCGCCGTAGCTCACCACCTGCAGCTGGCGTTCGGCCGCGGCCTCGGCGAACACCGGGTACTCGACCATGTCGCGGTTCAGCACCACGCTGTCGCCGGCGGTCATGCCGAGGAAGATGCGCGCGTCCTGCCGCGCGGCGGCCTCGGCCGGGCCACGGTGCTTCTGCGCCGCGGCCGACAGGCCGGTGATCACCGCGAGCGTCGGGCGCACCAGCTGCGTCGACGCGGGCAGCTGCGACTGACTCATGTCGAGCACCCAGTACGCGGCGTGGCGCGGCAGGCAGGTGAGGTTCCATGCGATGCCCGACGGCAGGCTGATGCTGCCTTCGGGCTGGCCGACCTCGCCCCACACGGTGAGCGCGCTGGCCATCATGGCCGCCACGGTCGAGCCGGCGACGCCCTGCCCCACCACCGCGCAGACGCCGCCGTTGAACTCGGCGCGTGCATGGGTGCCGAGCTGCAGCACGGCCTGCGGCAGGTCGGCCACCTTGAGCACCGGCACGCGCTTGTCGAGATGCGGCTTGGGATCGACGCACAGCACGGCGGCCGCGGGCTGCAGCACGCCCTTGAGCGCGACGGCCGCGAGCGGCGCCTTGGCGTTGCGGGTCTGGTTCTCGAACACCACGCGGCCCTTGCGCAGGAAGGAGCGCTGCGCGACGCCGCTGGCGCGCCAGCCGTCCTCGGGCTTCACCACCCATTCGCCGCCGGTCACGCGCGCCATCTCGCTCGCGGTCCAGGTGCCGCCGTCGTCGCGCGGTCCGCCCTGGCCGACCGAGATGCCGCCGCCGGCCACCGCGCCGGCGCCCGCGCCATGCAGCGTGCGGCGCTCCACCAGGTAGCGGTGGAAGGCCACGAAGCCCGAGACGTACTGCTCGACGTCGTCGATGCGCACGCGGAACGCGTGGTGGCGGATGAAGAACGAGCCGACGATGGTCGAGGGACGGCGGAAGTACATCGCCATCTCGGGCCAGAAGTAGCCGTTGAGCAGGTAGTGCGCGCGGTAGTCGAGCGCGCGGTAGAACTTCTCGACGTCGAGCTCGTCGAGCAGGTGCCGCATCGCGGGCATGCCCTCGAGCCGCTGCAGCATCTGCTGCGCGGCGAGCATCAGCTCGAGCAGCGTCGGGAAGGTGGTCTTGCGGTCGAGCACGAAGTCGAGGTAGCCCGCGACGTTCTGCAGCCCGAAGCGGAAGTAGCGCTCCTGCGGGCTCCAGCGCGCGAGCTCGTTGACGCAGCAGCTCAACCAGTGGTCGTGCGCCTGCCAGTGCTGGCTGGCGATGAAGTGGTCGAAGGCCTTCTCCACCACCGCGAGCCATTGGGGATCGCGCGTGAGGCCGTAGAGGCGCAGCAGGCCGTAGGAGGCCTGGCCGTCGTAGTAGATGATCCGCGAGGCCTGCTTGAGCGTCAGGTCGTTCGCATGGATGACGTGGTTGAAGCGGCCCGTCGCCGGGTCCTGCAGCGAGGAGATGCCCAGCGCGAGCTTGTCGAGCAGCGGCAGCCAGCGCCGCGTGTCCATGGCCTCGCAGTACTTCACGAGCGCCAGCACGCAGGCCGCGTTGCCGCCGAGTCGGATCTCGCCGCCGGTGTCGACCAGGAACGAGATGTCGCGGCCGTCGGCGAGCTTGTAGTCGCGGATCAGGTGATGCACCAGGCGATCGAGCGCGCGCTCGATGGCCGCGCGCAGCGTCTCGTCGCGCGTGATCTCCCACGCCTCGATCATGGCGTAGAGCGCGCTCGCATGGCGCATCGCGTCGTAGGTCGGGATGCGCCGGTCGAAGCAGGGGAAGTAGCCGTAGACGAACAGGCCGTCGGCCTGCACCTGGCGCGCCAGGTACGAGGCGCCGCTGCGCACCAGGTCGAGCGTGGACTGCGGATTGAGCGCGGGCAGCTGGCGCCGGCCGGCATCGAGCCCCGTGCCCACGAGCTTGTGCACCACGCCGTCGGGCTGGCAGAACAGGCCCACGGTCGCCAGCAGGAACACCGGCTGGTCGCCCGGCAGGTCGAGCGAGAGCCGGCGGCCGAAGCGCGCATCGGCATAGAGCTCGAAGTTGCGCGGGTTCACCACCGCGTGCGCGATGGTCGAGTCGCCGCTGAGCATCGCGTTCGCATTGAGCTCCTGCTCGGTGAACGCGAGCTCGAAGTCCTTGTCGAAGGCCAGGCCGAGGCGGAAGTAGTTACGCTTGACCGACGCCAGCTGTCCCTTGAACTGGACCCAGTCGATCGGGCTCGCGCCCTCGACCCAGTCGATGCGCAGCCAGGGCGAGACGATGCCGTGCTCGTGCACCCAGCGCTCGACCTGCTCGGCGCCTTCGCGCCAGGCGGTCTCGAGCACGGCCGCGCGGGTGTGCACCACGTGCGCCCGCTGCGTGCCGTCGCTCACCGAGAAGAACAGCGTGAAGGCCGGGTATGGCGCCGGCAGCGCCGCGCACACCGAGACGAGTCGCTCGTGGCAGGCGTGGAGCTGATCGGAAAAGGACATCATTCGGCCCCGGTCGAAAACGGGCAACCGGCCCTCTTCGTCATGCGTTGCCGCGATGACTCGGAAGACCGGGAGCTGCCATCGAAGGCATCGCAGTTCCCTGGTTCAGCGGTAGCTGAATTCGGCGCGGCGATTGAGCTGGTAGCCCTCCTCGGTGTTGGCAAGCGATGCGGGTTTTTCCATGCCCCAGCTGATGGCTTCGAGCCGTTCGGCGGGCACGCCCAGCTGCGTCAGGGCGCGCTGCACGGCTTCGGCACGGCGCTGGCCCAGCGCGAGGTTGTATTCGCGGCCACCGCGCGAGTCGGTGTGGCCTTCGAGCACGACGCGGCTCGTCGGGCGATTGCGCAGGAAGCTGGCGTGCGCCTCGACGATGTTGCGGTACTCGGGCTTGATGTCGTATTTGTCGAAGTCGAAGTACACGATCTTCGACACGCCGGCCGGGCCGTTCTGCACCGGCGGCGGGGGCGGCGGTTCGACCTTGGCGACCGCGCTCGCCCCCTTGTTGGAGTAGTAGTAGGTCGCGTCGTCGCGGCCCTGCTTGGGCCCGGTGCCGCAGGCGACCAGGCTGGCGCCCAGTGCCGCGATGGCCAGTATCCGGAAACTCGTCTTCATACCGTTCCTTTCAGAGGACGGACCGTTGCCGGTCCGTCCTTTCTTCTGCTGCTCGTTCTCTTTTTTCCGTCCACTGTCCGTGACCGGATCAGCCCAGCAGGCCGTGCAGGATGTTGGCGACCGGGGTCACCACGTTGCCGACCGTGTGCTCGACCTGGCTGGTGATCGGGGTCACGACCTGGGTCAGGTTGGTACCCAGGGCGTGGTCCACGCCGTCCAGCACGTTGGCCACCGTGTCGACCACCGGCGCCGCGGCACCGGAGGCGCCCGCCAGGATGTCGGTCACCGGGGCCAGCGCACCGGCGCTGGTGCCGGTCAGCGAATCGACCACCGGCGTCGCGCCACCCGTCAGGCCGCCGAGGATGTCGGTGACCGGCTGCAGGATGTTGGCCAACGGGCCGTCGCCGCCGAGCGAGCCGAGCAGGCTGCCGACGAGGCCGTCGTTGCCCAGCAGGCCGCCGACCAGGCCGTCGTTGCCGAGCAGGCCGCCGACCAGGCCGTCGTCGCCGAGGACGCCGCCGAGCAGGCCGCCTTCGCCGCCGCCGAGCACGCCACCCAGCACGCCGCCGTCGCCCAGCACACCGCCGAGCAGACCGCCGTCACCGCCGAGGACACCGCCCAGCAGGCCGTCGTCACCCAGGATGCCGCCGAGCAGGCCGCCTTCGCCACCGCCGAGCACGCCACCCAGCAGACCGTCGTCACCCAGCACACCGCCGAGCAGACCACCGTCGCCACCGAGCACACCGCCCAGCAGGCCGTCGTCGCCCAGGATGCCGCCGAGCAGGCCGCCGTCACCGCCGAGCACGCCACCCAGAAGGCCGTCGTCGCCCAGGATGCCGCCGAGCAGGCCACCGTCACCGCCGAGCACGCCGCCCAGCAGGCCGTCGTCGCCCAGGATGCCACCGAGCAGGCCGCCGTCACCGCCGAGCACGCCGCCCAGAAGGCCGTCGTCGCCCAGGATGCCGCCGAGCAGGCCGCCGTCACCGCCGAGCACGCCGCCCAGCAGGCCGTCGTCACC